>JAFKJW010000104.1 GCA_017305925.1 Hyphomicrobiales bacterium | reverse complement strand
TGCCGCTCGACACCGAGCTCGTCGCGCTGCCGCCGGAGCTGCGCTGGCGCGAATGGATGACGCGCGTGGAAGCCGTCATCTTCGCCGCGTCCGCGCCCGTGCCGCGCGAGCTGCTTTCCCGCGTGATCGGGCGCGATTGCAGCATCGACCTCCTCATCGAGGATATTTCCAGCGAGCTTTCGGCCCGTCCCTACGAGATCGTCGCCGTCGCCGGCGGCTGGCAGTTCCGCACCCGGCCGCGCCAGGCCGAGGTGCTGCAGGCGGCACTCGGGCAAGGCCCGGCTTCCTCCGGCATCCCCGAAACCGAGATGCTGGTGCTGGCCTGCATCGCCTATCACCAGCCGGTCACCCGGGCGGCGCTGGCCGGCATCGTCGGCCGCGAGGTCAGTCGCGACGTGATCGGCCGGCTGCGCGAACTGGGTCTCATCGCCTCCGGACCGCGCTCGCCGCAGCCCGGCGCGCCATACACCTATGTGACGACGAGGCGGTTCCTGGAGAGCTTCGGGCTCGACACGCTGGCGGACATGCCGCAGGTCGAGGCGCTGGAGGATGCCGGCCTGCTCGACAATGCAGGCTCAGCGGCCGAGAAAATGCCCGTGCACGAGGAGCAGGAGGACTAATCCGATCCGGAGGAATGGACAGGATCGTGATCCGCTGACGTCACAACGACGCAGCCCGGGCAGACGAAGTCATATGAAGGGGCGATGGGTTCCGACCGGCCATGATCCACATATCGACGGGCAGGGCGTCAAGTTCTGCAAATTGCGGACGGCAGGACGGCAGGCAGCGGCGACAGACCCTCGGCGGGCGCAACCGGGCCTGCACGCCGACGCTCTCTCGTTTCGCGCGCAGGCGCCTCGCCTACGGAAGCCGCTGGAAAACTGCCATGCGCAACCATACTCAGCGGCTGGGCAGAATGCCGCGCAAGATCGTCTCGGCTATCGTAGTCGCCGCCGCGTCGTAGTCTTCTGTCCTCAGGCGGGCCTTCTTCAACCCGTCGGCGGCGAGCGGCTCGAATTCGGCATAGAATTGCGTCGCCGCCCAAAGCATGATGAACAAATGGCGCGGATCGACCGGAAGCATCTTGCCGGCGGCAATCCATCCCTCGACCACCGCGACGTGCCTGTCGGTGATGTCGCGCATATGCTGGCGGTCCTTCTTCTTCAGAAAGCGGGCGCCCTGGATGATCTCGCTGGCGAACAGGCGGGTTTCGGCAAGGTTCTTGCGAGTGTAGTCCAGCTTGGCGCGAATATAGAGCCGAAATGCCTCGGCCGGCTCGCGATCGGCGGAGATGTATTTCAAAGCGTCGTCCCAGCCCGCGAGCAGGTGGGCGATGATGGCCGTGTAGATCTCTTCCTTGGACGAAAAATAGTAGTAGACGTTCGCCTTCGGCAGACCTGAAGCGTCCGCGATCTCGGCTATGCGGGTTCCGTCGAAGCCTTTGCGCGCGAAAATCTCGATCCCGGCCTTGATGATGAGACGGACATTGCGTTCGCGTATCCTCTCTTCCGGCGTGTTGCGCTGCTGTGCCATTCCCCATTCGTCCCTTGCGCATCATGCTTTCGACGGGTCGCCGAAAAAGACAACAGCGCGCGCTCCCCATGGCATGCTTTTTCCACCGAAAAAAGCTCTTCGCAGACCCGAGTCAGAAAGCTGACGTTTTGGTCATATAAATTCGACAAAATCGTCACTTTTCCCATTTCAGTAAGTTGACACTTTGGTCAGCTTTTGTCTAGGCTCGCCGGCAACAACGAATAACGGGCGAACGGGAAGATGATGTCGTTGCGCGAGGCGATGGCGCAGACCTTTGCCGGCTGGGAGGCGGATTTGCCGGCGGGCTGGCGCGCCGCGCTCGGCGCCGTGGGCGATCCCTTCGACAGGATCGACGCGAGCCTCGACTTCGAGCTCTGGGAGCCGATCTTTCCGGTGCGGCGGGGGCGGCATTTTCCGGGTCAACCCGGAGGCGCCCACGCGTTTGCCGCATTCGACGGCATCGAGCCGCGAGACGTCCGTTGCCTGGTGCTCGGGCAGGACCCGTATCCGGAGCCCGGCTTTGCGACGGGGCGCGCCTTTGAGGCCGGCAACATCGTGTCCTGGGCGGAACTCGACAAGATGTTCTCGAAAAGCATCCGCGCCTACATGCAATTGATTGTCGCGGCGCGCACAGGCGATGTGGCGTTGGCGGAGAGTTTCGACCGCTGGCCGGACGTACGGCGCATGCTTTGCGATCCCGCCGCCGGCTTCGAAGGCCCGGACGCCATTGCCGACCGCTGGCTCGGCCAGGGGGTGCTGCTGCTCAACGCGTCGCTGACGCTGTCGCGTTTCAAGGTCGGCGTCGATCCACATCAGGCCCGCGGCCACCTGCCGTTCTGGCGGCCGCTCATGCTGGCGGTCGTCGCGTCGCTTCTGAGGCGCAACCAGCCGCTCGTTCTCATCGGCTTCGGCGATGCGGCGGCAGATGTAGTCGGTGAAGCCGGTCTTCGCGAAGGCGTGTTCGACGGGCATGCGGTGATCCTGCGCGATCATCCGGCCTTTGCCGAGCGCGTGCTGGGGCGGGAGAACCCGTTTCTTCTTTGCAACTCCCATCTCGGGGCGATGGGCGCACAGCCTGTCGCATGGTGAATATGTCGGCCCGATCGGAGTTCGATTTCATCATCGTCGGCGCAGGCTCGGCCGGCTGCGTGCTGGCCAGCCGCCTGTCGAAGGACCCGGCCCATCGCGTCCTCCTGCTGGAGGCAGGCGGCAAGGATCGCAATCCGCTTTTCCGCCTGCCGATGCTGATGGGCAAGCTTTTCCATTCCGGTATCTACAACTGGCACTACCACACCGAACCGGAACCCTACCTCGATGGCCGCTCGCTCTACTGGCCGCGCGGCAAGGTGCTGGGCGGCACCTCCACCATCAACGGCATGATCTATGTTCGCGGCAACCGGCATGACTACGATCGCTGGTCGCAGCTCGGTTTACCCGGCTGGTCCTATGACGAAGTGCTGCCGGCGTTTCGGCGTTCCGAAGCCCATGTCCAGCGCGACGGAGAGTTCCACGGGGTCGACGGCGAACTGACCGTCTGCCGCGCCCGCGGCCACAATCCGCTGATGGACGTTTTCTGCACGGCGGGCGAGCAGGCGGGCTATCCGCTCAACGACGACTTCAACGGAGAGGCACAGGAAGGATTCGGCCGCTACGATTTCACCATCCGCAACGGAAAGCGCTGGTCGACGGCCTGGGCGTTCCTGCGCCCGGCGATGGGGCGGCCCAATCTGACCGTGATCACGGGCGCGGAGACCACGCGCCTGATGATCGAGAACGGCCGTGCGGTCGGGGTCGAGTATCTGAAGGGCGGCAGCCTTTCAAGCGTCAGGGCGGAGCGCGAGATCGTGCTGTCGGCCGGCGTCGTCAATACGCCCAAGGCGCTGCTGCTGTCCGGCATCGGACCGGCAGACGAACTGAAGGCGGTCGGCGTCAAGCCTGTTCACGATCTTCCCGGCGTGGGCAAAAATCTCCAGGACCACGTCGATTGCGTCATGAGCTGGGAATGCCGCGAGCCGGTCACGCTGTTCGGCGACCTGCGGGCCGACAAGCTCATTCCGGCCGTCGCCCGGGGAATGCTGTTCGGCGAGGGGATCACCACGACGTTCCCTTATGAGGCCGGCGCCTTCATCCGATCCCATGCCGGACTCGTGGCGCCCGACATCCAGCTCCATTTCATGCCGGCGCTGGAAAAGACCGCGAACCTGCATTTTCCCAACCCCTTTCGGGGAAAGCAGCGGGTCGAGGCCAATCACGGCTTCACCCATCCACCTGACGCGCGAGAGCGCCGGCCAGCAGGCTTTCGACCGTTATCGCGGCATGGAGCTGGCACCGGGTCCGGATGCGGAGACCGACGCGGAGCTGACGCGGTGGCTGCGGGCCACGGCCATGACCACGTTCCATCCCGTCGGCACCGCCAAGATGGGCACGGACGCGATGGCCGTCGTCGACGCCAGGCTGAAGGTTCACGGCATCGAGGGCCTGCGCGTGGCGGACGCCTCGATCATGCCGATCATCTCCAGCGGCAACACCAACGCACCGGCGATCATGATCGGCGAGAAATGCGCCGAATTCATCCTGGAGACCTGAAGAGAAAGATGATCCTCGAACACCGCACATACACCTTCAAGCCCGGCACGGTCGACAAATGGATGAAGAAGTACGAGGCCGAGGGCCTGCCGATCCAGAAGCGGCATCTCAACAAGTTCGTCGGTCTCTACGCTGCCGAGATCGGTACGCTGCATACGACGGTGCTGATGTGGGCCTATGACAGTCTGGCCGATCGCGAGACACGCCGGCAGGCCATGTATGCCGACCCTGAATGGCAACGCTTCATCGATGGCATCTGGGCGCTGGGTGCGATTCAGAAGCAGGAGGTGATGATCATGAATCCTGCATCCTATTCGCCGCCGCTTTGACGCAGACGAATGACAACCCGCAAAGCAAACACAAAGAGGGAACTGATCAAATGACATATGCAAAGACTGGAAACGGCTTTTCTCGCGGCCTCGACCGCCGTGCTGTCCTGCATCTTGGCGCCGCTGCCGCAGCAGCGGGGCTCGCGGCGAGCCTGAGGCCGCTTGCGGCCCACGCCGCCGGCGGACTGGTGGCGCTCGTCCACACCCAGGCGGCCGGGGACAACGGCCCTGTGGATTCCATGATCGCCAAGCTCAAGCAGCTCGCCGAGGAGAAGGGCTTCCCCTACCGCGCCGTCTACGCGCAGGACCCGGCAACCTACGAGACCATATTCCGCACGCTGTGCGACGCCGGCGTCTCCATTATCGTGTCGACCTTCAACGAAGTGGCGGAACCGTTCAAGGCGCTCGCTCCCTCCTATCCGAATACGAAGTGGATCCAGCTCTTCGCCGATCCGTTCGAGCCGGCGATCCCCAATGTGGTCACGGTTTCCTATGACTACTATCTCGGCTGCTATCTCTCCGGAGTCTTTGCCGCCAAGATGTCGAAGTCGGGCAAGATCGGCTACATCGGCGGCATATCGATCCCGCCGCTCAACGCCGATTTCAACGCGCTGAAGGCCGGCGTCCATTCGGTCAATCCCGATGCCACGGTCACCGCCGCCTTCGCCGGCTCCTTCCAGGATCCGGCCAAGGGGCAGGAAATCGCCACGCAGATGTTCAACGACGGCATCGACTATATCCAGACCGATGCCGCCGCCACCGACGGCGGCATCATCGCGGCGGCCAACGAGAAGGAAGGCCGCATGGTGAGCTGCCTCGCGCCGACCCAGTTCCCGCTCGGGCCGAAGTCGGTGATCTCCATCGTCGGACTGGATTTCGGCGCGTCGCTCTACAACGAGGTGAGCAAGGCATTGGGAGAGGATTGGAAGGGCGGCACGCACGAGCATACCGGCCTCGGCACCGGCGTCATCGATTTCATTCCCTCGCCGCTGTTTGCCGAGCAAGGGCCTGCCGACCTGACCGCCAAGGCCAAGGAGGCGCTGCCGGCCGTCGAGAAGATCCGTGCCGGCATCCTCGACGGCTCCGTCAAGGTGGAGTTCAACACGACGCTCTGACGGGAGGGCGCCGGATCGTTCCCGCATTGCCCGGCCGCGGCGCCGGGCTTCGCTGCCTCATGCCGGAAATCTGTTCATGTCCAGCCAATCCCCGCCTGCCCTCGCATGCCGCGACGTCTCCGTCCGCTACGGCGACGTCGCGGCATTGTCTGGCGTCTCGGTCGAGTTCGCACCGGGACTCATCCACGCCGTGGTCGGCCAGAACGGCGCCGGCAAGACGACCTTCGCCCGCGTCGCGGCCGGGCTGGTGCGGCCCACGGCCGGCACGGTGGAGATCGCCGGGCAGGCCATCCGCACCGGCCATGTCCGCGACAGCCGCGCGGCCGGCGTGGAACTGGTGCATCAAAGCTTCGCCCTGCCGCCTTCCTTCACGATCGTCGAGGCCATGGAGTTCGGGGCGGCGGGACGCGGCGGCTTCTATTCGCGCAAGGGCCTTGCCGACAAATGGCGAGCGCATCTGGCCGGCCTCGACATCCAGGTGGATCCGTCGCGGCGCATTCGCGACCTGCCGGTTGAAACCCAGCAAAGCATCGAGATCGCGCGCGCCCTGATCACCGACGCAAAGGTGCTGATCCTGGACGAGCCCACGGCGGTGCTGTCGCCGGCCGGCATCGAGACATTGTTCGCCCGCGTGCGGCGGCTGAAGGAGCGCGGCGTTACGGTCATCCTCATTCTGCACAAGATTCGTGAGGTATTGGGTATCGCCGACACGATCACCGTCCTGCGCGGCGGCCGGCGCATCGAGGGACCGGTGCCGGCGGCTGATCTTGGCGCCGAGCGTCTCGCCGCGCTGATCATCGGCGATGCGGCACGCGCGAGCGAGGATCGGGATGCGCTGGTCGGCAAAGGCCGGCCGCTGGCCGAGCCGACAGCCGGCCAGCCCGGCCTTGCCGGCCGGTCGCCGGTCCTGTCGATGACCGCCGTCACGACGGCCCCCGACAGCGAGGGCGCGCCGCTTCATGATGTCGGGCTGATCGTTCGCCCGGGCGAGGTCGTCGGCATCGCCGGGGTGGAGGGCAACGGCCAGAAAACGCTCGTGCGCGCCATCGCGAACCTTGCGGCGCTTTCCGGCGGCACCATTGCCCTCGACGGGCAGGACGTCACCGCCAGGTCGCTGGCGGCGCGGCGCGGCGCGGGGCTGCGGATCATTCCCTTCGAACGCAACGTCGAGGGCCTGAGCCTGACCAGTTCGCTCTGGGAAAACTGGAGCGCCCGCGAATTGCTGGAAGGTCCGCTCCTGAAACCGGTCCACCCCTCCCGTATCCGGGCGCTCTGCGATCGCTCGCTCAAGGACTGGGGCGTGCACTACCATTCGCCGGCACAGCGCGCCGGCTCGCTTTCGGGCGGCAACGCACAGAAGGTCATCCTGGCGCGCGAGGTCGATTCCGATGCCCGGCTGATCATCGCCGCACAGCCGACGCGCGGCCTTGATATCGGCGCCACCGCCTTCGTGTGGGATTCCCTGCGCGCTGCCCGGGACAGGGGAGCGGCCATCCTGCTCATCTCCTCGGATCTCGACGAATTGTTCGACATTTCCGATCGGGTGGTGGTGATGCTCTCCGGCCGTATCGCCGGCGAGTTTGCCGCCCCTTACGACATCCAGTCCGTCGGTGCCGCCATGACCGGCGCCGGCCATGCGGCGACGGGAGCCTGACATGCGGGACAGGGTTCTGGCCATTCTTCGCTGCCTGATCTTCGTGGCGTTCTCTCTGGTGCTTTGCGCCGTGGTTTTTCAGTTCGCCGGCTACAACGCGGCGCAGATGCTCGTTGCCGTCGTCGACGGGGCGTTCCTGCGGCCCGGCGCGATGGAACAAAGCCTCCGATGGGCGCTGCCGCTGTTCATCACGGCGGTGGGCGTGGGCATTTCCTTTCGTGCCGGCTACTTCAATATCGGCGCGCAGGGGCAGTTCTACGTCGGAGCGATTGCGGCCGCTTTCGCCGCCGAGCTGCTGCGCGGCACTCCGGCCTTGATCGCCGTTCCGTTGATCTTCCTGGCCGGCATCGCCGGCGGCGCGCTCTGGGCGCTCTGGCCCGGCCTGCTCAAACTGCGCTCCGGCACGGACGAGGTCATCACCACGCTGATGGGCAATTTTCTCGCGGGCCTGCTTCTGGTTTACGTGAGCGCCGGCCCGCTCAAGGATCCGGCGGGGAGTGGCCAGCAGGCCTCCAGCCGGCCGGTCGACGCCGCGTACCGCATTTCCGATTCCCTCGGCCTGTCACCGACGATCATCGGCATCGCGGTGGTCGTCGGCATTGCCATGTGGTTGCTGGTCAATCGGACCAGCTTCGGCGTCCTCGCAAGCCTTGCGGGCAGGAACGGCACCATGGTGCGCTGGCAGGGCGCGAAGCTGTGGCAGCTCGGCCTGTCGAGTTTCGTCATTTCGGGAGCGCTCGCGGGGCTTGCCGGCACCATCGAGCTGCTGGGGCCGAACGGCCGCATCACCTCCGGCTTCCTGCCGGCGCACGGCTTCACCGCCATCCTGATCGCACTGGTCGCCAACCTTTCGGTGGTCGGCACCGCGGCCGTGTCGATCTTCTTCGGCGGCCTCGCCTCGGCGGCACTCTACCTGCCGATCATGGCCGGCCTGCCGGCGGCGGCGATCGACATCATCAACGCGGCGATCGCGCTGTTCATCACGGCCCGCTCCAACCTGCTGGACAAGCTTTTGCGTTTGGGAGGACGGGCGCAATGAACGACATCGTCATCGCCATTCTGCGGTCCGGCACGCCGCTGGTCTATGTGACGCTGGCCGGGGTGATCGCCCAACGTGCCGGTGTATGGAATCTCGGCCTCGAAGGGCTGATGATCATCGGCGCCTGCGCCACCATCCTCGGCATCATGCTGACGCAGTCCTTCGTGGCGGCGATCCTGATCGCCAGCCTTCTTTGCATCGCAGCCTCCGTCCTGCTCTGGTTCGTGATCGAGAAGCTGAAGGCCAATCCGATCATCGCCGGCCTCGGCCTTACCGGCCTTGGCATCGGCGGCACCGCGCTCGCGGTCGAATCGATCTTCGGCAGCCAGGCGACGGTGACGGCACCGTTCGGCGTGCCGAGGCTCGGCCCGGCGTTCGGCGACTATGGCGTCCTGTCGATCTTCGTCGCCGCCATGCCTTTCGTGGTTTTCGCGATGTGGCTGCTGCTGCGGCGCAGCCGCTTCGGCCTGCAACTCGCCGCCAGCGGCGAGCATCCGTTCGCCGCGCGGGGCGTGGGCATCGAGCCGGCCCGCATGCGCCTTGTGGCGCTGGCCATCGGCGGTGTGCTCTGCGCCATCGGCGGCGCGGAACTGGCGGGCGGCAGCCTGCAATTCTTCGCGCAGGGCATGACGGCAGGGCGCGGCTTCATGGCTTTCGCCGCCGTCATCTTCGGTGCCTCGCACCCGATCGGCGCGACGCTCGCCGCCTTCTTCTTCGCCATCGCCGGCGCGCTGGGCATTCGCGCCCAATTGATGTTCGGCGACAAGGTCCCGCACGACCTGCTGCAAGCGCTGCCCTATCTCGCCACGATATTCGGCGTTTGGCTCTCCGGCAAACTGGGAGCGGCCAACACGGCCGGCGCCTTCGGCGAACTGAAGGACCAGTGAGGCAAGACCGATGGAATTCGCCCAGACCCATCCGATCCAGGATATCTGCCTGCTCGTCGCCGATGTCGAAGCCTCCATTCGCTTCTACGTGGAAAAGCTCGGCTTTCGGCTACAGCATCGCGCGCCGGGCTTCGCCGACTTCATCGGCGCCGGGGTGACGCTGGCCGTGTGGGAACGCGCCCACATCGCGCGCCACGCCGGAGTGCGGGTCGAGCCCGGCTCGACATCCGCCGTCCTCATCGCCGTCCGGCTCGACAGCCCCCACAAGATCGACCGGCTGCACGACCAGTTGACGGCGACGGGCATCGTCTTCGTCGGGCCGCCCGCCGACCACGAATGGAATGCGCGCTGCGCCTATTTTCATGGTCCCGACGGGGAAACCTGGGAGCTCTACGCCTGGCTGGAGGGCGGCGCGCCGGGCCGCGTCGGGGAGCGGACATGAAGCGCAAGCTCATCATCCTTACCGATCCGGGGCAGGACCAGGCAGCGGCGATCCTGATGATCCTCGGCCGCCCCGACGCTTTCGAGGTGCTCGGCCTCGTCGCCACGGCCGGCAATATTCACCTCGAACATACGCTCGACAATTGCCTCAAGTTGATGGAATTGGCCGGACGGCCGGACATCCCGGTCTTTGCCGGGTGCCGGCAACCCCTGATGCGGCCGCTGGTGATCGCCGACCATGTCCATGGTCCCACAGGTCTGGACGGTCCTGATCTGCCGAAGCCGGCGATACGGGCCCAGGAGAAGCATGGCGTCGATTTCATCGTCGACACCATCCGCGCGCATCCCGACGCCGTGACGATCTGCTCGCTTTCGCCGCTCACCAATCTTGCCATGGCCCTGCGCAAGGCTCCCGATATCGCCGGCGGGATCGTCGAGGTCGTCGCCATGCTCGGCGCCTATTTCGAGGTCGGCAACATCACGCCCTCGGCCGAATTCAACTGCTATGTCGATCCCGAGGCCGCCGATATCGTCCTGAGGGCCGGGATCAGGACGACGCTCCTGCCGCTCGACGTCACGCATAAGATGCTTTCGACACCTGCTCGCCTCGATGCGATGCGTGCGCTCGGCAACCGCTGCGGCATCGCCACCGCCGAGATGCTGGAGTTCTCGCAGACTTTCGATCTCGGCAAATACGGCTGGGAGGGCGCGCCGCTGCATGGACCCTGCGTTCCGGCCTTCATGCTGGCGCCGCAGATCTTTTCGGGGCGGCAGGTCAACGTCTCGGTCGAGCTTGCCGGGCGGCTGACGCTTGGCATGACGGTGGCCGACTGGTGGCAGATCACCGACCTGCCGCGCAACACCTTCTGGGTCCGTGACGGCGACGCGGCCGCCTATTACGCCCTGCTCCTCGAAGCGCTCGGAAACCTGCCATGAGCCAGACGTTGATCCGCAACACCAGGATACTGGCCGTCGATGCCGCACACGGCACGACGTCCTTCGACGGCGACCTGCTGATCAGCAAAGGCGTCATCACCGCGATAGGCAGCCACCTACCAGCCGCCCCCGACGCCCTCGTTATCGACGGTCGCGATCGCCTGGTCATGCCGGGCCTCGTCAATGCGCACACCCACTCCAGCGAAACCTTCTTTCGCGGCCGCTACGAGCGCATGCCGCTGGAAATCTGGCTGCTCTATGCCTATCCGCTGCTGATGAACGATCCGATCGGCGAGCGGCTGCTCTATCTGCGCAGCCTGCTCCTGGCGATGGAGTCGCTGCGCAACGGCGTCACCACCTTGTGCGACGATTTCTTTGATCCTCCGACCCACGATCTGTCACGGCTGGAGACGGTGTTCCGCGCCTACGACGATGCCGGCATCCGCGCCAACGTTTCCAGCGCCGCGATGAACGTCCATACGCTCGATGCGCTGCCTTTCGCGCGCGAGGTCATGCCGGCAAGATTGCAGGCGTTGCTCGACTTCGGCCCCCCCATGACGGCGAATGCCTATGTCGACTACTGCAAGGCGGCCTTTGCCAGCCTGCATGGCCGGGCCGGTCGCGTGAACTTCATGATCGTCCCTTCCGCGCCGCAGCGCTGCACACCGGACCTGATGGCCGCCTGCATGGAACTGGCGATTGCGAGGCGCGTGCCGTTCCATACGCATGTCCTGGAGACCCGGACACAGGCCGTCACCGGCCACGAACTGCACGGCAAGAGCCTGATCGCCTACATGCGCGATCTCGGCCTTCTGAAGCGCAACACCACGATCGCCCATTCCGTCTGGGCCAGCGACGAGGATATGCGGCTCATGGGTGAGGCCGGCGTTTCGGTCGCCCACAACGCCATATCGAACCAGAAGCTCGGCGCCGGCATCGCGCCGTTGCGGCGGCTGCTGGATGCGGGCGTTACTCTCGGCCTCGGCACCGACGGTGTCTCGTCGAACGATACGGCCCGCGTCTTTGACGTCATGCGTGTCGCCGGTCTTGTCCATTGCGTCTCCGGTCCGGACTACGGCAAGTGGGTCTCGGCGGACGAAATCCTGCATATGGCGACGCTCGGCGGAGCGAAGACGGCGATGCTGGACCATGTCACCGGCTCGCTTGAAGTCGGCAAGTCCGCCGACCTGATGATCCTCAACCTGCGTTCCTATCCCTTCATGCCGCTCAACGACGCTGCAAAGCATCTCGTCCATGCGGAGAACGGTTCCTCGATCGAGACGGTCATGGTCGCCGGCCGCATCGTAATGCAGAATGGCAGGTTGACGACCGTGGACGAGGACGCCGTCTTTGCCGAACTCGCGGAACTGGTTCCGGCCTGGCTGGCGGAGCACGCCGAACTCGAGCGCCGCAACAGCATCTTCGAGCCGGCCATGGCGGAAATCCATCGCCGCGCGGCGCTCGCCGGCTTGGGGATCAATCGCTATCAGGGCGATCTGCCATTTCCAGCAGGTTTGAATGATCCGGCTCTGATGTGAGGCGATTGAACGTCCGGCAATTGGCGCTGGCCGTGGTTCTCGCCTCCTGCCTGCGGGAACGATAAATGCGGCAGCCCGTCCTGCCGGGACCAGGAGACCTGAGCGCGGGAAGTTTCTGGACGGCAGCCTCGGCCGTGCCGGTGGCATGGGACGGCGGGGTTTTCGTTATGCCCGCGGATACCGTCGGCGGCCTTCCCGCGGCCCGGCATTGGTGGGTCCAGGCCTGCCAAAACGCCTGCTGTCGAAAATCGCGACGAAGTCCTCCGCGAGTATTTGACAAGGGCGCCGTCGCGGCCTAGCTTCGCGGCCTCTGGTATAACAGGTATGCCAAAACGTGCGCAGCGCCCAGGTCAAGCAACGCAGGCTTTCCGAGGACGTCGCCGACCATCTCGAGCGGATGATCCGCGAGGGAGAGTTCGTCGAAACCGAGCACCTGCCCTCGGAGCGTGAGCTCATGCGCCATTTCGGCGTCGGCCGCCCGTCGGTGCGCGAAGCCTTGCTGCGGCTGAACCAGATGGGCCTGGTCGAGGTCCGCTCGGGCGAGCGCGCCCGCGTCACCCGGCCGACGCCGCAGGTCGTCATCGACCAGCTCTCCGGCTCGGCACGCCACATGATGGCGGCGCCGGGCGGCGTCCAGGACTTCCAGAACGCGCGCATCTTCTTCGAGGTCGGGCTGGCGCGCCATGCCGCCCGGCACGCCAGCGAGGAAGACCTCAAGCACCTGGAGACGGCGCTCGAGGTCAACCGCCGCTCGATCGGCGACCTGCGGCGCTTCGAGCGCACCGACGTCGACTTCCACTACGTGCTGGCCGAGATCAGCCGCAACCCGATCTTCACCGCCATCCATGCCGCCCTTGCCGAATGGCTGCTGGAGCAGCGGCGCACGACGCTGGCCGCCGGCGAGGACCAGAAGGCCTACGACGCGCACAGGTTGATCTTCGAGGCCGTGGCCTCGCGCGATGCCGACCGGGCGGAGGCGGCAATGCGCGAGCATCTGGAATATGTGGCGCGCCGCTACACGAACGTGGTGGGGGGCGTGGAATGAGCGGCTTAGTCATCATCGTGGATTTCCGGCTCAAGCCCGGCACGCACGCCGCCTTCCGTGCGCTGATGGACGAGAACGCCCGCGCCTCGATGCGTATGGAACCGGGTTGCCGCCGCTTCGACGTGATAGAGCCGCACGGCGAGCCCGGGCGCATTCTGCTCTACGAAATCTACGACGACGAGGCGGCGTTCCAGGCCCATTGCCGCTCAGCGCATTTCGCCAGCTTCGACGCCGAGAGCGCGCCGCTGGTCGAAACCAAGACGGTCATTCGCGGGGACTTGGTCTGCGAGGGCTGAACGCAAACGCATGAACGCGGGCGATGCCGGAAAAGACGCCGGCGTCGCAGCGGGGAGGAATGAAGATGGCTGCTGAGGGACTGAAGGCGATGACGGGCCACCGCAAGGTGAAGCTCGGCCATCTCGTGGCGGAATTCGCGACGCCGGGCATCGGCCACATCCTGAAATCGGCCGGCTGCGACTTCGTGTTCTTCGACATGGAGCATTCCGGCTTCGGCATCGAGACGGTGAAGAGCGCGATCCGCTATTTCGAGGCGGCCGACCTGCCCGCCATGGTGCGCGTGCCCTCGCACGACTCGCATTTCATCGCGCAGGCGATGGACATGGGCGTCGAGGGGCTGATCGTTCCCATGGTCGGCAATCCCGAGCAGGTGCGCAAAATCGTCAGCGCCATGAAGTATCATCCGGCCGGCGGCCGCGGCGTCGCCTTGCAGATCGCGCACGACCGCTACCGGCCGGGCTCGGTCGCCGACAAGTTCTCCGCCGCCAACGATCGCACGGTCTTCATCGCGCTGATCGAGACGGCCGAGGGCGTCGAGAACATCGATGCGATCGCGACCGCCGAGGGCGTCGACTGCCTCTGGGTCGGCCATTTCGACCTGTCCGTATCGCTGGGCATTCCCGGGGAGTTCGGCCATCCGACCTTCACGGCCGCGATGGACAAGATCATCGCCGCGGCCAGGACGCATGGCAAGTCGCTCGGCCGGCTCGTTCCCAATACCCAGCAGGGCATCGACTTCTACGGCCAGGGCTTCGACTTCATCTGCTATCAGGGCGACATCTGGCTGCTGCACGAGGCGCTGGCCGACGGCGTCGCCAAGATCCGCGCCGGCTGCAAGTGAGGGGAGGGCCGGATGCCTGACAGACCTTTCCGTGTCGCGCTCTCCGGCGATTTCCGGAAGCCGGACGGTTCGCCGACCTATCCCGACTTCGACCTGACGCCGCTCGGGACGACGCCGGGCCTGGAGATGGACTATCTGGAGCAGCGCAACCCGCTGACGGCCGACCAGCTCGAGGACTTCGACGCGCTGATCCTGCTGACCCACCGCTTCGACGCCGGCAGCGTACCGAAGAGCGGCCGCCTGTCGGTGGTCGCGCGCTTCGGAGTCGGGTACGACACGGTCGACGTGAAGGCCTGCACCGATGCCGGCATCGCGCTGGTGATCACGCCGGACGGCGTGCGCCGCCCGGTGGCGGTCTCGGTGATCACGCTGATGCTGGCGCTGACCCGAGTGTTGCAGGAGCGGCGCATCGCCGGGGCAGGGCTGGACGTGCTGGAGCACGAGCCGCCGGACGCCGACGATCCGATCCTGAAGCTCGACAACGTGATCCTCGCCCCGCACGCGCTCTGCTGGACGGACCAGTGCTTCGCCGGCAACGGTGCGGCCGACGTCAAGGCGGTGCTCGAAGTCATGCGGGGCCGGGAGCCGCGCGGCGTCGTCAATCGCGACGTCCTGGAGACGCCGGTCTGGAAGAAGCGGCTGGCCGGGTACGCAGCGCGCTTCGGTTCCTAGGGGCCGGCCGGTATTCGGGCGTGCGCCGCCCCGGGGCCGTATCCCCGGGCGGCGAGGGGGAGAAAGGCTCGACCGCCGCGCCCGCGGACGAGTGTAGGCAGCAGGCCGCCCGCGGCAAGGGGCTGCGGTCCGACCGACAGAGGAGTGAGGACTATGAACGATCGCGAAAGACGGGACTTTCAGGCGGGCCTCGAAGCCGAGGTCGACGCCTTCATGCGCGGCGAGACGACGCGCCGCACATTCATCACCAAATTCGGCCAGATGACCGGCATGCTGGCCGCGTCCGGCCCGATCCTCGGCATGATGACGGACTGGGCGCTGGCGCAGCAGAAGCTGGAGCTCGCCGATCCGTCCTCGCCGCTCGGCCAGGCGCAGGCCGCGGCCCTGAAGGCATCCTCCGAAGGTCCCGCCGAGGGCTCGGCCTTCCGCGCCATCGAGGCGGCCAAGCAGTATTCCGGCGTGACGGTCAACATGACCTCGGAAGCCGGCCTGCAGGCGCTCGACCCGCGCAACTTCTCAGGCCCGATGCTGGAGCAGCTCACCGGCATCAAGACCAACGTCGTCGAGCTCTCCTGGCCGGACCTCTATTCGAAGGCGGTTGCCGAGCATATCGCCGGCTCCGGCGCCTATGACGTGCTCGACATCGCGCCGATGTGGACGCCCTCACTCGCCGACGGCGGCGTCATCCAGCCGCTCGACGACTATATCGCCAAATACATGAACGCGGACGATCTCAACGATTACCACCCGCTCTACAAGGCCCTGCCGACCTACAAGGGCAAGGTCTGGGGCCTGTTCGACGACGGCGACATCTTCGCCGTCTACTACCGCAAGGACATCTTCGAGGATCCCAAGCTCGTCGAGGCCTACCAGGCCAAGTTCAACGCCAAGCTCGGGCCGCCGAAGACCTGGGAGGAATATACGCAGGTCGCTCAGTTCATCACCGACCAGCTCGCGCCCAACGTCTACGGCGCCGGCCATTTCCGCAAGGCCGGCAGCCCCGGCAACCAGTTCGACTTCCTGCAGCAATTCCGCGCCAACGGCGGCAAGCTGTTCGATGACGACATGAAGGCGGCGCTTGCGTCCGATGCCGGCATCACGACGCTGAAGAACATGATCGCCGCCAACGCCGCCTCGATCCCCGGCAACAACGAGCTCGACGCGGTCTCGCTGTGGGCTGCCTTCCTCACCGGCAAGGTGGCGATGATGTACTCCTGGCCGCCGACCGGCCGCATGGCAGCCAACTATTCGCAGTCGGCGACCGCGATCAACTTCATTCCGCAGTCGCAGGTGGCGGGCAAGATCGGCTACGCCGTGGTGCCGGGCAATCCGGAGCATGCGACGGGCTTCAGCAAGGCGCTGGCGGCCGACTCGGCCAATCCCGAGGCCGCCTTCCTGACCATGCAGTGGATGACGTCGCCGCCGGTGTCGCTCGCCCGCGTCATGCTGCCCTACGCGCTGCGCGATCCCTACCGGTTGTCGCACTTCCGCTCCGATCTCTACGGCGGCCTGTTCCCGAGCGCGCACGAGTATCTCGTCAACCTCAACAACTCGGCCAATATCGGCCTGCTCGACCCGATCATGCCCGGCGCGCAGGACTATTTCCTGTCGCTCGACCGCATGTGCACGGCCGTGTGGGCGGGCGCCGATCCGAAGGCGTCCCTGGAGACGGCCGCCCGCGAGTTCGACGAGACGACCGAACGGCTCGGCGTGGACTCGCAGCGCGCCTTCTACGCCGAGTTCCTCAAGCTGCCCGGCTCGACAGCGGACAACACCGTCGAGAAGCTCGGCCTGGCGGTCACGCTCTGAGGCGGGAACGGCCGGCGCCCTGCGGCGCCGGCCGTCTTCTTCCGCCCCGCAACCCGAAGCGCAACCGATCGGCCGGCACCAGCGCCGGCCGGCAGAATGAACCGGAACGCGATCGATGAACCAGACCGCGCCAGCCATGAGGATGTCCGCAGCCGGAACGCCGCCGCGCCTGTCGGGCTTCGCCAACTGGGCCGACCGCAACTTCAAATGGCTGCTGGTCGCGCCGGCGGTGCTGCTCATCCTGGCGCTGTCGATCTATCCGCTGGTCTTCTCGCTGGTCGTCTCCTTCATAAACTACGACTTCCAGGTGCCGGGCCACGCCTTCGTCGGCCTGCAGAATTTCGAGCGGGTCGTATTCGACCCCGTGGCCCGCTGGTCGCTGCTGCTTACTGCGATCCTGTCGGGCGTCAGCGTGGGAATAGAGTTCGTGCTCGGCCTGGCGGTGGCGCTCGCCATGGTGAAGAGCTTTCCGGGGCGGGGCGTGGTCATGTCGATCCTGATCGTGCCGCTGTTCATCAGCCCGGTCATCGTCGGCCAGGCCTGGACCCTGCTCCTGCAGCGGCCTTTCGGCCCGACCAACTACATCCTCGGCGCGCTCCTCGGGCAGGACGTCACGATCGGCTGGCTGACCGAGAGCCCGTGGCTCTACATCTCGCTGATCATCGCCGACGTCTGGCAGTGGACGCCTTTCATGTTCGTCATCCTGCTCGCCGGGCTTACCTCGATCCCGTCCAACCTCTACGAGGCGGCCGAGCTCGACGGCGTCGGCGCCTGGCAGACCTTCTGGGCGATCACCGTGCCGCACCTGGCGCCTATGATGCTGCTCGCGCTCACCTTCCGCCTGCTCGACGCCATCCGCATGTTCGACACGATCTTCATCATGACCGGCGGCGGGCCGGGCACCAGCACCTACACCGCCTCCTACTATCTCTACACGGTCGGCTTCACGCAGTTCCACCTTTCGCAGGCGACGGCCGGAAGCTGGTTGTTCCTGATCTTCACGGCGCTGGTGGTGACGCTCCTGGTGCGACGCCTGCTCAAGGTGGAGGCAAGCTGATGGCAGCCAGTCGTCCCGTCCGCCGGGTGCGCCGCGGCGCCGCCCCCATCGCCCGCTTCCTGCTGCTCGGCTTCTTCCTGGTCTTCGTGCTGTGGCCGCTCTACTGGATGTTCAACACGTCCGTGAAGCCCAGCGACGACTACCTGGCGACCCCGCCGGTCTGGTTCCCCGCCCAGCCGACGCTGATCCATTACCAGGCGGCGCTGTTCACCTACCGGGGGTTCGAGGGGCTGGTCAACAGCCTGATCATCTCGCTGTCGGCGACGGTGCTGTCGGCCCTGCTCGGCACGACCATGGCCTACAGCCTGGCGCGCTACGACACCGGCGGCAAGCATTTGTCTTTCTGGGTGCTGTCGCAGCGCTTCCTGCCGCCGATCGGCATCGTCCTGCCGGTCTTCCTCATCTATCGCCAGATCGGCTTCTACGATACGCATATCGGCCTGATCATCGCCTATACGGTGTTCACGCTGCCGGTATCGGTCTGGATGATGTTCGCCTATTTCCGGGGCATGCCGCGCTCCATGGAGGAGGCGGCCCTGGTCGACGGCTGCACGCGCTGGGAATCCTTCTGGCGGGTGGCGGTGCCGCTGGCCGCCCCCGGCATCGTGGCCGCCGCGGTCTTCGCCTTCATCGCCTGCTGGACCGAGTTCTTCTTCGCGCTGCTGCTCACCAGCCGCACGGCGTTCACGCTGCCCACCGTCTTCCGCGCCTTCATCGGCTTCCAGGGCGCGCAATACGGAGAGGCGGCGGCGCTCGCCATCGTCTCCCTCGTGCCGTCGATCGCGCTGGGGGTTCTTGCTCAACGACATCTGGTGCGCGGGCTGACGCTCGGCGCCGTACGTGGATAGGAAAGTTCGCATGGCCGAAGTCAGGATCAGCGGCTTGCACAAGCGTTATGCCGGCTTTCATGCCGTGCGCGGCATCGACCTCGACATGCGCGACGGCGAGTTCACCGTGCTCGTGGGCCCGTCCGGCTGCGGCAAGAGCACGCTTTTGCGCATGATCGCCGGCCTGGAGGACATTACCGAGGGTACGGTCGAGATCGGCGGAGAGGTGGTCAACGAACTGCGGCCGCGCGACCGCGACGTCGCGATGGTCTTCCAGGACTATGCGCTCTACCCGCATATGAGCGTGGCGAGGAACATCGGCTTCGGCCTGAAGGCGCGCAAGATGCCGCAGCCCGAGATCGACGAGCGCGTCGACCAGGCGGCGAGGATGCTCGGCATCACCAGCCTGCTCGACAGGCTGCCGCGCCAGCTTTCGGGCGGCCAGCGCCAGCGCGTCGCGATCGGCCGCGCCATCGTGCGCAACCCGCGCATCTTCCTGTTCGACGAGCCGCTCTCCAACCTCGACGCGCAACTGCGCGACGAGATGCGCGGCGAGATCAAGCGCCTGCACCAGGACATCGCGACGACGATGATCTACGTCACCCACGACCAGATCGAGGCGATGACGCTCGCCGACCGCATCGTGATGATGCGCGACGGCCTGATCGAGCAGCAGGGCGCCCCGCTCGACCTGTTCGAGCGGCCCGCCAACACCTTCGTCGCCGGGTTTCTCGGCTCGCCGCGCATGAGCTTCCTCAAGGCGAACCTGACGCGCGGCCCTTCCGGCGAGGCGGTGCGCATCGGTGAGTTCACCATGCCCCTGCCGCCCGGGCGCGCCCTGGACGGCGCCTCCGACGGCCAGGAGATCCTGCTCGGCTTGCGTCCCGAGCATCTGGCGCGCGCCCAAGGGCCTGCGCCGGCGCCGGGCTGGGTGCGCCACGAAGCGCAGATCGAGCTCATCCAGCCGACCGGCTCGCGCTCCTACGCGACGTTCCGGCTGGCGGGCGAGCCCGTCATCGCCGAATTGCAGGCCCATGATGTCGGCCGCCCGGGCGAGCAGGTCCCGATCGACATCAACATGCAGCGCGCTTCCATTTTCGATCGGAAGAGCGAGCGCGCGCTGCTCTAACCATGGGAGGGAAGCCATGGCTTCGCGATCGATCCGGCTGTGCGGCACCGAACAGCGCGAGCCGCCGCTGCGCACCTTGCGGGCCGGCCCGCTCCGCGTCGAGTTCGACAACGGCGCGCTGCGCTATGTGCGCATCGGCGACGTCGAGGTGCTGCGCGGCATCTCCTTCCTGCTGCGTGACGAGAACTGGGGCACCATGCCGGCGGAGATTACCGACCTGCAGGTCGAGGAGGGCGCGCAGGAGTTCTGCGTGCGCTATCGCGGCCGCTGCCGCGACGCCGTCCGCGACCTCGTCTACGAGGCGACCATCCGCGGCGGCAGCGACGGCTCGCTTGCCTTCGAGGCGGTGGCCGAGCCGCTGACCGACGTGCTCACCAACCGCACCGGCTTCGTCGTCCTGCATCCCGTCGAAGGTGTGGCCGGCGCCCCGGTGCGCATCCTGCACACCGACGGCAGCGAGGAGACGTCGTGCTTCCCGGAGGCGATCGATCCGCGCTGCCCCTTCAAGGACGTGCGCGCCATGGCGTATGAGATCGCGCCGGGCTGCTGGGCGACCTGCACCATGGAGGGCGACGCCTTCGAGACGGAGGACCACCGCAACTGGACGGATGCCTCCTTCAAGACTTATATCCGTCCGCTGGCCAAGCCGTGGCCCTACACGCTGCCGAAGGGCGAGAAGGTCGTCCAGTCGGTCCGCCTGTCGGTCTCCGGACCGCTGCCGCAGGCCGCAAGAACCGGCGCCGGCGGCACTGTCGCCGTGTCGGTCGGCGGCAGGATCGGCTCGCTGCCGAAGCTCGGCCTCGGCGTGCCGGCGGCGGAGGCGGCGTTCGCGCTGGAGAATGCCGGTCTGGTCGCCAGCCTCGCACCGCGCTGGCTGGTCTGCCAGATCGACCTGCGCAAGGGCCATGGCTTCGCCGAGCTTCAAACCTACCGCGCGCTCGGCGAGGCGACGGGCGCCGAGGTTGCGCTCGAAATCGTCACGCTGGGTTCGATGGACCCGGACGGCGAGTTGGCCGGCGTGGCGGACGCGGCCGCAGAGGCAGGCCTGTCGCCGGCCGCAGTCGCCGCCTTCCCGCAGCAGGAGCTGAAATCCTACCAGCCCGACCAGCCCTGGCCGCAGATGCCGACTTTCGAGCAGACCTATGCGGCAGCCCGCAAAGCCTTTCCCGAGGCGCGCATCGGCGGCGGCATGGCGGTCTATTTCACCGAGCTCAACCGCAAGCGGCCGCCTTCCGGCCCGCTCGACTATGTCGGCCATACCACCTGTCCGAGCGTGCACGCCGCCGACGACATCTCGGTGATGGAGACGAACGAGGCGATCCCCTACCAGATCCTGTCGACCCGCGCCTTCATGGGTAAGGACATCGAGTACCGCATCGGCCCGAGCCAGCTC
>JAFKJW010000177.1 GCA_017305925.1 Hyphomicrobiales bacterium | reverse complement strand
AAGGCGCTGATGCGTGCAAAGGCCGAGCGGACAATCACCGCCTTATGGGACACCGTCGGCTCCGTCGTCCAACTCTTCTCGCCAGCCGAATGCGCAAATTACTTCAAGGCAGCAGGATACGAACCGGATTAAACCGGACGTGCTCTAGAGGGCTATAGAGTAGACATAGTTCGCATTATCGCCTGAGACGGCGCGCCAGCAAAATCAATAGCTTATGATGATGCAGGCAGAAAGCAGCTCCGCTGCTTTTCGCCTTGCCGACCGAAATGATGTCGGGCGTCAGCCAGGTCTTGTCTGCTTTCATTGTGAGGTAGCGATCGTCAGATCCACGCGCTTTCCCGGATAACCGCGCAACGGCCCATGCGCTCGTTGCCGAGAACCGGGGCGGTGAAGGCATCCTTGGGAATGGAAGCCTTGCGCGGAACAATCGATCTGGGGGTCTTTTCGGGGTCCACCGGGAGCTCCCTGGAAATTGTCGCTGCCCGGACGCCCGTCCTGCCCATATGCGCCTCCTTGCTTGGCCGTGGGGCGATGGGATGCTCCGGCTCGTCGGTCAAGACGCAGGTGGGCGGCCGTCCAGACACCTGGCGAACGTCCCGGCGCGATGGCGGAGCGAAATGTCAGCCGGCGGTCCAGCCGCCGTCCAGAATCAGGGCGCTGCCCGTCATCAGGCTGGCCGCGTCCGAAGCCAGATAGAGTGCTGCACCTGCGACGTCTTCAACGGTTCCGAGCCGTCCCAGCTTGATCTTCGACAGCACGAAGTTCCGAAAATCCCGGTCCGCCAGATAGTCCTTCGTCATCGGTGTCTCGACAAAGGTCGGACAGATCGTGTTTACCCTTATGCGATGCTTGCCGAGCTCAATCGCCAGAGCCACCATTTGCTGCGTCACCGCCTTTGCCGCGAAGACGGCCGCACGCACGTTGAGGTCGAACACGGCGTCAAAATCCGCCTCGGTGACGTCGGCCAGGGGCTTTGGCCTGTTCGTGCCGGCATTGTTCACGAAGACATCGACAGCCGGAAGCGAGGCGATCTCGTCGGCGAACCGTTTCACGTCGGTCACGTCCGCGACCAGCGTTCCCGCTTTAAATCCGGCGGCCTTCAGCTCGTCGGCGGCGGCCTCGATTTCGGCTTGCGTTCGCGCACACAGGATCACGTCCGCGCCCGCCGCCGCATAGGTTCGCGATATGGCGAGACCGATGCCGCGGCCGGCGCCGGTCACCAGCGCGCGCTTGCCGTCCAGCCGGAAGCCCGGGAAGCCGGCACTCATTCCGCGGCGCCTCCATAGGGGACATTGCGCCCGCCATAGCGCCGGACACGGACGTTGCACTGCTCGGCATGCGCCACGAACCCTTCGAGCAGGCAAAGGCGCGAGCCGTAGGCGCCGATCATCGCGGCGGCCTCGTCGGTCGTTATCTTCTGATAGCTGTGGGTCTTCAGGAATTTTCCGACCCACAGGCCACCCGTATACCGCCCGGCCTTTTTGGTGGGCAGCGTGTGGTTGGTGCCGATGACCTTGTCGCCGTTCGCGACATTCGTGCGCGGCCCGAGGAACAGCGCCCCGTAGCTATGCATATTTTCAAGATACCAGTCGTCGCGGTCGGTCATGACCTGCACGTGCTCGGAGGCGATCTCATTGGCGACAGCGAGCATTTCCTCGTGGCTGTCGCAGACGATGACCTCCCCGTAGTCCTCCCAGCTTCTTCGCGCCGTCTCGGCCGTCGGAAGAATTTTCAGGAGGTGCTCGATATATTCCATGGTGCCTTCAGCCAGCTTGCGGCTGTTGGTCAACAGGACCGCGGGAGAGTTGTAGCCGTGCTCTGCCTGGCCAAGAAGGTCGGTCGCACACATCTCGGAATCGACCGTGGCGTCGGCGATCAGCATCGTCTCCGTGGGTCCGGCGAAAAGGTCGATGCCGACGCGGCCGTAGAGCTGTCGTTTCGCCTCGGCGACATACGCGTTGCCGGGACCGACCAGCATGTCCACCGGCTTGATCGTTTCGGTGCCCAGCGCCATCGCGCCGACCGCCTGAATGCCGCCCATGACATAGATTTCATGCGCGCCCCCGAGCTTCATGGCCGAGATCACGGCGGGATTGGGCTCCCCCTTGAACGGGGGGGTCGCGGCGATGATGCGGGGGACCTTCGCCACGGATGCCGTCACCACCGACATGTGGGCGGAGGCCACCATGGGGAACTTGCCGCCCGGGACATAGCACCCGACGGACTGCACGGGGATGTTCCGATGGCCGAGGATGACGCCCGGCAGCGTTTCGATCTCGATGTCCAGAAGGGAATCGCGCTGGGCTTGCGCAAAGTTGCGGACCTGAGCCTGCGCGAACTTGATATCCTCCATGTCCCGGGCACTGACACGATTCATCAGGGCCTCGATGTCGCTTTCGGACAATCTGAAGGAAGCGGGAGAGTATTTGTCGAATTTTTCCGACAAATCCCGCACGGCCTGATCGCCTCGCGCCTCGATGTCCTTGAGGATACCTTCCACGGACGCGCGGACCTTGGCATCATCTTCGGAGCGAGCCTCTTCGGTCTTGCCGCGTTTCAGGTAGGTGACGGACATGGTCGGTTTCCTTTTCTTGCACGTCTCGTGGTCAGGGCGGTCGGTGGTTCCGGCTTTCAGTCCGCGAGCCGGTTCTGCTTCTTGAATGCCGCGAGGCGGCCCAGTATCGCGTCCCGCCAGGCACGACGCTCGGCGAGACCGTCCGCCGGCAGGGCTGCGCGCCGCTCGCCCGCGGCCTGCGCAATGACCCGGTCCGGCCATGGACCAGGCGGCGGCAGCCGCACCATGCCGGCGTAGAGGCCGCGCAGGCGCGTGGCGTAGTCCTCGATCCCGCCCGGCGCATTGAGATCGATGGTCTCGAAGGGT
>JAFKJW010000176.1 GCA_017305925.1 Hyphomicrobiales bacterium | reverse complement strand
CGCTCCTGTCGCGCACCGGCCGCAGGCTAGGGCTCATCACCACGAAGGGCATGGAGGACATGGTGCTGATGGGCCGCGGCTTGCAGGCCTGGGCCGACTATTCCTATGCCGACCGGCTGCACGCCGTCACCCACGCGCATCCCGACCCGCTGGTGCCGCGCCGCCGCACGCATGGCGTCACAGAGCGCATCGACCAGTTCGGCGACGTGGTCCTGCCGCTCTACGAGCAGGAGGTGCACGCTGCGGCGAAAAAACTGATCGCGGACAAGGTCGAGGCGATCTGCATCATGACGATCTTCTCCCACGTCAACCCGGCGCACGAAAAGCGCATCGCCGAGATCTGCCGCGAGGAGATTTCCGCGGCCGGCGCGGACATCACCGTCCACACCTCCCACGAGGTGCGGCCGGTGATCCGCGAGCAGTCGCGGCTCAATTCCGTGCTGATCGAGGCCTACGCCACCGCGCGCGGCCGCAAACAGCTCAAGGGCATCGAGGACATCTCGAAGAAATACGGCTTCAAATATGGCGTGCAGACCCTGCTCTCCTTCGGCGGGCTCACCTCTATCAACCATCCACGCCTGCACGAGACGATGATCTCCGGGCCGATCGGCGGCATCCTGGGCGCGGCCTATGTCGGCAAGCTGATCGGCAACGACAGCCTCATCTGCTCGGACATGGGCGGCACCTCCTTCGACATGGGCGTCATCACGCGCGGTCAGACACGCATCGAGAACGAGCCGCTGATGGACCGTTTCAAGCTGAACGTCCCGACGCTGCATCTGGACACGATCGGCGCCGGCGCCGGCATGATCCTTAAGGTCGACCCGCTGACCAAGAAGGTTTCGCTCGGGCCTGAAAGCGCCGGCTCCGATCCCGGCCCGATCTGCTTCGCCAAGGGCGGCACGGAACCCACGATCGCCGATTGCGACGCGATCCTCGGCCGCCTCAACCCGCATTACTTCCTCGGCGGCAAGGTCGTGCTCCAGGTCGACAAGGCGCGGGCCGCCTTCAAGGAGAAATGCGCGGACGTTCTGGGCGTCGGCGTCGAGGAGGCTGCGGAAGGCATGATCGACATGCTGGAGGCCGACGCCAACAACGCGCTGCGCCGCGTCATCTCCGGCCAGGGCATCCATCCGTCGGAGTTCACGCTTCTGTCCTATGGCGGCTCGGGGCCGCTGCATCTGGCCGGCTGCTCGCAGGGCATCGGCTTCAAGGACATCATCACCTTCCAGTTCGCCGCCGCCTTCTCGGCCTTCGGCTGCACGACGGCGGACTTCATGCGCCGCCATTCGGTCTCGACGCAGATCGACATCGGCCCGCACGCCTCCGACGAGGAGTTGGAAGTCTTCGGCGGTAAGGTCACGGCCATCTGGGACGACCTGACGAAGGCCGCGGTGGAGGAGATGATCGCCGACGGCCACGCACGGGAGAAAATCCGCACCGTGCCGTTCCTGATGATGCGCTATACGGGCCAGCTCGAGGACGTCGAGGTGACGGCGCCGCTGGCGGCCATCCGGTCCGCCGACGACATGCGCACCGTGCTGGCCGAGTTCGAGACGGTCTACGCCAAGATCAACCATCGCGTGTCGCGCTACGGCGATGCCGGCTATTCGATCGCCGAGTTGGGGCTGGTCGCCACCGCCGACAAGGTGAAGCCGGTGCTGGTCCGGCGGCCGCTCGGCAAGAGCGATCCGGCCTCCGCCCACAAGGGCGTGCGCGAGGCCTATATCGGGGGGCGCTGGCACAAAGCCAATCTCTACGAGATGGACCTTCTCCAGCCCGGCCACGAGGTTGCCGGCCCGGCCATCATCGAGCATCCGGCGACGACGCTGGTCGTGCATCCGGGCGACCAGATCTGGGTCGACGAATGGACGCTCCTGCACTACCGGCACGGGTGAGGCGATGGATCGGAGAACCCCGCCTGCGCCGTCAGCGCCGTCTCTCAGCTCACGGCATGGATTTCCGGGTCGCGCTCCGCTTCGCGTTCGCTTGCCCGAAAATGACGAATGCAGGGCTGTTTCGTCATTCTCGGGCAAGCCGGAGCGTCAGCGAACGGCGCGACC
>JAFKJW010000103.1 GCA_017305925.1 Hyphomicrobiales bacterium | reverse complement strand
CCGCCCGAGGATTGACGACCTTCACGAACGTCAAGGCAAATCTCCCACATATCCGATCGGCACCATTGATCCCCGCAATTCGTCATCCCCGGGCGGAGCAGGAGCGGAGCGAACTGCGCAGACCCGGGGATCCATGCCGGAGCGCTGCGGATGGTCACGGCTCGTCCGCTCCGATCTCCTCGCGCCGCCTCATGCGATAGGCCTCCAGCGCCTCGCGCACGGCAGGATCCATCGGCGGCTCGACATACTCCTCCAGCGCCTTCTTCCAGAGCCGCGTGGCGCGAGCCGTGGCGTCGAGCCCGCCGGCTTCCGTCCACGCCTCGTAATTCTGCCAGTTGGAGAGCATCGGCTGGTGGAAGGCGGTGGAATAGCGCGCCAGCGTGTGCGGTTCGCCGAAGAAATGCCCACCGGTCGGCACGCGCCCCAGCGCCTCCAGCGCAAGCTCGCCCTCGTCCACCGTAATGGGCCTCAGAAACTCCATCATGTGCTGGATCATTTCGACGTCGATGATCAGCTTCTCGAAGGAGGCGGTCAGCCCGCCCTCCTGCCAGCCGGCGGCATGGTAGATCAGGTTGGCGTGGCCGAGCACCGCGCCCCACAGCGCCATCATCGTCTCGTAGGCGCCCTGCGCATCCGCCGCGTTGGACGCAGAGCCGGGCGTCGTCCTGTAGGGCAGGCCGTAGCGCCGCGCGAGCTGGCCGGACGCGACATTGGCCTTGGCGTTCTCGGGCGTGCCGAAGGCGGGCGCCCCTGAGCGCATGTCGACATTCGACGTGAAGGCGCCGTAGATCACAGGCGCGCCCGGCCTGACGAGCTGCGTCAGCACCACGCCGAACAGCGCCTCCGCGTTCTGCTGCGCCAGCGCGCCGGCGAGCGTCACCGGGCTCATGGCACCCATCAGGGTGAACGGCGTGACGCAGACCGGCTGGCCGAACCCGGCCATGGTCATCAGCCCCTCGGCCATCGCCTCGTCGAGGCGGCGCGGCGAGTTGACCGAGATGATGGTGGTCACGGAGGGATTTTCCGGCATTTCCTCCAGCGTCAGCCCGCGCGCGATCGCCATCATGGAAATGCCGTCGAGCGCCCTGCCCCGGCCGATCGCCGAGACGTGGAAGGATTTGTCGGTCAGCGTCAGATTGGCGAAATAGGTGTCGAGATGCCGGGAATTGGCCGGCAGCTCGACCGGCGCGCAGACCTGGTTGCCCAGCATGTGGATGCAGTTGAAATGCTGCGCCAGCCTGACGAGGTCGCAATAGTCGCGATAGTTCCCCGCACGGCGGCCGCGCTCCATGTCGTGGACGTTGGGCGGGCCGGCGACCAGCGTGAAGTTGATCGCGTCGTCGCCGATATGCAGCGCGTGATCAGCGTTGCGCGGCGTCAGCGTGAAGCGCGGCGGCGCGGTCTTCAGCGCCGCCTCCACCATGCCGCGGTCGATCCGCACGTTGGAGGTCGAGCGGTCGACCGTGGCGCCGGCCTTCTCGAAAAGGCCGAGCGCGCGGCCGCTCATCACCTCGATGCCGAAATTCTCGAGAATGTGCATGGAGGCCTGGTGGAGGGCCTCGACCTGGTCCGCCGAGAGCAGCGCCATCGGCGGATACGGGTTGACCACCCGCCGCGGCGGCAGTTGCGGAATGGCGGATGCGGCGCGGGAGTGGGCACGGTCGGCGCTGCGGCGGCTTCGGGCGGCGGTCATGCGGCCATCTAAAGACCGCCGGAGCAAACGGTCTGTCGGAAAAACGCCCTTCGCGGGCGTCTTTTTAGTCAAGGCGTCATCATTGCTGCACGACATGTCAAGGAAACGGCATGACAGGTCGCCTGATCGACAAGTCACCCGGCCGCATCCGGAGATTAACGGAGCGTGAAAGACTCCCTTTATGATTTTCCGTTAAACGTCGACGCGTGTTTGCGTCTTGTTTTAGTCGAGTCCTGACGGTCGCCGGACTGCTCGCGCTGGCGGGCTGCGCTTCCGCGCCCAGGCATATCAACGATGTCTGCGCCGTCTTCGAGCAGAATGACGGCTGGTTCAACGACTGGCAGCGGACGGCCTACCGCACCGAGAAGAAGTACGGCATCCCGGTGCATGTGCTGATGGCCACCGTCCGCAAGGAATCGGGTTTCAAGAAGAACGCCCGGCCGCCGCGCAAATGGTATTTCGGCTTCATTCCCGGCAAGCGCGCGTCGAGCGCCTACGGCTACTCGCAGGCACTGAACGGCACCTGGGCCCAATACGTCGCCGAGAGCGGCAATTTCGGCGCGCGCCGCGCCAGCTTCGCCGACGCGCTCGACTTCGTCGGCTGGTATCATTCCAAGACCGTGGCGAAATACGGCGTCGCGCCCGACGACACCTTCAGCCTCTACCTCGCCTATTATTCCGGCTGGACGTCCTACGGGCGCGGCGGCTGGCGCGGCAATACCAGCCTGCAGAAATACGCGCGCGACACCGACGACATGGCGCGCACCTACCAGCGGCAGCTCCAGACCTGCGGGAGCTGAGCGGATCTGCGCCGGTGGCATGGACCGCCGGTTCGGTTGAAATGGTCAGGCATGGATCCTCGGGCGAGGCGCGGAGCGGAAGCGACGCGGCGAGACCCGAGGATCCATGCCTGAACGCTTCAATCGCAGGCAATACCCATGCCGACAGCCCCGTCCGGCGTCCGCCGCGGGGTTTTCTCGCAATGTCCCGGAACAGGCCCGGGAGGACGGGCGGCGACGACCGTCGGGTGTTTCGTGCGGTTGTGAGGACCGCCCGTCCGGCGCGCTTTGAAGGTCCACGTCTCCGCCCGGCGACCGCAGCCTGCGCCGGAGGCCAGTCTGGATCCGGCCGGGATGCCGTCCCGGCCACGCGCCCCTCTCCCGCCGCCATCCACCCTCGCGAAGGCGGCCCCGGACGGGAGAAGCGCCGGGGATTGTGGAGGTTTCGGCACAGACGGGGATAAAGCTCGATGCAGTTTCTTGCGAGAATTCTCACAATGTGTTGATTTATATATGCTTTATTTTAGTGTGCCCTTCGGGGCTCGCTTCGCTCGCTCCTCAGGATTGTCTGTTGGCGTCCGCGAGCCTCGTCCTGAGCTGCTCGCGGAGCGAACCTCGAAGGACGCACTTCCTCCCGCCGCGCTACTTCTTCCTGTCCCGACCCTTGCCCGAGCCGAAAGGCGACGGCGCGCCGGTGTCGTCGGCCTGGCTGCCCCAGCCGACCTGGACGCCCCGGCTGCGCGGCTTGCGCGCCGCGCCTTCGCTGCGCGCGATGCGGGCGCTGCCGTCGACCTCCTCCGGGCCATCCGCATCGTCCGACATGTCGGCCGAGCCGGTCTTGCCGCGCGGACGATTGGGGGCCGGACCGGCGAAGCCGGGCCCCGAACCGTGCGGCGCATCTCCCGGCACGCCCTCATGCGCGGCATGGTCCCTGTCGAAGCTGATCACCGGCTCCATGGTCGCCAGCATCTCGTCGCTCAGCCAGCAGAGGCTCTTGTGGCCGTCGCCGAGGTCCTTCTGCGGCGGCAACTGCGTCTCGCACTTGTTGCCCTCGACAAATTTCTTCCAGCGGCAGCGCGTCTGGAAGGGACAGCCGGGCGGCGGGTTCATCGCCGAGGGGATGTCGCCTTCCAGCACGATGTGCTTCTTCACCACCGAGGTGTCGGCGATCGGGATCGCCGACAGCAGCGCCTCCGTATAGGGGTGATAGGGCGGCGAAAAGATCTGGTCCGTCGTGCCCTGCTCGACGATGTGGCCGAGATACATGACGACCACGCGGTCGGCGATGTAGCGCACCACCGACAGATCGTGGCTGATGAACAGCATCGTCGTCTTGTTCTTGCGCTGGATGTCCATCAGGAGCTCGGTCACGGCCGCCTGCACCGAGACGTCGAGCGCCGACACCGGCTCGTCCGCCACCACCACCTTGGCCTGGCCGGCGAAGGCGCGCGCCACGCCGATGCGCTGCTTCTGGCCGCCGGAGAGCTGGCGCGGCATGCGCTCGGCGAAGGCACGCGGAAGCTTCACCAGATCCAGAAGCTCCAGCATCCGCTTCTTGCGGTCGGCGACCGTCTTGCCCACGCCGAACTTCTCCAGCGTGCGGATGATCTGCGAGCCGACCGAGTGGCTGGGGTTCAGCGTGTCGAACGGGTTCTGGAAGACCATCTGGATGGACGACACGGTGTCGACGTCGCGCGCCTCGATGCCCGTCGACTGGATGTCCCTGTTGCCGAGCTTGACGGTGCCGGAGCTTGCCGTCTCCAGCCCGAGCAGCACCTTGGCGAGCGTGGACTTGCCGCAGCCGGATTCGCCGACGATCGCCACCGTCTGCGATTCCCGCGCCTCGAAGCTGATGGATTCGTTGGCCTTGACGACGCGACCCTCGCCGCCGCCGAAGACCTCGTTGCCGGCCACCTTGTAGTATTTCCTGAGATCCTCGATCTGGAGGACGGGCGCGCCGGGCTTCACCGGCTCCTGCTTCTTTTCCGCTCCGGCCGGCAGCTCGGCCCAGTCGATCTCGTTGAAGCGCACGCAGCGGGAGAAATGCCCGTCATGGCCCTCGACGGGGATCATGGGGATCTCGGCGGCGTTGCAGACGCCCTCGACGAAATGGTGGCAGCGCGGCCCGAAATTGCAGCCCTTCGGCCGCTCCTGCGGCAGCGGAAGCTGGCCGGGTATGGCGATCAGCGGCCGCGAGTTCTTGTCGGCGCCGGGCAGCGGGATCGAGCGGAACAGCCCCTGCGTGTAGGGATGGCGCATGCGGTCGAAGACGTCCTCGATCTTGCCGGTCTCCACCGCCTCGCCGGAATACATCACCGTGATGCGGTCGCAGGTTTCCAGGATCAGGCCGAGATTGTGCGACACGAAGATCATCGACGTGCCGAATTTCTCCCCCAGCCCCTTCACCAGCTCGACGATGCCCGCCTCGACGGTGACGTCGAGCGCCGTGGTCGGCTCGTCGAGCAACAGCAGCGCCGGCTTCGACAGCAGCGCCATGGCGATGACGATGCGCTGCTGCTGACCACCGGAAAGCTGGTGCGGGAAGGAGCGCATCATGCGCTCGGGATCGGGCAGGCGCACGGCGCGCACCATCTCCAGCGCGCGATTGTAGGCCTCCTCCTTCGACACCTTGTCGTGCAGGATCGGCACTTCCATGAGCTGCCGGCCGATCTTCATGGCCGGGTTCAGCGAAGCCATCGGCTCCTGGTAGATCATGGCGATCTTGTTGCCGCGGATGGAGCGCAGCTCCTCCTCGGACATCTCGCCCATGTCCTTGCCCTGGAACTTTATGCGCCCGCCGACGATCCGTCCGATGTTGGAAAGGTCGCGCATGATGCCGAGCGACACGGTGGATTTGCCGCAGCCCGATTCGCCGACGATGCCCATCGCCTCGCCGGGCATGACCGTGCAGGAAAAGTCCATCACGGCCGGGATTTCCCCTCGCCGGGTGAAGAAGGAGATCGACAGGTTCTCGATCTCGATGATCGGCCGGGCGTCTTCGATGGTCGTGGCTTTGACGGCTTCGTTCATCTTCAGCTCCAAAGTCGGTCGTCGGTCGTTATTCGTCGGTCGAATGCGTCTCCGGTGCAGGTGCCGGGGTCACGACCGACGACCGACGAACCACGACCGGCTCCCTTTCATCCTCAATCCTTCAGCGACTGCTCGCGCAGCGAATCGGCCAGCAGGTTCAGCCCCAGCACGAAGCTCATCAGCGCGATGGTGGGCGGCAGCGCCGGATGGATGTACTGGCGCAGGAGCCGGCTGGCGTCCTTGATCGCCGTGCCCCAGTCGGGGCTTTCCGGCGCCAGCCCCAGGCCGAAATAGCCGAGCGTGCCGAGCAGGATCGTCGTGTAGCCGATGCGCAGGCAGGCATCGACGATCAGCGGCCCGCGCGCATTGGGCAGGATCTCCCACAGCATGATGTACCAGGGGCTCTCGCCGCGCGTCTGGGCGGCGGCCACGTAGTCGCGCGTCTTGATGTCCATGGTGAGGCCGCGAACGATGCGGAACACGCCGGGACTCGACGCGAAGACGACCGCCACGAAGATGTTGAGCTGGTTGGGATCGATATGCACGATGCCGAGCGGGTCGCGGTCGAAGACCAGTCCGACATAGACCCAGCCGCCGAGCAATATGGTGAGGCCGAGCAGCAGATAGAGCCGGTCCGGCCGGTTCTTGAAGCGCGTCCAGAACAGCACGCAGAAGAAGATGATCGGGAAGATGAAGAACAAGCCTGCGATCGCATAGGGGATCGGCGTGTCCATGATGCCCGGCGTCACCAGCAGGTAGAACAGCAGGATCACCGGGAAGGCGAGCACCAGATTGGCGAGGAACGACAGGATCGTGTCGACGCGCCCGCCATAATAGCCGGCCGGCAGGCCGAGCGTGATGCCCACCATCAGCGCGAACGCGGTGGCCGCCGGCGCGATGATCAGCACGATCTGGCTGCCGTAGACCATGCGCGAGAACACGTCGCGCGCCAGCTTGTCCGCTCCGAAGAGAAAAACCTTGTGCGAGGCCGGCTCCACCCCGCCCGGCAGCGCGTCCTTCATGACGACGATCTGGTCGAGCGGATTGAACGTGGCGATGGTGGAGGCGAACATCGCGGTGAACAGCCAGAACAGGCAGATGACGACGCCGGCGATGCCGACGCTGCTGTCGAAGAGCTGGCCGTAGAGCCCCAGCCTGCGCTTGTAGGCAAAGCTCAGGCCCAGCACGATCGCCAGCGCCAGCCAGACGGGCCAGAACCGGGCGATGACGCCGATCACGATATTGAGCGCACCGACATATTCGACCTGCATCGCTCGGCTCCCCTACTGAACGCGGATGCGCGGGTTGAGATAGGCGTAGCCGACATCGGAGATGAGCTGCGTGATCAGCACGATGAAGACCGAGACGAGGCTGCAGCCGAGCAACAGATCGATGTCGTTGTTGCCCGCAGCCTCCACCAGCGTGTAGCCGAACCCCTGGTAGCGGAACATCACCTCGACGATGACGACGCCGGTGAGCAGCCACGGGAACTGCAGCATGATGATGGTGAAGGGCGCGATCAGCGCGTTGCGCAGCGCGTGCTTGACGACCACCGCCGAAAACGACAGGCCCTTCAGCCGCGCCGTGCGGATATACTGCTGCGTCATCACCTCGACCATGGAGGCGCGCGTCATGCGCGCAATGTAGCCGATGCCGTAGATGGCGAGCGTGATGACCGGCAGCGTGAAATTATAGAAGGTGATGCCCTGGCTCGCCGACGCGGCCGAACCGTTCAGCCAGCCGAGCCATGAGGCGAAGATGACCGTGAAGATGACGCCGGACACGTATTCGGGCGTCGCCGTGGTGGCGATGGAGGCGACAGACAGCGTGCGGTCGGTGCGCGAGCCTTCCCGCATGCCCGCCAGCACGCCGATCAGCAGCGACACCGGGATCATCAGCATGAGAACCCAGAACATCAACAGGCCGGTGGCGCCGAGCCCCGGGAAGAGTTTTGCCGCGACCGTGGTCTTGAACTTGGTGGAGCAGCCGAAGTCGCCCTGCAGCACGCCGGAGAATTTCGGCTCTGTCGGCTCGTTGCAGTAGGAGAAGCGCGGCATCGTCTTGCCGGTGTTCGGATCGGTGGCCGGGACCTTCGGCATCAGGCCGAGCCATTGTCCGTAGCGGACGAAGAAATTCTGCCTGTAGCCGTTCTTGGTCAGCCACTGTTCCAGCTCGGCGCTGGTGGCATGCATCTCCGTCTGGCTGATCGCGAGCTTCTTGAGGTTCGGCTCGAGATTGACCAGAAAGAACACGACCATGGTGAGGCACAGCATGGTGAGAACCATGGTGCCGAGGCGTCTTGCGACGAAGAATAGCATGATGGCCCCCTGCCGGTCGGGTTGGGGTCAGATGCAGTCAACCCTGAAGCGTTGAAAGGCTGCGGCCGGAGCGGTCTCGAACGACCGTCCTGGCCGCGTTGAAGCGGCGATCCCGGAGGGAGGGCCGGCGGCCCTCCCCATGGTCTGGCTATCGCTCACGCCTGATCCAGCCAGACCTTGCCGAACTCGTATTCGTAGGTCGGGTGCATGGCGTGGTTCTTCAGCTCGGGCTTGATGTTGATGTAGAGCTTGCGCCAGTAAGGCTGGATGATGATGCCGGAATCCTGGAGCATCTGCTCGATCTCCTTCATCGGGCCCTTGCGCTTCTCGGCATCGGCGATGCCGAGCGCCTCGTTGACCTTCTTGTCGAACTCCGGATTGGCGTAAGCCGTCTCGTTCCACGCCTCGCCCGAACGGTAGGCGATGGCGACGACCTGGATGCCCAGCGGGCGCATGTTCCAGTTGGTCTCCGAGAACGGGTACTTCGTCCAGTCGTTCCAGAAGGTCGAGCCCGGCAGCACCGTGCGCTTCACCTTGATGCCGGCGTCGCGCAGCTGCGCGGCGATCGCGTCGGTGGTGTTCTTGTGGTAGTCCTCGTCGTTGGAGATGAGCTCGTGCTCGAAGTCGGCGGCGCCCGCCTCCTTGAGCAGCTCCATCGCCTTGGCGGGATCGCGCTTCAGCGGCGGCAGCTCCACATATTCCGGGTGGATCGGCGCGACATGGTGGTTTTCCGCCACCGTGCCGGCATTGCCGTAGCCGAGCTGCAGCACCGTCGCGTTGTCGACGGCCAGGCAGAGCGCCTGACGCACCTTCTGGTCGTCATAGGGCTTGTTGGCGACGTTGAAACGGGAGACGACGGTCGCCGAGGTCACCGATTCGGAGGCCGGCGCGCCGACATCGGCGATGATCTTGACGTAGTCGGCCGTCGTCTCGTGGTTGGTGTGAATCTCGCCGGATTCGAAGGCCGAGACCAGCGCCGCCGGATCGGTGCCGTAGTCGATGAACTCGACGCCGTCGGGATAGACGTCGCCCATCCACCACTTGCCGGTCTCGCGGCGCTTGAAGACCACCTTCTGGCCGACGTCGTAGGAGACCAGTTCGAAGGCGCCGGTGCCGATCGGGCAGTCCTTGAAGTTGGCGCCCTTCTCGTCGAACGTCCTGTGCACCACCAGCGCCGGGTAGTCCGTGAGATTGGCGATGATGGCGATGTCGGGCGCGGTCAGCTTGAGCTTGACCGTCATGTCGTCGACCTTCTCGACCGAGCCCTCGCGCAGCTTCTTGGTGTTCTCGTCGACCAGGCTGCCGAGGCGGCCGGGCATCGAGTTGCCTTCCGCCGTCTTGTCCGCCCAGCGGGTGAAATTGTAGATCACGTCGTCGGCGGTGAACTTGTCGCCGTTGTTCCATTCGACGCCCGGACGCACATGGAGCGTGTATTCGGTGGCGTCCTCATTGATGTCCCATTTCTCGATCAGATACGGCTCGAACGTGTATTCGCGGGTATATTTCACCAGCGGCTCCAGCGCCTGGCGCTGCGCGTTGGAGATCTCCGACCAGTCGGCGGTGCGCGGATCCTTCGGATCCTTGACCGACATTCCGACCTTGATCACGCCGCCCGTCTTCGGCGTCTCTTCAGCGCGCGCGGGAACCGGCGCCGCCAGGCCGATCATTCCGTAGGCCATCGCCGTCGAGGCGCCGAAGATGCTGGCCATCGCCAGAAATTCACGCCGGTCGCACTGCCCCGCCTTGACGTCCTCAGCCATCTTCCGGATGTGATCCGGGACACGGTCCCCATTGCTCCTGAACCAAGCCATTGCCAACTCCCATTGTTGTTCTTCTGCCCTAACATTCCGCATCGCGACCGCCATGTCAAAGCGGCCGGCTGCAAAATCTGCGGCGGAATGTGCAATTTTGGAGCGGGAACGGTTGGCGGGAATGCGACAATCTTGGCGCAAAAATTACACTTGGCCGGAAATCCATCGATTTCTCGCCCGAACCCCGAGCGTAGCCGGAAGCGCGCCGGAAGGGAGGAGCCAGCGCGGTTTTCGGCTGAGGCCAAGCGTTCCTTCCCGCCGGCCCGGCATCGTGGAAATATCGTTTTCCGGCGGCGTGAAATACCTGCGTGAAATATTTGAGCCCGCCATCAAAGCTTCGTAATGGAGCCACAATCGCCCGCGCACAATCGTGTGCAGATTGCATTCACGAAATCACGCCGGGTGTTGACAAGGTCGCTCTGCCCGCCGTGAATTCGCCGCTTGACGCTTTAGGGCAGCTTCGACGGGGGAGATGAAATGCGCGCATTTCGCGGACTGCTGGCCACGCTCGTGCTGCTGACGGCATCGCCGGGGCTTGCCGCGGCCGCGGAGGGCGGGCGGTCGATCTCGACCATCGAGAACGCCGATTATTTCGGCTTCGACCTTCGCACCGAGCCGAACGTGTCGCTCGACAAGTGCAAGTCGATCTGCCTGGCCGACGAGGGCTGCCGCGCCTTCACCTACAACATCAAGGCCAAGTGGTGCTTCCTCAAGTCCGACTACAACACGGTCAGGCCGTTCGCCGGGGCCGTCGCCGGCAAGGTCGTCAGCCTGAGCGGCGACCCCGACATCGGCGCGCCGCCGGAACTCGCCTTCTTCCCCGACTGGATGGCGACCGAGGCGCAGAACTATCGCCGCCTGACCGTCAATCCGGCCCAGCCGGTGACCGAGGGGCTGGCCGCGCTCGCCGAGGCGGGCGAGTCAGCCATGCTGACCGGCGATCCGCGCACGGCCATGCAAAAGTTCCGGGCAGCACTCGCGATCACGCCGGACGACGGCGCGCTGTGGCTCAGCCTCGCCAAGGCGGTCGCGGCCGTGCAGGCGATCAACTCGCAGGAATCCTCCTCGCTCCAGAGCGACGCCACCTCCTCCGCCTACAACGCCTATCTGCTCGTCCGCACCACGGCGCTGCGCGCCGACGCGCTGGCGCGGATCGCCGCCGCGCTCGACCGCCGCGACCTCTATCGCCCGGCCATGCAGGCCTATGAGGCGAGCCTCGCGCTCGTCAATTCGCCCGCCATCCGCGCCGACTACGAGGACCTGAAGGCGCGAAAGGGTTTTCGCATCGTTGACCACACGATCGATTCCGACAACGCCTCGCCGCGCGTCTGCGTGCAGTTCTCCGAAAAGCTCGTGAAGGCGGGCGTCGACTATTCCACCTTCGTCACCGTGGACGACCATGCGCCCAAGGCGGTGTCGGCCGAGGAGCAGCAGGTCTGCGTCGAGGGGCTGGAGCACGGCAAGCGCTATCGCGTGGCCTTCCGCCCCGGCCTGCCCGCGGCCATCGGCGAGGTCATCTCGGCGCCGGTCAGCCTCGACATCTACATCCCCGACCGCGCGCCCTCCGTCCGCTTCACCGGCGACGGCTTCGTGCTGCCCTCGACGGCGCGGCGCGGCATCCCGATCGTCACCGTGAACATGAACGCGGCGGCTATAAAGCTCTACCGCGTCGGCGACCGCTCGCTGACGCAGGTCGCCGGCGGCTATTTCCCCAGGCAGCTCGACGGCTATGACCTCTCCAACATCGTCGACCAGTTCGGCGAGCCGGTCTGGGAAGGCCAGATCGAGGTCGCCAACGATCTCAACAAGGAGATCACCACCAGCCTGCCGATCGACGAGGCGCTGCCGCAGCGCAAGCCGGGCGTCTACGTGCTGGTCGCCACCCCGGTGAACGACCGCAGCGACAACTGGGATTCTCGCGCCACGCAGTGGTTCGTGATCTCCGATATCGGCCTCAGCACCTATACGGGCCAGGACGGGCTTTCCGTCTTCACCCGCTCGCTCGGCACGGCAAAGCCGATCGCCGACGCCGAGTTGACGCTGCTCGCCCGCAACAACGAGGTGCTGGGCACCGCGAGGACGGATGCCGAGGGCAAGGCCGTCTTCCAGCCCGGCCTGACACGCGGCGAAGGCGGCATGGTGCCGGCCGTGCTGATGGCGAATCTCGCCGGCGGCGGCGACTTCGTCTTCCTCGACATGACGAAGGCCGGCTTCGACCTCTCCGACCGCGGCGTGACCGGCCGCGCCGCGACCGGCGCGCTCGACGTCTTCGCCTGGACCGAACGCGGCATCTACCGTGTCGGCGAGGAGGTGCATGTCGCAGCCCTTGCCCGCGACGAATCGGCCAAGGCGGTCGAGAAGCTGCCGCTCACCTTCGTCTTCACGCGGCCTGACGGCGTCGAGGAGCGCCGCATGGTCAGCGACGGCGCGGCGGAAGGCGGCCATGCCGTCACCCTGCCGCTCTCGCCCAACGCGCTGCGCGGCACATGGCAGGTCGGCATCTACACCGATCCCAAGCAGCCGGCGGTCGCCACCAAGGCATTCCTGGTCGAGGACTTCGTGCCGGACCGTATCGAATTCGACCTCACTTCGGACGCCAAGGAGATCGCGCAGGACGGGACGGCCAACGTCACCGTGGACGGACGCTTCCTCTACGGCGCGCCGGCCGCGGGGCTGGCGCTCGAAGGCGAGGTGCGCGTCGCGACCACGCCGTCCTGGGACAAATTCCCGCGCTATTCCTTCGGCCTCGCCGACGAGGAAGGCGTCGAGCCGACCAGCACGCCGATGGAGGACCTTCCCGATGTCGGCGACGACGGCAAGGCCACCTTCCCCGTCACGCTCGGCAGCGTGCCGTCCACCACCCGCCTGCTCACCGCGAAGGTCACGGTGCGCATGCTGGAGAGCGGCGGGCGCGCGGTGGAGCGCTCGCTCGACCTCGCCGTGCGCCCGCAGGGCGACATGATCGGCATCCGCCCCGCCTTCACGGACGGCTCCGTGCCGCAGGGCGGCATCGCCAAGCTCGACGTGATCGCCGTCGACGCGAATGGCGAACGGCGGGCCGAGCCCGGCCTGTTGTGGAAGCTCGTCAAGGTCGAGCGGCAATATCAATGGTATCGCTCCAGCAATTCGTGGAGCTACGAGCCCGTCACCGTCACCACGGCCGTCGCCAACGGGACGATCGACGCAGCTGCCGACAAGGAGGCCTCGATCTCCGTCCCGGTGGAATGGGGCCGCTATCGCCTCGAAGTGGAGAGCCCGAGCGCCGACGGCCCGGTCTCCAGCTACGAGTTCGACGCCGGCTGGTACGTCTCCGCGACGTCCACGGAGACGCCGGACGGGCTGGAGGTCGCGCTGGACAAGGATTCCTATCTGCCGGGCGACGTGGCCAAGCTGAAGGTGTCGCCGCGCTTCGCCGGCGAGATGCTGGTGACGGTCGGCGCCGACAGGCTGCTGAAGACGATCAATGTCAGCGTGCCGGCGACAGGCGCGACGGTCGACATCCCCGTCGACGCCGCATGGGGCGCGGGCGCCTACGTCACCGCGACGCTGTTCCGCCCGGGCGAGGTTTCTGCGGACGGCAAGGAATCCCGCATGCCGGCCCGCGCCATCGGCCTCAAATGGCTGAAGGTCGATCCCGCCGGACGCAAGCTCGACATCGCGCTGTCGCCGCCCGAAAAGACGATGCCCCGGCAGGCGCTCTCCATCCCTGTCGAGGTAAAGGGCGCGGCCGAGGGCGAGAACGCCTATGTGATGGTCGCCGCCGTCGATGTCGGCATCCTCAACCTCACCGGCTACCAGCCGCCGAACCCGACCGACTGGTTCTTCGGCCAGCGCGTGCTTGGCCTGGAGATCCGCGACCTCTACGGCCGCCTGATCGACGGCTCGCTCGGCGCCACCGGCAAGCTGCGCACCGGCGGCGACGGCGCCAATATGGGCCTCCAGGGCAGCCCGCCCAAGGAGAAGCTCGTCGCCTTCTTCGCCGGCCCGGTTGAGCTCGACCGCGACGGCAAGGCCAATGTCAGCTTCGACCTGCCGCAGTTCAACGGCACGGTGCGCGTCATGGCGGTCGCCTGGACGAAATCCGCCGTCGGGCAGGCCAGCACGGACGTCATCGTCCGCGACCCGATCGTGCTGACCGCCGGCCTGCCGCGCTTCATGGCGCCCGGCGATTCGGCCACCATGCGGCTCGACGTGGCCAACACCGACGCTCCGGACGGCGACTACGCCGTCTCGATCGAGCCGGCCGGGGGTCTTACCGTCGGCACCGGCGAATATCCGGAGAAGGTCCGCCTCACCGCCGGCAAGCGTCAGACCATGACGGTGCCTCTGACGGCCGTCTCGGCGGGTGATTCCGGCCTGACGATCCGGCTCGCCAATGCGTCGGGCGTCTCCGTCGAGCAGCAACTGTTCCTGCCGATCCGGCCGGCCGCGCTGCCCGTCACCACCCGGCAGGTCGTCGATCTCGGGCCGAACGGCAAGAGCCTGCGCCTCGACGGGGAGTTGCTGGCTTCGAGCGTGCTGGAAGGCGCCTCCGTCAGCCTGAGCGTGACGCCGGCGGCGGCCTTCGACGTGGCCTCGCTCCTGATGACGCTCGACCGCTATCCCTATGGCTGCGCCGAGCAGACCACCAGCCGCGCCATGCCGCTGCTCTACGTCAACGAGCTCGGCAAGCCGTTCGGCATCGCGGAGGACCCGGACCTGCGCCAGCGCGTGCAGGACGCGATCTACCGCGTGCTCAACTATCAGGCGTCGGGCGGCAGCTTCGGCCTGTGGGCGCCGGGGTCGGGCGACCTCTGGCTCGACGCCTTCGTCACCGACTTCCTCAGCCGGGCGCGCGAGCAGAACTACGACGTGCCGCCGCTGGCGCTGTCGCAGGCGCTCGACAATTTGCAGAACTCGATCTCCTACGACGTCTCCGTGCAGGATCGCGGCAGCGAGATCGCCTATGCGCTCTATGTGCTGGCGCGCAACAGGAAGGCCTCGGTCGGCGACCTGCGCTATTATGCCGACACGCAGCTCGAGGGCTTTTCCAGCCCGCTGGCCGTCGCGCAGCTCGCCGCCGGGCTTGCGCTCTACGGCGACGCCCCGCGCTCGGAGCAGACCTTCCAGGCGGCGCTGCAACTGGCGAAGTCGATGCCGGAATACGACTGGAACCGCACGGACTACGGCTCCAAGCTGCGCGACGGCGCCGCCATGCTGGCGCTCGCCGCCGAGACAAAGCCGACGCCCTCGGTCATGCCCGAGCTCATCAAGCTCGTCTCGGCCGAGCGCGCCCGCTACAACTGGCTGAGCACGCAGGACCAGTCCTGGCTGGTGCTGGCGGCTCGCGCCTTCACGACCAACACCGGCGGCATCCAGCTCGACGTCGACGGCCAGCCGCACACCGGCGCGCTATCGAAGACGATGAGCGGCGAGGATCTCGACGCCCATCCGCTGGTCGTCGCCAACAAGGGCAAGGACCCGGTGCAGGCCGTCGTCACCACGCTCGCCGCGCCGAAGCAGCCGCTGCCGGCCGGCGGCGACGGTTTTACCATCGCCCGCACCTACTACACGCTGGACGGCGAGGAGGCGAACGTCACCGAGGCGAAGCAGAACGACCGCTTCGTCGTGGTGCTGAAGGTGAAGAACCAGAACAGCTGGGGCGCCCGCGTGCTGGTGCAGGACCTCCTGCCGGCCGGCTTCGAGATCGACAATCCGGGGCTGGTGGGCAGTGCCGACCTGTCGAACTTCGACTGGCTGGAAAACACCGACAGCGCGCATCTGGAGTTCCGCGACGACCGCTTCGTGGCGGCCTTCAATCCCGACCAGGCCGGTGGCGACATCACGCTCGCCTATGTCGTGCGCGCCGTGACGCCCGGCGTCTACGTGCATCCGGCCGCCTATGTGGAGGACATGTACCGGCCGCAATTCTCGGCCCGCACATCGACGGGCATGATCGAGATCAAGGCGGAGTAGGCGGCGACGGGCGGGGATAGGCCGGTGCTCCACGTCGCCCCCCTCTGTCCTGCCGGACATCTCCCCCACACGGGGGGAGATCGGATGTCGTCAACGGCTTCGCCAATCGCCGACGTTGCAGAACGGGCGCCGTCAAAAATGCAGGCCGATCTCCCCCCGTGTGGGGGAGATGTCCGGAAGGACAGAGGGGGGCGACGTAGAGCACCGGCCTGTCGGTGTTTTCCATGATCCCCCGTCCCCTCCGCCGCATCGCCCTCGCCGCGGCCACGCTCGCGCTGTTCTGCGCCGCCGGCCTCTACGCGCTCGACCGGCTGGACAAGGCCTATCCGCCTCCCCTGCCGGCCGAGCTGACGACCTCGACGGAGGTCGTGGACCGCGACGGCCAGCTCCTGCGCGCCTTTGCCACCGTCGACGGATACTGGCGCCTGAAGACAAGTCTAGACGACGTCGATCCGGACTTCGTAAGAATGCTGGTCGCCTATGAGGACAAGCGCTTCTTCGCGCATCGCGGCATCGATCCGTGGGCGTTCGGCCGCGCGGCGTGGCAGCTCGTCACCCATGGCCGCATCGTCTCGGGCGGCTCCACGCTCTCCATGCAGGTCGCCCGCCTCGTCGAGCCGCGGCAGAGCCGCAGCATCGGCGCCAAGCTCCGGCAGGTGCTGCGCGCCTTGCAGATCGAGCGGCGGCTGTCGAAGCGCGAGATCCTCGAGCGCTACCTGACGCTGGCGCCCTATGGCGGCAATATCGAGGGCGTGCGGGCCGCCTCGCTCGCCTATTTCGGCAAGGAGCCGAAGCGCCTTACGGTGGCGGAGCAGGCGCTTCTGGTGTCGCTGCCGCAGCTCCCGGAAAAGCGCCGGCCCGACCGCAACCCCGAAAACGCCGCGGCGGCCCGCAAGCGCGTGCTGGAGCGCATGGTGGGTGCCGGCCTGCTGGCCGCCAACGAGGCGGAGCGCGCCGAACGCGGCGCGGTCACCGTCAGCCGCATGGGCCTGCCGGCGCTTGCGGCACACCTTTCCGACGACGCGCTGAGGGCGGAGCCCTCGCTCTTCCGCCACAAGCTCACCCTGCGCAAGAGCGTGCAGCAGGGCCTTGAGGACGTGGCGCGCGCGGCGGCCCGCAAGCTCGGTCCGAAACTTTCCGTCGCCATGGTCATGGCGGACGCCCGCACGGGAGAAATCCTCGGCGCGGTCGGCTCGGCCGACTTCTTCGATTCCAGCCGCTCGGGCTGGATCGACATGACGAAAATCTCCCGCTCGCCCGGCTCGACGCTGAAGCCGTTCATCTACGGCCTCGCCTTCGAGCAGGGGCTCGTGGCGCAGGAAACCGTGATCGAGGACCGGCCGGCCGATTTCGGCGGCTACCGGCCGCGCAATTTCGACATGTCCTACCAGGGCGACGTGAGCGTACGGCAGGCGCTGCAACTGTCGCTCAACGTGCCGGCGATCCGGCTGCTCGACGCGGTCGGGCCGGCACGCCTCGTCGCGCGCTTCCGGCAGGCCGGCGTCAGGCTCTCGCTGCCCGACAACCAGCTGCCGGGCCTTGCCATCGGGCTCGGCGGCGCCGGCATCACGCTGCGCGACCTCGTGCAGCTCTATGCCGGGCTGGCGAACGGCGGCAAGGCCAATCCGCTGCGCGACGGCATCGCCGCCGATGACCGGACGACGGGCGGCCGCACCATCCTCGACGAGGCGGCCACCTGGCAGATCGGCGACATCCTGTCCGGGGTGCGGCCGCCGGAGGGCGCCCTGCAGCGCGGCATCGCCTACAAGACCGGCACCAGCTACGGCTATCGCGACGCCTGGTCGGTCGGCTATGACGGGCGCTACGTGCTCGGCGTCTGGGTGGGCCGGGCGGACGGCGGGTCGGTGCCCGGCCTTTCCGGCTACGTCTCGGCCGCGCCCATCCTGTTCGAGGGCTTTCGCCGCTCGGGCCTGCCGGCCATCGCGCTCCCCTCCCCGCCGCCCGGCCTGCGCAAGCCCGCGCAGGGCGACCTGCCGGTGACGCTCGCGCGCTTCTCGACCGACGAGGCCGGTCTGGTCGTCGTCAAGGCGACGGAGCCCGCGCCGCGCATCGTCTTTCCGCCGGACGGCGCCCGCGTCGCGCTGAGCGACCCGGTCGGCGGCGAGCAGCCGCTCGTGCTCAAGCTGCAAGGCGGCCGCGCGCCCTTCCGCTGGCTCGCCAACGGCAAGCCGTGGGCCGACACGGTGCGCCGCCGCGAGGCCGCCTGGCAGCCCGACACCACGGGCTTTTCCACGCTGACCGTGATCGACGCCGCCGGCCGCGCGGCGAGCGTCAAGGTCTTCGTGGAGTGAGGTTTTCCGCGTGGTACGTGGCGAAGGTTGGCGCTCCACGTCGCCCCCCTCTGTCCTGCCGGACATCTCCCCCACACGGGGGGAGATCGGCTGTCGCTTCTGATTTCGCCAATCTCCAACGCCGCAGGAAAGGCGAGGAGAACGAAGCTGCCGATCTCCCCCCGTGGGGGGGAGATGTCCGGCAGGAGAGAGGGGGGCGACGTGGAGCGCCAACCTTCGCCACGTACCACGCGGAAAACCTCACTCCACGAAGACCTTGACGCTCGCCGCGCGGCCGGCGGCGTCGATCACGGTCAGCGTGGAAAAGCCCG
>JAFKJW010000102.1 GCA_017305925.1 Hyphomicrobiales bacterium | reverse complement strand
TTGAGCGTCTTGAGCCTGCGCGCAAAGTTGTAAGCCGAGACGAAGTCAGCGAGGTGCTGGCGGAGTTGGTCGTGATTATCGTAGTGGAAGCGCTTGACGGTGGCCTCTTTGATGGTCCGGTTCATCCTCTCGACCTGTCCGTTATCCGGTATGTGATCTTTGGTGCCTGTTCGTCCTGCTGTTCTTCTTTGGGAACGGCCTTATGGTGAGCCCATCCGGGACGTAGGGCACCGGGAGCACGAAGGTGCGGGCAGGCCGTCTTTGGACCGTGGGCTAAGAGCCCGAGCTCGTTACATGGCCGCCCCTCGCGACTTTCCCGGATGCGCTGCGAGCGCGGATCAGTAGATGTCGTGTTGCCTGCCAGCTCCCGTCTTCAAACGAGCCATGAAGGAGGGAACAGGCATGCGTATCATCGGGCTGGATATCCATCGTGCCTTCGCCGAGGCGGTGGCGTGGGAGGACGGCCGGCTCAGGCGGCTGGGTCGTGTCGATATGCGGCGCGATCTGCTGGAGGAATTCGCCGCAGAGCTGTCGCCGAGCGACATCGTCGTGATTGAGGCCACGGGCAACGCGTCCTCGACCGCGGCGGTCGTCACACCGCATGTGAGGAAAGTGGTGATCGCAAACTCGAAGCAGGTGCGCATCATCGCCCATGCCAAGATCAAGACGGACACGATCGACGCCGGCGTTCTGGCGCAACTCTACGCCAGCGGCTTCTTGCCGGAAGTCTGGATTCCGGATGAGCCGACACAGGCCTTGCGCCGTCAGGTGACGCGGCGCAATCAGATCGTCCGGCAGAGATCGCGCTTGAAGAACGTCATCCAGTCGATCCTTCATAGTCACCTGATCCCGTCCTGCCCACACGCCGACCTGTGCGGCGCCAAGGGCCGGTCATGGTTGAGCGAGCAGATCGTGCCGGAGGACGAGCGCTTGGCGATCGATCGGCATCTGCGCGAGTTCGACCGGCTGGACGAGGACCTCCAGGTCATCGAGCGCGATCTTGCCCGCTCGGCTCTCGACGATGACGGCGTCAAGCGGCTGATGACGATTCCCGGCGTCGATATGACCGTCGCGCTGGCGATGAAGGCGGCGATCGGCGACGTGTCGCGCTTCGACGAACCGCAGAAGCTTGTGAGCTATCTCGGCCTGAATCCGAGCGTCAGACAATCAGGACCAGGACCTGCCTACCACGGACGGATCACCAAGCAAGGTCGCGGCCATGCCCGCGGTATGCTCGTCGAAGCAGCCTGGGCGGCCGCACGCGCGCCAGGACCGCTGCGGGCCTTCTTTCTGCGTGTGCGTGCACGGCGCGGCCAGCATGTCGCGGCCGTCGCGACAGCACGCAAACTGGCTGTCGTGATCTGGCATCTGTTGACGAAGGGTGAGAGTTACGCCTGGGCGCGTCCTTCCCTGCACGCCAAAAAGCTCCGCGACATGGAGCTCAAGGCCGGGAGCAAGGCCGCGCGCGGCCAAAGGGGAGCCGCGCACGCCTACAACATCAAGAGCCACCGGGAAGAAGAGCGGCGTTGGGTGGAGCAGGCCGAGAGCGCCTATACCCGCTTTGTCGCCGGCTGGAAGCCGCGGGGACCGAAGAAGGCGCGCACGGATGCCGCAAACGAGGTGCTGCGCGGCAGGGCATTCACCTCAGACCCTGCTCTTCGCCACGCGGTCGTCCGTGCGCAATAGGAGAATAGCGCATATTTATCCAGAAAGCGCTTGTCGATCACATCAGTCGTCCACGGATGGTTGATCTTGGTGAGCCTGTGCTCGATGCCGTTCTCGTCGCAGACGCGATCGAAGATGTGGTGGAAGGCGTATTTGTGCCGGGCCTGGTTGGTGAACTGGATGCCGTTATCGGTCAGCACCGTGTGGATGGTGTAAGGGACCGCCGCGATCAGGTTGCGCAGGAACTGAGCCGCGACCATTTTGCCCGCCTCCTGATGGAGTTCGGCATAGGCGAACTTTGAAGTGCGGTCGATGGCCACGAACAGGCGCAGCTTGCCTTCGCCCGTCTGCACCTCGGCTATGTCGATGTGGAAGTAGCCGATCGGATAGCTTTTGAACTTCTTCTTCGGCTGCTTGTCGCCCTCAATTCCCGGAAGACGGCTGATCCCGTGACGGTTCAGGCAGCGATGCAATGATGAGCGCGTCAGATGCCGGAGTGTCGGCTGAAGCGCATAAAGGCAGTCGTCGAGCGGCAGCAACGTGTGCTTGCGGAAGGCGACGATGATCGCCTCCTCTTCAAGCGACAGCACCGTCGAGTGCGGGTCTCTGGGCCCGGTTGGAAGGTCGGCGACAGAGCTTCGCTTCTTCCATTTGGCGACCGTCTTCTGATTGATCCCGTAGCGCTTCGACAGCGCTCTTAGGCTCTCTTGACTATTTTGTATCGCTCGACGGATCGCCTCTGTCGTCGTGGCGCTCCCGTGAAGAACCTGGCCCATAGCGCATCCTTCCAGTCAGAAGAAAACAATGCACCATCAAAACCCGGGATCAAACACCTAGGGTGAGGCCTCATTGATCCAGAAGATGAATGTGGCGGCGAATGCGATCGCTGACAGGAAGGTGTGAGCACATCGGTCGTATCGGGTATGGATGCGACGCCAATCCTTGAGCCTGGCGAACGTGTTCTCGATTCTGTGGCGCTGCCGGTAGAGGATTGGATCGTACGCATGCTTTGTGCGGTGCTTGGCATGAGGAGGAATGCACGGCGTGATGCCCCGATCGGCCAGCGCCTGTCGGAAGGCGGCAGAACTGTAGGCCCTGTCGGCGAGCAGGAAGCGGGCGTGCGGCAGTTGCTCGATGACCGCGGCAGCGGTCTTGTGATCGTTGGCCTGTCCCTCTGCAAGGTGAAGGAGCAGTGGACGCCCCTTGTCATCACAGACCACCTGCAGCTTGGTTGTCAGCCCGCCCCGGCTACGTCCGATACATCGGGGTAGAGCCCCTTTTTGAGCAGGCTGGCCGCCGTTCGATGCGCCTTGAGATGGGTGGCGTCGATCATCAGCTTGTCGGCGCCTCCACCCTGTGCAGTCAGTTCGGCCAGGATGCGGTTGAACACACCAAGCCGGCTCCAGCGGATGAAGCGATTGTAGATCGTCTTGTGCGGGCCGTAGCCGGCAGGAGCATCCCGCCAGCGCAGGCCGTTGCGGATCACGAACAGGATGCCGCTCAGCACCCGCCGGTCGTCTACTCGTGGAATTCCATGCGAAAGCGGAAAATAAGGCTCAATCCGCCGCATCTGCTCCGGCGTCAACATCAGCAAATCACTCAAGGCGGCACCTCCTGCCACCTTGAATCACCCAAAGCCGGTCAATTCAACAGATTAATGGGTCCTGAGCCTAGCTTTGCCGACGCCTAAAGGTAGTCATCGTCAGCGAGCCTCACTGACGAACGGAAATGTGCGGCCAAGACGCCAGGAGCTCCTGTGTGTATGGCTCGCCGGGTGCAGAAAACAGCGCGCCGGCTTCCCCACCTTCGACCACAACGCCTTGCCGCATGACGATTGCGTCCTCGGCAATCAGGCGTACGACCGCGAGATTATGGCTGATGACGACAAGCGTTATGTTTTCGGCTTGGCGCAGGTCCTGCAGCAGGTTCAGGAGGTCGCCCTGAACCGAAACGTCGAGCCCGGCGGTCGGTTCGTCGGCGACGATGATCGAGGGCCGCATCAGCAATGCGCGTGCGATCGCGACGCGGCGCGCCTGCCCGCCACTGACCTCGTGTGGATATTTGTCGACCACGCCGGGATCGATGCCCAGCCTCCGCAATAGGCCGTTGAGCCGGCCGCGTGTCTCCTCGCGGGCTTCTCCTAGCACGGTGCCGACCTCGTCCATCAGCATCCCGATGCGACAACGGGGCGACAGCGACGCGGCCGGGTCTTGGAAAATCGGCTGGATGATCGAGGCGCGTTGTTTCAGGCCGCCCCGGTCGGTGCCGAGGACGCGGCCGGCGATGCGTATCTCCCCCTTCTCGAGTTTCTGCAGGCCGAGGACGGCGCGCATGAGCGTCGTCTTGCCGGAACCGGATTCGCCGACGATGCCGAAGCAGCCGCCCTGCGGCACCTCCAACGAGACGCCATTGAGCGCAGCGGTGTCGCCGAAGCGAACGAAGGCGTTATCGACCGAAATCGCCGCCGTCATAAGGGCGACCTCAGGCGCAGGCAGCGGGCGCTGTGCCCTCGGGAATCATCGACCGGATAGTCGGCGGGCACGATCCGGGCGCAATCTTCGAAGGAGACGTCACAACGGCCGTTGAAGATGCAGCCGGGCGGACGCTGCCGCGGATCGGGCAGGTCCCCCGCAATTACGGTGAAGCGATTGTCTGTCGTGAGCGGCAGCCGCTCGCGCTCAAGCGGCACCTCGCAATCGAGCAACATGCGCGTGTAAGGATGGCCTGGATGCGCCTGGACTGCGCCGACCGTGCCATTTTCCAGCCGCTCGCCGGCATAGAGAACGGCGATACGGTCGCAGTAGGAGGTGACGACCCCGAGGCTGTGCGTGATGAGCAGCACCGCGCAGCCGATACGGTCGCGCAGCCCGATGATCTGGCGCATGATCTGCGACTCGACGGTGACGTCGAGCGCCGTCGTCGGCTCGTCCGCGATCAGCAGCGTCGGCTCGGCAAGCAGGGCCATGGCAATTACCACGCGCTGGCGCATGCCGCCGGAAAGCTCGTGCGGATACTGGCTCATGCGTCGCTTCGGATCGCCGAGCTTGACCTTGGCGAGCGCATCCTCTGCCATTGCCAGACGGGACTTGCGATCCGTTTCCGGATGTCGCCTGCGCAGCACTTCGAGGAGATGCCGGCCGACCGTGAACACCGGGTTGAGCGACAGCATCGGGTCCTGGAAGATCATCGCCATGCCGCGCCCGCGCAGCGCAGTCGTCGCACCAGGCCGGGTGAGATCGTAGGTTCGACCATGGATCTCGGCACTGCCGGAGGTGACCGTGGCATTGTTGGCCAGTAGACCCATCAGGGCAAAAGCCACAGTGGATTTTCCCGAGCCGGATTCGCCGACCAGCCCCAGCATCTCCCCTTCCGGGATGTCGAAGGAGATGTCGCGCAAGGCATGGGCCGTCCCGTCCGACACGCTGTAATCCACGGCAAGATTGCGAACGCGGACCGACATCAGCGCACCCCGGTCGTCTTGGGGTCGATGACGCGGCGCAGGGCCTCGCCGAGCAGCGTGGCGCCAAGCGTCGCGATCGCCAGCACGATCGCGGCCGAGACCGTCGGCCACCAGCTTTGGTTGATCGACACGAAGCCGTCCTTGATCAGCGTGCCGAGCGACGATTTCGGCGGCTGCACGCCGAAACCGAGAAAGGATAGCGAAGCCTCGAAGGTGATGACGACAGGCAGGTTCATGCTGGCCAGTACGATCACCGGACCCGCCACGTTGGGCAGGAAGTGCCGCAGCGCGATCGTGACGGGATGAACGGCCAGAAGACGCTCTGCCTCGATGAAACTTTGGCTCCGCAGCGCCTGCGCGCGGGCGCGCGCCATGCGGCCGAATTGCGGGATGAAAACGACCGTGATCAGCAGGATGAAGGTCACCGGTCCCGTGCCGTACAGCGCGATCAGCGCGAAGGCCAGGATCAGCGGCGGGAAGGCGTTGATGATGTCGAAAATCGCGGTCACCGCGCGATCGTACCAGCCGCCGAGCACGCCCGCCGAAATGCCGATCAGCGAACCGACGATCGAAGATATCAGTACGATTGTGACGGCGAGCACCAGCGCATAGCGGGTGCCGGCCGACGTCCGTGCCATGAGATCGCGGCCGATATTGTCGGTGCCGAAAAGATGGGTGACGCTCGGCGGCTCGAAGCGAGCCTTGACGTCGATCGCGTTCGGGCTTGGGCTGACAAGAGGGCCGACCAGTGCGAACAGCACCACGACGACGCTGAACAGCAATCCCAGCCGACCATCCCGTTCTGAACAGATGCGCCTCAGCGTGCCGACGAGCGCCTTCATCCGTCGCGTGCCGTCAGGGACTTGCCGATCCGCGGGTCGAGCATGGCGTTGATCAAGTCGACCACCAGATTGGCTATGATGTAAAAGGCCACAATGAAGATGACGGCCGCCTGCACGACCGGATAGTTGCGTTGGGCAATGGAGTTGAAAATCAGGCTGCCGATACCCGGCCGCGCGAAAATGATCTCTACCACAACCGAGCTGCCGATCAGGTCGCCCAGCCCGATGCCGAGGATCGAGACGACAGGCACCAGAGCGAGCTTCAGCGCGAAGATGCCGACGATCCTCAATTCCGAGACGCCGTAAGCGCGCAGCGTTCGTACATGCAGTTCCGTCAGCGTATCGAGCAGCGAGGCGCGCACCAGCCGTGAAATGTAGCCCACCCAGCCGAGCGCCATGGCGATGCTCGGCAGGATCAGGTGCCGAAGCTGGTCCAGCGGCGAACCGGCATCGCCGGCACCCGCCACCGGTAGCCAGTGCAGGCCGATGGCGAAGATCAGGAACAGGATGATCGAGACCACCAGCGTCGGCGTCGTGATGAAGGAAATCGAAAGCAGCGCCAGGATCGTATCGATCCAGGAGCCGGGCCTCAGCGCCGCGACGACGCCGAGCGGTATGCCGGCCACGAGCGCCAGCGCGAGCGCGCTGAAGGCCAGTGCCAGCGTGTTCGGTATGACCTCGAGCACGATGTCGAGGATCGGGCGGTGGGAGATGACGTCCTGGCCGAAGTTGCCGGTCACCGCCCTGCTGACGAACAGCCAGAGCTGCTCGACGACGTTGCGGTCGAGGCCCATCTCGTGGACGATCTGGGCGCGTAACGCCGGCGTGGCGCGCGGGCCGAGCATGACCGAGGCGAAGTCGCCCGGCACCAGTCGTACCATCAGGAAAAGCAGCACGGTTGCGCCAAACAGCGTCAGCAGCACCGAAGCGAGCCGGCTGGCGACAAAGCGGGCAATGGCTCCCGGCGAGCGGCTCATGAGCTTCCCAGAAATTGGGGCGGAAATCGATCGCCTGCGCCGCCTGTCCGGCGCAGGCGCAATATGGCATCAGGCCTTGGCGAAATATTCAAACTGCCAGTCCTTGCCGTTCGGCAGCAGCGTCGGCTTCAACCAGGATGCGTTGACGAACAGGTTACGGCCATGGGTGATCCAGATGCAAGACGCCGATTCATCGAGCAACTCTTGCATCTTAATGTAGATTTCCTCGCGCTTCTTCTTGTCGAGCGTTTCCAGCCCTTCCTGGTGCAGCTTGTCGAATTCCGGGCTGCTCCAACGCTGCCAGTTCCACAGGCCGATTTGCGAGGACAGGAACCATTGGGTCTGGAAACTCGGATCGAATTTCGACGTATAGGGTATCAGCGACAGCTCCAGATCCTTGCTGGCGTCGTCCGCGCCGAGGGCCCAGTAGGCGCCTGAATCCAGCGCATTGATGTTGATCGTGATGCCGACCTCGGCAAGGTTGGCCTGGACGATCTGCGCGACGGCCAGCGACTGGGCGTCGTTCAGGCAGGTGAAGCTGAAGGCCAGTCCCGTCTTGCCGGACTCGGCAAGCAGGGCCTGCGCCTTCTCAACATCGCGCGCGTAAAGTGGCGCATCGGCCCAATTGCCGAGCAGGCCCGGGGCGAGCAGGGTCTTGGCGCGGGAAACGGCGCCTGAATAGGCACCCTGGATGATAGCGTCGACGTCGACCGCCCAGCGGATAGCTTGGCGTACCTTGATGTCGGCGAGATCGCCCTTTTCGACGTTGATGCCGATCCAGGTGTAGTCGATGCCGGGGATGTCGATGATCTTGGTGTCCGGCAAGCCCTTGGCGGTCTCGATCTGGTCGAAGTCGAAAGCCGTGAAGTCCAACTCCTTGGCCTGGTAGGACAGGAAGGACGTCTTGTGCTCCGGGATGATCTTGGCGACGATTTCCTGGAAATGTGCCTTGTAAGGGCCTTTGTAGTCGGGATTCACGGCGAGCACGAACTGCTCCTTCGGCCGCCATTCCTTGAGCATCAACGGTCCCGAGCCGATCAGGGTAGTGGCGATCTTGTCGCCCAGTTCCTCGACCGCCTTCTTCGACAGAATGGCGCCGGAGCCGTCCGCCATGGCGATCAGCCAGAGAGCGGCGGAGGGATGTTTGAGGATGAGCTTGCCCGTGTATTTGCCGGTGACCTGCACTTCCTTCAGCGCTTCCATGTCGTCGGCATAGGTCAGCTTCTTGCCGTCCCTGTCGCCGTTGATGAAGCGGTCGAACGAAAACTTGACGTCCTCGGCCGTCATCTCGCCGTAGCCGCCGGTGAACATCTGGCCGGGATTGAGTTCGAATTCGAACTCGGTATCCGAGATCTGCTTGATCGACTTGGCGGCATCGTTCTCCCAGTCGAGAACGCCGGGCTTAAAGCGCACCAGGGTCTGGCAGCAGCACAAAAGGATGTTGGCTTCCGTGGTGCCCACCCGATTGCCGGGATCGAGATTGCCGATGTCTGTATCCACCGCGACGATCGGGTTCTCCCGCGCGTCGGCGGCGAAGGCGAAGCGGGCGAAAGGCAGCATCGACAGTGCTGACGAGCCGAGTAGGAATGTCCTGCGATCCAAATTCAAGGTCATGGCGGTGTCCAATCCTGGTTGGTTACATGCAGTCGCGCGGAATGATCTCGTCGTAGCTGCGCTCGCCGAAGAGGACGCCCCGCTCGTAGGCCTTCACCCATCCTCTGACGTAGAAGTTTTCACGGTCGCAGCTTATCGTTATCTCGCTATCGATCCGGGCGTTCCAGTCCGGCCGGGTAAACTCTTCGTGGCAGGTGACGGTCGCCGTGCAGGTCGAGGGATCGTCGCGGCCGATGCCGTAGACCTTGCGGCGCCATGAGGCGATCTCGGTTCCCGTCTCCTCCAGAATGAGGCGGCCATCGTCGGACAGAGCCGAAAGCTCCGTTCTCTCGGTTGGAATATCGATGGTCAGCGAGCGAGCCTGACGGGCCGGCTCGACGACCGAGACCGGCCCCGGCTCAGCCCAGAGCGGCGGGCCAAAGGTGACCGGCACGAGGCCATCCTCGCTTGCCAGCAAGGGAAGGTCGAGCCGGCAGCCGGACGGATCGATCGTGAGCGTCGTGCGCTCCGGCGACGGCCAGGCCATAGGCCAGTAAGACGACGAGATGGCGACACGCAGCCGGTGTCCCTTCGGGACCACTTGGGCCACCGGCTTGAACAGGATTTCGATCGCCTCGAACTTCCCGGGCGTCAGCGGCTTGGGGAACTCGTGGCTTTCGCGATGCGTCAGGTTGAGCAGCGCGAAGGTCATGTAGGCGGAGGTGCCGTCCGGCGCCACGTCGGTCAGCCGTACGCAGACCTGCGCCTGCGGCCGGTCGGCGGCGATGCGCAGCGTGATCTTCGCTACGCCGGCGATCGGCAGGTCCTGCGCCATCGTCTCGCTGTCGAAGCACAGAGAGCCACCGTCGTCCTCGCGTTGGTCGCGGGCGCCTTCGGCAGCGATGCGCCCCTGGCCATAGGGGCACCATTCCTGGCCCTGGACGCCGGTCGTGAGCGGCGACGAGACGGAGCGCGGCTCGCCCCCGCGGCTTTCCTGCCCGATCAAGGCGCCCTCATTGCCGAACCAGTAAGTCCTGTCGCCGATCTGCTTCGCCGGCCATTCGGGAAAAGCCAGCCAGCGGCCCGGCCGCTCCAGCATATGAGAATGCGGCGTGGCATAGTCCATCAGGTAGAGGCGCATCGCCGGATCGCGCTCGACACCGTTGTCGACGCCTTTCAGCCAGTGGTCGTACCAGCGCACGCATTCCTGCAGATAGCCGATCGCCGGTTCGGGCACGCCCGACTGCGCTTCCTTGTGGCCCCAGGGCCCGCAAATACCCTTCACCGGGCCTTTCAGGTTTTCCACGAGGCGGAAGATCGTTTGGGTATAGCCGTCGAGAAAGCCGCCGATCGTCAGAACGGCGCATTCGATCGCCGAATAATCCTCGCAGACCGACCCGTGCTTCCAGAAAGCGTCACGGCGCTGGTGGCGCATCCAGAGCGCTGCATGGTTCTTGTGATCGTCGAGGCGGGCCTTCCACATCTCGCGCCAACGATCCTCGCCGACAACGGCCGGGTCCGGCGGCAGCGCGGCATAGCCGAACAGCGCGCCGCCCCAGCCGAAATTGTCGTTGATCAGCAGGCCGCCGTGATAGTGGGCGTCACATGCATAGCGGTCGTCGGTCGAGCAGGACGTGACGACCGCCTTCAGTTGCGGCGGTCGGCGGGCGGCGACCTGCAAGCCGGAAAAGCCGCCCCAGCTGTTGCCGATCATGCCGGCGACGCCGGTGCACCACGGCTGTGCGCAAAGGTGGTCGAGGATTTCGAGCGCGTCGTCCTGCTCGCGCCGGACATATTCGTCGCCGAGCAGGCCATCGGAATCGCCCGTCCCGGCAATGTCGACACGCGCCGAGGCGTAGCCGCGGGCAGCGAAGAACAAGTGCATCTCGTCGTCGCCGGTGCGGGTGCCGTCGCGGCGGCGATACGGAATGTATTCCAGGATGAGCGGGACGGGGTTGCTCTCCGCATCGTCCGGCAGGAACAGGCGCGCCGCCAGACGGCGGCCGTCGGCCATGGGAATCCAATGTGTCTCGACGGTCCTGACACCTGATACGACAATGCTTGGCATGTTCCCCTTGCCTTGTTTTTTGGCCAACCGTATGAGATATTAAATTATCATTCAATATATTAAATGACAGAATCGTTTCATGGCGAAACGCTCCATCAAAGCCATCCGCCGCGACGAGCTCATGGATGCCGCGATCGACGTGGTCGGGCGGGAAGGATTGAACGGCGCGACGCTGGCCGTCATCGCCGGCCACGCCGGCATGTCGGCCGGGCTGGTCAACCACTATTTCGAGAGCAAGGAGGAACTGCTGGCCCTAGCCATGCGGAATCTGTCGAACTTGTTTCGGCAGGACATACTGGAACTTGTGCCACCGAACCCGACACCAGACCAGCGGTTAAGAGCGATGGTCGACGGCTCTTTCGCGCCGCGGCACTTCCGAGGCGCGAAGCGCGAAGCCTGGATGCAATTCATGCTCGCATCTCAAAGCGAGCCGCGCATAAAGCATCTGTTCCAGTTGACGGGCGCGCGCTTCGTCTCCAACATCCGATACGCCGTCAAACAGCTTGTCCCGGCGCAAGAGGTCGACGATGTCGTCGATGGTATTGCAGCGATGATCGACGGCTTCTTCTGGCAGATTGCCGGCGATTACGCGGAGGAGGATTTTGAGCGAGCAAGACGAATCTGCTGGCGTTACGTTTGCCTGCTCATTCCGTCGATGGGATCGTGACCGAATGCCATCCTTTCAGACACCGCCGTGATAGTATCGAGGCAGCAACGCTTGGTGTCCCGCTCGATCAACGTTATCTCGTCAAAGCCACCAGTAAAACATAGATGGCGTAGGCGCCGCAATTCCTGACGATCGTCTTTCGACGAAATCGATACTTTCGTTTGCCGAAGTTAAAACGTTAGCGTTCCACACTGCCTTTTGAGCGACTTCTAAAGTATTGAACCCAGCATGGTGCTCAACGACCTCAAACCGTACGGCAGCTTCGCGCCTCATTTCGGACGTTCACGGTTGGTCAGGCGATACCCGAAAATTGCCATTCATTGGTGTGACAACCACAGTCACCCGGATGCTTTTCATGTGCTTTCGGCGTCTATGTCGGCGAGGACTGGCGCATGCCGCAGCCGATACCGGAGAGCAATGGCGGCTTAGACGATGCAAGCCCAGCCGATCCGGATTAGACATTCGCCTATGCGATTCCTCGCCAACGGCCCCTCGACCCCAGATGATCTTCTGATCGCGCGCGACGCGGGCGACGTCATCTTCTTCTGCGGCGCAGGCGTCTCCCGCCACCGCGCCGGCCTGCCCGACTTTCTCAAGCTGGGCGGCGATGTCATCGATCTCCTCGGAGCTGGCGAGAAAAGCCTCGCCCGCAAGCTGTTCCGCCGGATCAAGGAACTCGGCCCGATCGACGGCGTCGGCGGGCTCATTGCCACGGATCGCATCTTCAGCCTGCTCGAACGCGAGTTCGAGCAGCGCGATGTCCAGAACGCCGTCGCGCGTGCCATCAAGCCCTCGGACGATCCTGACCTCAGCGCGCACCGGGCCCTGATCGACTTGTCCCGCAACCGCGACGGCACGATCCGCTTGGTCACCACCAATTTCGACCTGCTGTTCGAGGCAGCGGCCCCCGGCATAGCCTGCTCCGGACCGCCAGTGCTGCCCGATCCCCGCAGCGCCGGCTTCGGCGGGATCGTGCATCTCCACGGCCGCGTGAATGCCGATTATTCAGGCCGGTGGGACGAGGAGTTCATCGTCTCCAGCGCCGACTTCGGCCGCGCCTATCTGTCCGATGGCTGGGCGACCCGTTTCATGCAGTCGCTGCTTGCGCGCTTCCAGATCGTCTTCGTCGGCTACGGCGCCGACGATCCGCCCGTCCAGTATCTGCTCGAAGCGCTTAATCTCCACGCCGGTAATCGCAGCCGGCTGTTCGCATTCCAGCCCGGCAGCAACGCCGACGATGCAGCGCTTTGGGAGCACCGCGGCGTGCGAGCGATCCCGTTCGACAACAGCCAAGGCTATGATCCACTGTGGGATAGCCTTGCAGTTTGGGCCGAGCGCGCGCGCGACGTCGATAGTTGGTACGCCAGTCTACTCGAATCCGCGTCTGCAGGACCCGCTGCGCTCGACCCGCATGTGCGCGGTCAAATCGCCCATGTGCTCTCGACCCGAGAGGGCGCCCGACGCGTCAGCATCGCCGGCACACCGCTGCCGGCATCATGGTTGCTCGCGCTCGATCCGCACCAACGCTTCGACAAACCGGGGCCCGTCGATCCCTATGGCGAATCCAGCGAGCGGATCGATCCCTATGAGAGCCTGTCGCTCGACTTCGACATACCGCCGCAGCCGGTCGACGAGAACGATGCCTTTCGAGAGGGCAAGGTGCCCGAAGGCTCGTGGAGCGTCTTCGCGCCGACTCGCTTCGATCAGGAGGATTGGCAGGAAACCGGGTTCAGCGACTTCTGCGGCGACCGAGCCAACCTTACCGGACCGCTCAGCACGCGCCTCGGCCACCTCGGCATCTGGTTCCACCGTATCGCTCATCAGCCGGTTGCGCTGTGGTGGGCGGCGGCTCTTGGTCCCCTCCATCCGCGCATCGTCGAGATGATCGAAGCCTGGCTTCGCCAAGACCCGGACCGCTGGCCCGACGACATTCGGCGCGGCTGGCGCTTCCTGATCGCGAGTTGGTCCGATCGCCGGGTGGAACCCAACCGGGGCTATTTCGAGCTCAATCAGCGGGTCGCGCGAGAGGGTTGGTCGGAAGCGCGGGTGCGCGATTATGCGGCGCTGTTCCGGCCCCGGCTGAAAATCGACCGCAAGTTCGACGCGCCACATCCGCTCTCTTGGACCGACAGCAACCGGCCGAATCCGCTGGTCTCCTACGATGTCGACTATCCGCATCCCTACGAGCTGCTGCCGATCCCCGACGAGCAGCTCGCTTATGCGGTCACACGCTTTCGTGAGAACCTCGACTTGGCACGTTCGATGGAGGCCGAAATCTCCGGCCACGACTATGTCTATATGCAGACGACACGGCCGGCCGACGATGCCCCTCCGATCGCCTACGATAGCTACGGCCTTACGGGCCCGATCGCGCTGTTCCTCCAACTGATGGAACGGTTGGTGGAGGTCGCGCCCGATCGCGCGCGTAGCGAGATCGCCCAATGGCGGGGGGACGACCATTATATCTTCGGCCGCCTGCGCATCTGGGCGGCGAGCAAGAGGATCGTCCCGGCAGCGGAGGCGGCGAACATCCTGCTCGGCTTCCCTGACGACGCATTCTGGGGCTCGGAGCAGCAGCGAGACCTTCTCTATGCGATCCGCGACCGTTGGCCCGACTTCTCAGCCGAGGATCGAGCTCGATTCGAGCAGCGCATCCTCACCACGACCTTCCCTTGGTCGGACAGCACACGCGGCGGGAAGGCACGCGCTGAGGCCTATTCTCGGCTCGATCGCCTGCATTGGCTATCCCGCCAGGGATTGACCTTCTCGTTCGACGTCGAGGCGGAAATGGCGGCGCTTCGTCCGATCGCGGAAGGGTGGTCGGAGCGCTCTGGCGAGGAAGCCGCGGACTCGAACGCCGGTCGTCCGCAGCATCGACACAGATGCCGATCCGTGCGTGCTCGGCCATGTGCCGATCAGCGAGATCCTTGAGCGCGCCCGGCAGGCGGGCCAGTCTGAATTCTTCGACTATGTCGAGCGCCGTCCATTCATTGGTCTCGTCGAGGAGAAGCCCGTGCGTGCGCTCGCGGCCCTCACCGATGCCGCGCGCAAGGGCGACGTCCCGCGCGCCTTCTGGTCGGCCTTCCTCCATGCCGAGAAGCGCAAGACCGATCCTGCGCGGCTCGCACGGACGATCGGCGGTCGCCTCGCATCCTTGCCGCCGGCGGCGCTCAGCACCATCGCCTATCCGGCGGCCGAATGGCTGCATGCCTTGGGCGAACGCCTTTTCGGCGAGCTCGCAACTGTGCTGGACCGTTTGTGGGACCCGCTGATGGCTGCGCTGCCTCTGCGCGACGACGACCGCAAGCACCGCGTCGACAGCAGCTGGGCGAACGACGCGCTGAACGCGCCCGCTGGCAAGCTCGCCAGCCTGCTCATGAAGGACCCGTCGACTAAGGGCCGCGAGATGGGCCAGGGCTTCCCCGAAGGCTGGACGCGCCGTCACGAACAGCTGCTTACGCTGCCAGGCGACATGCGCCGCCACGCACTCGTGATGCTCGGGTTCCAAATCAACTGGCTGTTCGCAATAGCACCCGACTGGACCACAGCAAACCTGCTGTCCGTCGTGGATGACGAGGGCGACGATGGCGACGCACTGTGGGATGGCATTCTCTGGGCGGCGCGGGCGCCGAGCCGAGTGCTGTACGAGCGCCTGAAGCCGGGGCTTCTCGCGCGGGCCATGTCGCCCATGCGCCGTCGCGCCGAAGCCAATGTTGTCGGCGGCTTCCTGCTGATTGGCTGGGGCGGAGACCCTGAGGCCGATCCGCCCGAGCAGCTCGTCACGAGCGCCGAGCTTCGCGAGATTCTCGTCGAGAGTGACGATGACCTACGCGGGCAGATTTTATGGCATCTTGAGCATTGGTCGGCGGATCCTGAGGCCAAGTGGCGCGCGCGCCTAGTCTCGTTCCTCACAGACGTCTGGCCGAACCACCGGGCGGTGCGGACTCCGGAAATGTCAACCCGCCTCGTCGACCTCGCCTTGGCGAGCGGCGACCTGTTCCCGCAGGTTGTTCAAGCGGTCCTGCCGCGTTTGGTGCCCGTCCGGGGCGGAATGCTTCGCGGATCCCTACTTCGCTCGGAGGCAGAAAATCACCCGGCGCTGATATATCCCGCCGCCATGCTCGACCTTCTCTGGGCAATTCTCGCCGAGGACGCGACGCTCTGGCCATACAAGATCGAGGAGGTTCTCGACGTCCTCGCTGAGGCGCGTGAAACCCGGGCCGACGCCCGTCTGTCAGAACTGCGGCGCCGGCGTGCCAGCTGAGCGAACGGGCGGAACGCATTGTCAGCGCTTCAAAGCGGTCGAACCGTAATCATTAATATCGACCGACGGTTGCATCCCTGACGATGATGAATGCACGGCAGCTTCCAGAAACTCAATCGAGAGCTGTTATAGCTGCAACGTCGGCGGAGGTGCGCGAACGGCAGCTATCCCACGATCGTTCTCCGAAACCTGCCAGTCAGCAAACGGCCCCCAAGCCGTCTCGTTACGCACCGGCGAGATAGTCATTTGAAAAGTAGTCACTGAAAACGGGACGGGTCGTCAGTGCACCTCCGTTTGCATCGCGTAGGATACCGGCCGTGAACAGGAACTCGCCCATCGCCTCGATCTTGCTGCGGTCAATTTCGCCGACGGTCCCGTCCGGGCGAGCGAGGTAATTGCCCTCCACCAGCGCCTTCATGGAAGCGCGGATGAAGGCGGGGTCGGTGAGCATGCCCTTGTTGGCCTCCACCAGCAACGCCGCGGCCTCGTCAGGATTGGCGGCCGCGAAGGCATAGCCACGGCGGGTTGCCCGCCCGAAGGCCGCCGCTCTTTGCGGATGCTCGGACAGGTAGGCGTTGCTGGAGAGGATGAATGTCGTGTGCTGGTCCGGCACGCCGTAATCTGCATAGCGGAAGGCGCGCTGCGGCTTGTTTTCCAGTTCGGCCTTGATCCCTTCCCAGGTGTAGACCTCGAGTGTGAAATCCACCGCGCCGTTGGCCAGCGCTTCGTAGGCCGAGGTGCCCAGCGTCACCGTTTCGAACCTACCCGCACCGCCGTCGTTGCGGATCAGCATGCCGATCAGCGCATTCTCCCAGTCACTGCCGAAGCCGCCATAGGTCTTGCCGTCGAGGTCTCTCGGACGCTGGATATCCGCTCTGTCGGCCTTGAACATCAGGCGCCCTGTTTCGGTCTGCACGACGGCATAGACGGCTTTGAGGTCGGCCCCGGCTGCGCGCTGGGTGAAGAAGCCGATCGCACCGCTGACGCCGAAATCAGCCACCCGGTTGCTGACCAATGTGCCCGATGCGGTGTCGGCATAGGGCAGGATTTCCACGTCCAGCCCTGCCTCGGCATAGAAGCCCTTGTCGCGCGCGACATAGAGGCCGACATGGTTGGTGTTGGGCGTCCAATCGAGCGCAACCGTCACTTTTTCTCGGCCGGCCTCTGCCCAGGTGGGGGTTGCGCAGGCCATGCCTGCGGTGAGGCCGAGCAGGAGTGCGTCGCGGCGGTTGATCGTAGTCATGGGTTGGATTCTCCACTGGTTTCAGTTTTGAGAAGCGTTTCCAGCACAGCGGCTTCCACCGCGCTGGCGTCCCGCAGGCCGGTGGCACCGGCGTGGCGCGGTCGTGGCAGCGGAACGGAAAAATCACGGACGACGCGTGCCGGGCGCGCCGACAGGACGTAGATGCGATCGGACAGGAAAACAGCCTCGCGCACGTCGTGCGTTATCAGCAGCGCCGTCCAGCGGTAGCGCTGCCACATGGTCTCCAGCCAGCGCTGCATGCCGGAGCGGGTAAGCGCATCGAGCGCGCCGAACGGTTCGTCCAAGAGCAGCATGTCTCGCTCCTGTACCACCGTGCGCAGAAGGGCGGCGCGCTGTCGCATGCCGCCGGAAAGCTGGGCCGGATAATGGTTCTCGAACCCTGCCAGCCCGAACTCCGGAAAGAGCGGCAGCACCTTTTCCCGCGCAGGCTTGCGCGCCATGCCCTGCACCTCGAGGCCGAGGGTGACGTTGTCGAGGATGCGCCGCCACGGCATGAGGGCGTCGCGCTGGGGCATGAAGGCGAAGCGACCGACTTCCAGACCAAGCGGCTGGCCCTCGCAGCGTATACTGCCGCTGTCTGCACGGATGCCGCCGATCAGCATCTGGAACAGGGTAGACTTGCCCGCACCCGACGGGCCTAGGATCGACACGAATTCGCCCGCGCGTACGTCGAGCGAAATGCCGTCAAGGACAGGCGTGGTCCCGAAAGCCTTACGGATATCTTCGAGTTCGAGCTTCGGTGTCATGGCCTCGGCACCCGCTGCAGGCGTAGCCAGGGCATGGCCAGACGCTGGACGAGCACCGTGGCGGCGAACAAGAGCAGGGTCAGCGTTGCGCTTACGCCGACCGCGGCGAGCACGAGGTCAGGCCGAAAATTGTTCTTGGCGTTGAGAATGTAGATGCCGAGGCCGCGCGCCGCGCCGGCGTATTCGGCGAAGATCGCACCGACGACCGCGTAGGTGACGGAGATGCGCAGACCGGCGAAGAAGAAGGGCGCTGCCGATGGAAGGCGGGCGAGCCGGAATCTTCGCCAGCGCCCGGCGCCCATGGAGCGCAGCAGCATCGAGATCTCTTTTTCCGTCGACGCGTAGCCCTGCACCAGCGCGACCAGCATCGGAAAGAAGGTCACCAGCGCGATCAGCATGACTTTCGGCATCAGCCCGAAGCCGAACCAGAGCACGACGAGCGGCGCGATGGCGATCAGCGGCAACGTCTGGCTGACGATGAATAGAGGAAACAGGGCCCGCCGCATTGCCTGCGAGAAGTCGAGCAGGATGGACAGGACAAACGCCGTCGCCAGCGAGCAGCCGAAGCCGAGCATTGTCGCGTGGATGGTGGGCAAGGTATTGTCCCACAACGCCCGGCGGTTTGCCCATGCCTGCTCGGCGACCCGGACAGGAGACGGCAAGGTGGTCGGGCTGATGCCGGACAGGTCGGTATAGAACTGCCAGGCAAACAGCAGCGATGCGATGGCGATCGCGGCAGGCCCCGCCCGGGCCAATAGGGAAAGTGTTCTGGGCATGGTGCAGGCGCCTTGCGCGGACAGCGCGAGGCTCAGGCGGCGGTCGGGCTGTTGGCCGAAACGGTGAGGTCGAGCGCCACATGGCCTTCGGGAGAGCCGAAACGCAAAAAAGCCTCGCCGAGCGTGGCGAATACCGGACCGGCATCGCCGCGCAGCGTGGTGCAGAAATTCTTCGATCGTTCGAACACGCCTGAGCGCTTCATGAAATCGATACAGCCGTAGATCTCGTCCATGTGGTGGGCGGCGCCCAGCGGATAGAGCGACAGCTGCGCGCCGACGTGCTGGCCCGTTGTGGCTGCGCCTGTCACAGCGGCCAGGGCCGAGACGATCCGCTGAGCAAGCGGCGTATTGGCCGCGCGGCCCTGGATGGGCGTGCAGATCGGATCATCCGGCTCGCCCGGACAGCCGCGCGACACCGTGGCATGCAGCACGCAATGAACCCCGTCCCGGGCAGCCGCCACATGGAGGTCGCGCATGGCGGGAAACAGCTGTTCAGTCGGGCCGACCAGCAGGGTGGAAAGGTCGTCTGTCTCGATCCGGAAGCGTTCCCGATAGGGGTCGAGCGCCGACAGGCTGCCGAGGATGATGCGGACGAAATCGTCCGCCATCGGGTACAATGCGACTTGTGCGCCAGAAAACATAATCCGCCTCGCTCCGCTGGTATTATCCAGATCAGCTTGAGGGTTTCGCGGCTTGGCGCTGCGGTCTCAGCCCCGGCAATACGGAGCACCCCTGTGGTGCGACGTTACTCACACAGATTCGGCGACGGCGCAAGGCGTTTAGGCAATTACCCTCGGGAGGAGAGGTCAAGCCACGTTGACCCGATGCGGGCGCTTCGTCGAGAGGCGAGATGGCTTTGCGCTCGGGAGTGGTCCTTAGGCATGTTCAGCGCCAATGGCAGCTTTAGCCGACGTACCAAAACGCCCAGTACAGGCGAATGTCAGCGTACCCCATGCGGCACCGGATAGCGGACAGTCTCTTACTGGCCCAAATACGACGTTAAAGATAGTCCCAGGTGAGGCTGGTACTGGCCCCAGGCCGGTCGCCGATATTTCCGCTCGACTTCCTCTGCATAGCAAGCATTGGTTGTGACAAGGAGAATGTCATGCCGAGGAACCGGGCTTGCAAGGCCGCTGCCGCTGACGAAATTCGAGTCGTCCTCTTCGACATGGAGCCGGAGCTGCGCCAGATCGAAGGCGTGCTGACACTTCTGTCGATCCTGGGCGAGGCCGGAGATTCGGTAGAGCCAATTGCGCTGGCTGCATTGGCTCGCGCTGGTGAGAACGCGTTTGAGCAGCTGTCGGCCCGGTGGCGAGCAGGATTCGAGGCATCAAAGGACTTGGGACGGGCAACCCATGGCTGAGTTCGCTGGACTTCGCCGCCCGACCGAGCATTCGTTCGGTGGCTGAACCACGGTGAAGCAATAATCATCGCAGGCCGGCACGTTTTTCCAGCCCGCATTGCGGGCTCATGTCAGTACAGGCAGCCGATCCTGGCTGGCTGAGCCGATGGAGAACGATCATGGAAGACATGAATCCCGGGAATGCCATTGCGAATGCGGCGCTTGGGCCGGCGGTCGCGCCAGTGCCGGCAACACGGGCCACTAGGCCGGGTCGGCAGAAGCCCAGGAAAGCGCCCGCCAAGATGGCGAGTGCAGACAAGACCCCGAATGCCGATGCCAAGAGTAACAAAACGGAACTGGTCCTGAAGAGGCTTCGGTCTACGAAGGGCACGACGATCACGGCGCTGATGGAAGTGACCGGCTGGCAGGCCCATTCGGTACGACTCCAGCGGACCTGCCTGAGATGGATGTCTCGGATGAGGTGAGGGCGCTGGCGAAGCTGGATGGCCCCCAGCTTCGCCAGCGCTGGCAGGACCTTGTGGGCCGTCCGGCACCCAGCGTCAGCCCAAAACTGCTCAGGCTGGCATTGGCCTGGCACATCCAGGCCACTGCCATGGGCGGTTTGTCGGCTGCCGCACGGCGCAAGCTGGCACAGGCAGCGGGTGGAAAGAGCACGACACAGCCGGCAAGGGCAGGAACAAAGCTCATGCGGGAGTGGCAGGGTTCTGTTCATGTCGTCATCATCGACGAGAACGGGATCATCCGCTGGAATGATCGGGAATGGACGTCGCTCAGCGCGGTGGTCCGCGCCATCACCGGAGGTCATTGGTCCGGGCCTGCCTTCTTCGGACTGAGGAAGACACTGCGGGTTGCCAGAGACCATGGCAGCCATGAAGCCCGAACGTCGGAGAGGCAGACATCAAGGCCGTCATCCAAGATGTCTTCGGTCCGGGTGAGTTCCTCGTCCCGGACGGATGCCGTGCCCAAGGTCAGTCAGCGGGGGAGGGCAGCATCATGAAGCAGATCCGCTGCGCGATCTATACCCGCAAGTCGAGCGAGGAAGGCCTGGAACAGGATTTCAACTCGCTCGATGCCCAGTTTGCCGCCTGCTCCGCCTATGTCGCCAGCCAGGCCAGCGAGGGCTGGATGCTGCTTCCTGATCGCTACGACGATGGCGGCATCTCGGGCGGCACGCTGGAGCGGCCCGCGCTGAAGGCGATGCTGGCCGACATTGCCTCCGGCCGCATCGACATCGTGGTCGTCTACAAGGTCGACCGCCTGACCCGCTCCCTGCTCGACTTCTCCAGACTGGTGGAGGCCTTCGACAAGGCGGGCACCAGCTTCGTGTCGGTCACACAGTCCTTCAACACGACCACCAGCATGGGACGGCTGACGCTGAACATGCTGCTCTCCTTCGCCCAGTTCGAGCGGGAGGTGACGGCAGAGCGCATCCGGGACAAGCTGGCGGCCTCCAAGCAGCGCGGCATGTGGATGGGCGGCACGCCGCCCCTGGGCTATGAGCCCGATGGCCGCAGCCTGGCGATCGTCGAAGAGCATGCCGAACTGGTCCGGCTGATCTTCACGCTCTACCTCGATCGCGGCAATGTCCGCCTCCTGCAGGAAGAGCTTGATCGCCGAGGCCTGGTGAAGCCCATACGCACAACCAGGCAGGACGCAGCTTTGGTGGCACGTCGTTCAGCCGGGGAGAGCTTTATGCCATCCTGTCCAACCCGATCTACATCGGCCGCATCCGGCATCGCAGCACAGCCTATGACGGCCGCCACCGGCCGATCATCGATCAGCCAATCTGGGACGAGGTACAGGCGGCCCTATCCGGCAACCGCACGGGCGAGCGGCATGTTCGGGCTGTGGCCCATCCCAGCATCCTGACCGGCAAGCTGTTTGACGGCACCGGCGAGAGGATGATCGCCTCTCATGCCGGCAAGGGGGCGAAGCGCTACCGCTATTATGTCAGTTCCAGCCTGCACCACGGCGGCAATGCCGCCAGCACTGATGGCATGCGCATCCCGGCGCCAGAGATCGAGGCTCTGGTCTCGAGCAAGCTCGCCGAACTGTTCGACGATCCGATCTCCTTGATGGAGGCTGCTTCGCCGCCGATGGCCGCCAAAGCCGTCTCCGCAGCTCGGACCATCGCGGGGATGCTGCGCGGTTCGGATGCAGCATCCATCGCAAAACTGATCGGCCGGATCGTCCAGCGGATCGAGGTTGCGCCGGACGCAGTGACCATCACCCTGAACGGCAACCAGGTTGCGGATTGCCTCGGTCCTGAAGGTGGCGGCGCACCGATCCAGCCCGAGAGAGCAGTGGGCTCGATCGTACATCCCTGCTTCAGATCATGGTGCCGGTCCGGCTGAAACGCTCCGGCATGGTGATGAGGCTGGTGCTCGAGACCGGACAGGCCGCCTCGTGTACGCATCCGAGGAAGGCCGCGTGATCGTCGCGTGCGCGTGTAACGACGTCCGGCTATGATGGCAGCCGGCTCAGGCGGCCTCGGCGACTGCCGGCTTTTCGGTCTGGCACTTCCAATTCCAAGGCAGCAGCTCGTGAATGCTATTC
>JAFKJW010000101.1 GCA_017305925.1 Hyphomicrobiales bacterium | reverse complement strand
TGACACCCCCCTCTGTCCTGCCGGACATCTCCCCCTCAAGGGGGGAGATCGGCTGATATTTCCGGTTTCGCCAATCGTCAGCGTCGCAGGACGAGAGCCTGAATCGAAACTGCCGATCTCCCCCCTTGAGGGGGAGATGTCCGGCAGGACAGAGAGGGGTGCCTGGGCTGTCCGTCCCCCACGGCAGGTCCCATGCTAGATCTCTACCTCCGCGACATCCGGCTGGCGATGCGCGCCGGCGGGGCCGGGCTCACCGGCGTGCTGTTCTTCCTCGCGGTGATCGTCACCATCCCTTTCGGCATGGGCCCCGACCTCAACCTTCTGGCGCGGATCGGCCCGGCCATCCTGTGGATCGGCGCGCTGCTCGCCTCGCTGCTCGGCCTCGACCGGCTCTTCCAGGCCGACCGGGAGGACGGGTCGCTCGACCTGATGATCCTGGCGGGCAGCCGGCACATGCTGCCGGTGACGGTGTTCGTCAAATGCCTGGCGCACTGGACGGCGACCTGCCTGCCGCTCGTCGCCGCAGCGCCGCTGCTTGGCCTGTTCCTGGGCATCGCCTTGGTCGGCGCGGTCGGCGCGGCGGTGGCCGTGGCGCTGCCGCGCGGCGGTCTGCTGATCTCGGTGCTGATCCTGCCGCTGGTGATCCCGCTGCTCATCTTCGGCGTCTCCGCGAGCTACGGCGCGGTGGCCGAGCCCGATCCGTTCACCCAGCCCTTCCTGCTGATGCTCGGCCTGACGCTTATGCTCGCGGTGATCGGGCCGCTGGCGGCGGCCGTCGCGCTGCGCTGGTCCGCCGACTGAGGGACCGTTTCCAAACGGTCTCTGAGGCGCGACGATCGGCGTCGATTGCACCGCCAGCCGGCGCATTCTATGTAGACGCCATGAGCGAAGCGGCTTCCCAGGCTCCCCGGCGCTTTAGCGACCTGGCCAATCCGACGCGTTTCATCGCGCTGGCGGATCGCCTCGTGCCGTGGCTCGCGGCGCTGAGCGCCGTGCTGCTGGCCATCGGGCTCTACCTGTCCTTCGCCGCCCCCGAGGATTACCAGCAGGGCCCCACCGTGCGGATCATGTATATCCATGTGCCCTTCGCGTGGCTCTCCATGTTCTGCTACACGCTGATGGCGGCCTCCGCGATCGGCACGCTGGTCTGGCGCCATCCGCTCGCCGACGTCTCGCTGAAGGCGGCCGCGCCGATCGGCGCGGCCTTCACGGCGCTGGCGCTCGTCACCGGCTCGATCTGGGGCAAGCCCATGTGGGGCACCTGGTGGGTCTGGGACGCGCGGCTCACCTCCGTCTTCGTGCTCTTCCTGATGTATCTCGGCCTGATCGCGCTGACCCGGGCGCTCGACGATCCGTCGCGCGCGGCGCGGGCGGCGGCCGTGCTGACGCTTGTCGGCTTTATCAACATTCCGATCATAAAATTCTCGGTCGAGTGGTGGAACACGCTGCACCAGCCCGCCTCGGTGTTCCGGCTCGGCGGGCCGACCATTGATCCGAGCATGCTCTGGCCGCTGCTCGTCATGGCGCTCGGCTTCACGCTGCTCTTCGTCACGCTGCATCTGGTCGCCATCCGTACCGAGATCCTGCGCCGCCGCGTCTCCGCCATGCAGCGCATCGCCGCGCGCCGCGCCGAGGCGGCGCGATGAGCCCGCATGACTGGTACGTCGCCGCCGCGTACGGGCTGACCGCGCTCGTCCTTGCCGGAATGATCGGATGGATCCTCGCCGACCAAAGCGCGCGTCGGCGCGAGCTGGCCGAGCTGGAAGCGCAGGGCGCCCGCCGCCGCTCCGAAAGGAAGGCGCCGTGAGCACGGAAACGGAAGGCAAGGCCGAGCCGGACGGGCCGGCGCCGCGTGTGTCCGGAAAGCTGCTGCTCGTCCTGCTGCCGCTCTTCGTGTTCGCGGCGCTGGCCGGCATTTTTCTCAAGCAGTTGCTGACCGGCGGCGACGTCTCGACGGTGCCGTCGGCCCTGATCGGCCAGGCGGTCCCGGTGACGAAGCTTCCGCCGCTGGAAGGCGCCGGCGTGCCCGGCCTCGACCTGGAGGCGTTCAAGGGCAAGGTCGCGCTCGTCAACGTCTGGGCGTCCTGGTGCGGGCCGTGCCGCGAGGAGCATCCGGTCCTGCTCGGCCTGTCGTCGGACGACCGCTTCGCCATCGTCGGCATGAACTACAAGGACAAGCCGGAGAACGCCCGGCGTTTCCTCGGCGACCTCGGCAATCCCTACAAGGCCATCGGCGTGGACGAGACCGGCCGGACGGCCATCGACTGGGGAGTCTACGGGGTGCCCGAGACCTATGTGGTCGACCGGGCGGGGACCATCCGCTACCGCCATGTCGGCCCGTTGACGCCCGAAAGCGTGAAGTCCGTCCTGCTCCCCGAGATCGAGAAGGCGTTGAGGCCTGATGGTGCCGGATAAGCATGGGCAAGACGCGACCGACGGGCGCGCTGAAGCCGCGATTCGCGAGAATTTCCTCGGCCAGGCCGATGCCTGCGACAGGCTGGGCTCGCCGTTCACTGCCCACCTGTGCAGGGCGCTGGCAAAGATCCTCGACCGTACGACGCAAACGGGCCGGCTGGTCCTCGACTGGCCCGGCAGCGCGCGGGAGGACGCGCTGTCGCTTCGCCTGTGCGGCGGGCTCAACCAAGTCGTCCTGCGCGGCGCCGATGCCGAACTCGCGCGGCATTATCCGCCTGCGGCAACCGACGCGGCGGCCCTGACCTCGGCGCTTCCGGGAGCGATCGCCCGCAACGACGCCTGGCTGGCAGCCTCGCTCCGCTCACCGCCCCAGACGAACGAGATCGCGCGGTCGGCCGTGCTCTATCCCGGCCTGATGGCGATCGCCCGCAAAACCGGCCTGCCTCTGCATCTCAACGAGATCGGCTCCAGCGCGGGGCTGAACTTGCTGCTCGACAGGTTTGCCTACGACTATGGTGGCGAGACCGCCGGTGCCGCGGGGGCGCCGGTCAGGCTGGCTCCGGAATTGAGGGGTGGCCGCATCCCGCTTTCGGGGCGGCTGGAGATCGTCTCGCGCACGGGCTCCGACATCGCTCCGGTCGATTTCAGTCAGCCGGCCGAGAGGCTGCGCCTGCGCTCCTATGTCTGGCCGGATCAGGCGGCGCGGCTGGCGCGCCTCGACGCCGCGATCGCCCTGGCCGAAGCGGAGCCCTATGTGCTGGCGCGGAGCGACGCGGCCGATTTCGTCGAGCGCCGGCTGGAAAGCCGTCCTCTCGACGGGGCGTTCGTGCTGATGCACTCCATCATGTGGCAGTATCTTCCGGAAGCGACCCGGGAAAGCGTCGAGACCGCAATGGAACGGGCCGGGCGGGATGCGGCGCGGAGCGCGCCGGTCGCCTGGCTGAGGATGGAGCCTCTCGACATACGCGACCCGCACGCGACGCTTTCCTTGACGGTCTGGCCGGACGGCGTGACGCGCCATCTTGCGCGTTGCGATTTTCACGGCCGCTGGCTGGATTGGACCGCCTGAGGGGCCGGGCAGCCGGCTGTGAGGCCGGCCGCCCTTTTACGCCTCGTCAGTCGCCATAGACCTCGCGATAGGCATGGCGCAGCATGTCGGTCCGGTTGGCGTTGATGTCGGAGAGATCGCGGTCGCTCAGCCCGAGGATCTCGGAGGTGAGCTGATTGTAGCGCCTGCGCTTGGCGGCGCGATCACGCATCGTGTTGAGAAGAGAAGAAAACATCGGATCAATTCCCTTTCGGCGTCGCTTGCGGCGACTGGTTGATCCTCCCTACGCGACGAAAGATGTGGATGTTCGTGCTGCAGTGCAATATTGAATGCCGCAATGCAGCAATGCGCAGATCGCATGGCTGGTTAAAAAAGTATTGCACAAATGTTGATCGTCACTGCCTGTTTTGCAGGCTGCTGCACCGTTTGCGCTCGCCAGAGGCGGTTCAGGCGGCCTCGCCCGCCTTCTCGATATAGGCGATGCGCAGCATGTTCGTCGCGCCGGGCGTGCGGAGCGGCACGCCAGCCGTGATGATGATGCGGTCTCCCGGCGCGCCGAACTGCTCGCGATGGGCGATCCGGCAGGCGCGGTCGACCATGTCGTCGAGATCGGTGGCGTCCGGGGACACGACGCAATGCGTGCCCCACAGAAGCGACAGGCGCCGCGCCGTCTCGACGATGGGCGACAGCGCGATGATCGGCACCTGCGGCCGCTCGCGCGCCGCGCGCAGGCCCGTCGTGCCCGATGCGGTGTAGGTGACGATGGCCGAGACCTTCAGCGTTTCGGCGATCTCGCGCGCCGCGAGCGAGATCGTGTCCGGGCCGGTGGCTTCCGGCGCGCTGCGCTGGGCGTTGATGATTCCGGCGTAGTTCGGGTCCTTCTCGACCTGCTCGGCGATGCGGTTCATCGTCGCCACCGCCTCGATCGGGTACTGGCCGGCGGCGGACTCGGCCGACAGCATGACCGCGTCCGCGCCCTCGAAGACGGCGGTCGAGACGTCCGACACCTCGGCGCGCGTCGGCACCGGGGCGGTGATCATCGATTCGAGCATCTGCGTCGCCACCACCACCGGCTTGCCGGCCTTGCGCGCCGCGCGCGTGATCTGCTTCTGGATGCCGGGCACCATCTCCAGCGGCATCTCGACGCCGAGGTCGCCGCGCGCCACCATCAGGCTGTCGGAAAGCTCGATGATCTCGGGCAGCCGGGCGACGGCCTGCGGCTTCTCGATCTTCGACATCAGCAGTGCCCGGCCCCGGGCGATCTTGCGCGCTTCCGCCAGATCCTCGGGACGCTGGATGAAGGAGAGCGCCACCCAGTCGACGCCGGCCTCCAGCACCGCCTCGAGGTCGGCGCGGTCCTTCTCCGTCAGCGCGCCGACGGGCAGTTCCGTGTCCGGCAGGCTGACGCCCTTCCTGTCGGAAATCCGCGTGCCCGCCACGACGGTCGCGACGATGGACCTGCCGTCGCACTTGACCGCCTTCAGCTCGAGCTTGCCGTCGTCGATCAGCAGCCGGTGTCCGGCCCGCACGGAGGACAGGATCTCGGGATGGGGGAGATAGACGCGGGCGGCGTCGCCGGGCTCGGGATTGTCGTCCAGCGTGAAGGTCTGGCCGACGACCAGCTCTTCCTTGGTGTTCCTGAACGTGCCGACCCTGAGCTTCGGACCCTGCAAATCCGCCAGGATGCCGATCGGCCGCCCCGCATCCTGCTCCACGCTGCGGATGCGGCGCACCAGCTCGCGCATCGCCTCGTGGTCCGTATGGCTCATATTGATGCGGAAGACGTCCGCCCCGGCCCTGAAGAGCTTGCCGATCATCTCCTCGGAGGAGGAGGCGGGGCCGAGCGTGGCCAGGATCTTGACCTTGCGGCTGCGTCTCATGGTGTCGGCTTTCCCGTGGACGGCTGGGCGGCGGCGCCCGTTCCGTTGCCTTCGGCGGCCTCGCCGGAAAGCTGGACCATCCAGCTCGCCTGCTCGCCGGTGTCGTATTCCTGGAAGCCGGCGCGCTGGTAGCCGCGCGCGAAACAGTCGTTCACGCCGTTGATCTTGAACTCCTTGTCGGCCACGCACATGTTGATCGGGCCGTCCCAGCGCCCGCCCTTGTCCGCGTCTTCCGCGTAGAGGTAGAAATAGCGGGAGGAAAGGGGCCCCTCGATCAGGGTCTTGCAGTTCGATCCGGCGATGTGCCACCACCCTTCCGTCACCCAGCCCGACTGGGCGCGATAGCCGATCGCCACGCCGACGAGGCTCTGCGTGCCGTTGCAGACCCGGAAATCGGCATGCGCCGGCGCCACGCCGAAGAGCGCGGCCGGCGCCAGAAGCCCGAGCAGCGCCGCAATGCATCGCGTGCCCGCGCGCGGCGGTACGGCAAGGCTCCAGTTCATGCATGACCCCAGCATCGTGATGCCCTTTTCGGAGAAGTCCGCTCCCATGTCAACGCGCCGCCTGCGCCCGTCCAATCGATTTAGCGGACGCGCGCCACGGCCCGGCGCGCCGAAGGAGTCGCGGAAAAGATTGACAAAACGACGGCGGTCGGCCTGTCTCGGACGCGTCCGCGTCGTCGTCGCCCATCCAGGTTTCCGGTCATGGTCCGCACCGCTCTCTTTGCGCCGTTCGAATTGATCGAGGGCGATCGCAGCCGCGGTCTCGTGCTGCTCGCGGACCATGCCGGCCGCGAGCTGCCAGACGAATATGGCGATCTGGGCCTGCCGGCCGGCGAGTTCGACCGTCATATCGCTTACGACATCGGCGTCGAGCCGCTGACCCGCAGGCTGGCCGAGCTCACCGGCGCGCCGGCCCTGCTGGCGCGGTTCTCGCGGCTGCTGATCGACCCGAACCGCGGCGAGGACGACCCCACCCTCATCCGCCAGCTCTATGACGGCACGGTCGTGCCCGGCAACTACCCGCTGAGCGAAGAGGAGAGGCAAAGGCGCCTCGACCTCTTCTACCGGCCGTATCACGACGCGGCGGGCGCGCTGATCGCCTCCGTGCACGAGGCGACGGGCGCGGCGCCCTTCGTCTTCTCGGTGCATTCCTTCACGCCGGTGATGCAGGGGCATGTGCGCCCCTGGCATGTCGGCATCTTGTGGGATCTGGACGACCGCGCCCCGCTCATGCTGATGGACCTGCTGCGGCGTGACCCCGGCCTCGTCGTCGGAGACAACGAACCCTACGACGGCGCGTTGCGCGGCGACACGATGTTCCGCCACGCCATCGCCAACGGCTACGCCCATGCGCTGATCGAGGTGCGGCAGGATCTGATCGCCGACCCGCTTTCCGCAGCGCGCTGGGCCGACAGGCTTGCGCCGATCGTCGAGGCGGTGAACGCGCGGCCCGATATCCATGAGCGCCGGAAATTCGGCTCGCGAACCGGACCGCTGGATTGCGATATCTGAGAGGCGCTGGGGCAAGGAGCGCGACCGTTGGGGCCAACGGGGATTTATCCTTGCCCGGTCGGCCGGCTGGGTGGAATGTCGGACGGAGCGAACCGATGCCGAACCTTCCCGGATATGACGATGAAAGCCTGGCGGCCGCGCTGCTCGCCACCTCGGCCGACGCGATCCTCGCGACGGACCGCGAGGGGCGGATCCGCTTCTGGAATCCCGGGGCGGCGCGCATCTTCGGCTTTTCCGAAGCGGAGGCGCTCGGCCGGTCGCTCGACATCATCATCCCCGAGCGCCTGCGCCAGCGCCACTGGAGCGGCTGGGACCAGGTGATGGCGGCCGGCGAGACGCGCTACGGCGCGGGCGATCTTCTGTCGGTTCCGGCGATCACCCGCGGCGGCGCGCAGATTTCGATCGAGTTCACGATCATCCTGCTGCGCGGCGCCGGAGGCGGGATCGGCGGCATGGCGGCCATCCTGCGCGACGTGACCGCGCGCTTCGAGGAGACGCGCCGGCTGCGGCGCCGGCTTTCCGCCGTGGAGAGCGCGAGACCGAAGGAGCATCTGTCTTGAGCGTGGGCACTATGTCGTCCTTTCAGGAGGCGCCCGAACTGGACGTCGCGCAATGGTTCAACACCGCCGAGCCGCTGTCGCTCGCCGGCCTGCGCGGCCGGGTGGTCGTGCTGCACGCCTTCCAGATGCTGTGTCCGGGCTGCGTGCAGTCGGGCCTGCCGCAAGCCAGGCGCATCGCCGCGACGTTCCGGTCGAGCGAGGTCGCGGTCATCGGCATCCACACGGTGTTCGAGCATCACGAGGCGATGACGCCGGTCTCGCTCGCCGCTTTCATCCACGAATACCGGTTGGGTTTTCCGATCGCCGTCGACCGTCCGTCGGAGGAGGGGCCGATACCCCGCACGATGGCGGCCTACCGCATGCAGGGCACGCCGAGCCTCGTCCTGATCGACCGGGCCGGACACATCCGCCGCCATGCCTTCGGCGCGGAAGAGGACATGAAGGTCGGCGCGGAGATCGCGCTGCTGATGGCCGAGGGGCGAGGCGATGGCTGATACCGGCGGGAGCGCCTTTTCGCAGTCCGACGTGGACAATTATGCGGCGCGGCTCGCCACCGTGCGGGAGCGGATCGCGGCGGCTTGCCGGCGCGCCGGCCGCGATCCCGCCGAGGTCAGGCTGCTGCCGATCAGCAAGACCGTGCCCGCGCCGCTGCTGCGGGCGGCGTACGCCGCCGGGATGACGGCACTCGGCGAGAACAAGGTTCAGGAGGCGAAGGGAAAGTGGCAGGCGATGGCCGACCTGCCGCTGTCGTGGAGCATCGTCGGCCACCTCCAGACCAACAAGGCCAGGGACGTCGCGCGCTTCGCCGACGAGTTCCAGGCGCTCGACAGCCTGCGCGTCGCCGAGGCGCTCGACCGGCGGCTGGAGGTCGAGGATCGCACGCTTGATGTCTTCGTGCAGGTCAACACGTCGGGCGAGGAGAGCAAGTTCGGCCTCTCGCCGGACGAGGTGGCGGCATTCGCGCGGGAGCTGCCGGCCTTTTCGCGGCTCAAGGTGAAGGGGCTGATGACGCTCGCGATCTTCTCGGCCGACGAGGCGCGCGTGCGGCGCTGTTTCCGTTTGCTGCGCGATCTCCGCGACCGCCTGCGGGCCGAAGCGCCGGCCGGCCTGTCGTTCGAGCAGCTTTCGATGGGAATGTCCGGCGATTTCGAGATTGCCATCGAGGAAGGCGCGACGCTCGTGCGCGTCGGTCAGGCGATCTTCGGCCCGCGTCCGACGAAGGACGCCGACTACTGGCCGGGCGCGGCCGGGATAAGCTGAAGAGAAAGCCGGGCAGGAGGCAGATTGACAAGCCGTCGGGACTCTTCCTATCGTTCCGGCCGGAGTTGGTTCTGCCGCGAGGCGGATGAAAAGGGAATGCGGTAAGAGCGCTTGCTCGAAGCCGCGACTGCCCCCGCAACTGTAACCGTTGAGCTTTCCTCCATCATGCCACTGGCGGCTTCGTGCTTCCGGGAAGGCGGTGGGCGGCGATGACACGGAAGTCAGGAGACCTGCCTGCTCCAGTCACCCAGCCTGACCACGAGGGGTGGTCGGGCGCGGTCGTCCGTGGCGGTGACACTTTGAAGTGTTGCCGCATGCGGTGCCGGTTCAAGGCGTGTTGCGCTCTCCTGTCGCAAAGCCCCCCGGTTTTCCCACCTTGCGGCTGGAGATGGGCAACGGAGCGAACAGAGTTCGCTCCTCCGGCAGGGATCGGGGACGCGATGCGGAAATCCATTCATTCGGCCGGCGCCGCCGCGCTTGCGGCGGCTGCCGCTATCTGGACACAAGGGGCGGCCGCGCAGGACCAGCCCACGCTTCTGGAGCCGATCCTGGTCACGGAAGGCCTGACGCCGGTGGAGCAGGAAAAGTCGGGGCGCGCCTTCACCGTCATCACCGGCGAGCAACTGGAGAAGGACCAGATCCGCTACGTCGCCGACGCCTTGCGGCTGGTGCCGGGCTTTACCGTCTCGCATGCCGGTTCGGCCGGCGGGCTCACGCAGGTGCGCGTCCGCGGCGCGGAGGTGAACCATCTCCTGGTGATGATCGACGGCGTCGAAGCCAGCGAGACGTCGAGCGGCGAGTTCGATTTCGGCAGCCTGCTGGCCGCCGACATAGATCGCATCGAGATCCTCCGCGGACCGCAAAGCGCCTTCTGGGGATCGAATGCGATGGCCGGCGTCGTCAACATCATCACCAAGCGCGGCAGCCGCGACGGATGGAAGATCGACGGCCGCTCGGAAGTCGGCACGGACGGCACGTTCCTCGGCGGCGTGTCGCTGTCGGGCGGCGGCGAGAACTACGACGTCGCGCTGTCGGGCGCCTATCGCAGGAACGACGGCTTCAACATCTCCGACTTCGGCAGCGAGAAGGACGGCGGCCGCAACACGACGCTGAACGGCAAGGTCAACATCGATCTCACGCCCGCTCTCACCGTCGACGGCACGCTGCGCTATGTCGACCGCAGGAGCGACACCGATCCGCAGGACTTCACCTATGGCGGCCCGCCGGACTATCTGCCCGGGCCGAATGTCGGCCTGGTGATCGACGGCGACGACTGGACGGCGACCAGGGAACTGTTCGGATCGCTTGGCGCGACCTATACCTCGCTCGACGGAGCGCTGACGCAGAAGGCACGGTTCACCGCCAGCGACACGCACCGGGACGACTACGCCAGCGCCTATGGCGGAGCGCTCACCTGGAACGAAGGCAGCCGCTACAAGGGCTCCTATCAGGCCAGCTACCAGTTCGACACGCCCGGCTTCCTCGGCGCGCACCACCAGATCACCGGCGGCTACGAATGGCAGCGCGAGACCTTCACGCCGTCCCACCTCACGGAAACCTTTTCGCGGGAGAGCAATTCGCTGGTCGGCGAATATCGCGGCGAGTTTCTCGACCAGATCTACGTCAACGCCGCCCTGCGCCAGGACTACAACGAGGCCTTCGAGGACGCGACGACCTACAGCCTGAGCGGCGCGTGGAAGGTGCCCGGAACCGAAACGAGGCTGCATTCCTCGGTCGGCACCGGCGTCACCGATCCGACCTTCTACGAGCAATTCGGCTACACGCCGTCGCTGTTCAGGGGAAGTCCCAACCTCAGGCCGGAGGAGAGTTTCGGCTGGGACTTCGGCGTGGAGCAGGGCTTCTTCGACCGGCGCCTGGTCCTCGACGTCACCTGGTTCAACCAGGACCTGACCCACGAGATCGCGACGGTGCTGGGCAGCGACTTCGTCTACACGCCGATCAACCGCGACGGCAAGAGCAAGCGCCAGGGCGTGGAAGTGGCGGCTACCGTCGATCTCCGGAACGGTTTTACCGCAACCGCCACCTATACCTATCTCGACGCCACCGAGCAGACATCTGCCGGCGGGCCGCGCCTCGACGAAGTGAGAAGGCCGCGACATGCGGGCTCGGTCACGGCCGCTTACACCTTTTACGAGGATCGCGCCCGCGTCTTTGCCGAGGCGGTGTTCAACGGCAAGATGGAGGACAATGCCTATGTTCCCTCCCTGCCGGCGCGCGTCACGCTTGCGCCCTACACGGTGGTCAATGTCGGCGGCAGCTTCAGGTTGAACGGGCATCTGGAAGCCTATGGCCGCGTCGAGAACCTGTTCGACGAGGACTATGAGGAGGTTTTCGGCTACAACACGCCCGGCCGCACCGCGTTTATAGGGCTGAAGGGAACGTTCTGACCGTGTCGTGGCGCCGCTGGTTCCCGCTGGCGCTGGCGCTGCTCGCCGGCGCCGCATCGGCTGAAGACGCGCCGCGGCGCGTCGTCTCGATGAACCTGTGCACCGACCAGATGGCGATGCTCGTCGCGGCGCCCGGCCAGCTTTATTCGGTTTCGTCCCTTGCCGTGGACGGGATGTTCTCGGCGATGGCGGGGCAGGCGGCCGGCTATGCGGTCAATCATGGCCAAGCGGAGGAGATCTTCCTGATGGAGCCTGATCTCGTGCTGGCCGGCACCTATACGACACGCGCGACGGTCGAACTGCTGCGCAAGCTCGGCATAAGGGTCGAGGAGTTCAGGCCTGAGAACTCTTTCGACGACGTGCGGGCGAACCTCCGCCGGCTCGGCGCGGTGCTGGGCCGCGAGGAGCGCGCCGCCGAAATCGTCGCGGCGATGGACGCCGACCTGGCGGCGCTCTCCGGCGAAGGCGCTTCCGGCAAGACCGCCGCCGCCTATTATGCCAACAGCTCCACCTCCGGCGCAGGCACCTTCATGGATGCCGTCATCGTCGCGTCCGGGCTGACCAACATCGCGGACCGGCTGGGCTTCGCCGGGCCCGCGCGGCTGCCGCTGGAGCTGCTGGTCCTGGCCGCGCCGGACGTCCTGATCGACAGCGGCCGCGAAAGCGAGGCGCCCGCGCTCGCCTACGAGAACTATGTCCACCCCGCCTACCGCGCGCTCGTCGAAGCCGGGACGCGCGCGGAGATCCCCGCAAGATACACGGTCTGCGGCGGGCCGTTCACCATGGAGGCCGTCCGGCTGCTGCGGGATGCGGCCCGCCGATGAGCGGCGACCGACGATATCGGCTCGTTCTGGCGGCGCTTTTGCTGCTGACGCTGCTGCTTTTCCTGCTGTCGCTGACGATAGGGCCGGCCGCCATCGCCTTCGGGGACAGCATCGCCGCCCTCTTCTCCCGCAAGGGCGACGCGATCGCGCTGATCATGCAGCAGATTCGCCTGCCGCGCGCGATCCTCGGCCTGACGGTCGGCGCCACGCTCGGCCTGTCCGGCGCGGTGCTTCAGGGCTATTTGCGCAACCCGCTCGCCGAGCCGGGCCTGATCGGCGTCAGCGCCTCGGCCTCGCTCGGCGCGGTGCTCGCCATCTATACGGGCCTCAGCGCCGTCTTCCCGCTGTCTCTTCCGATCGCCGCGCTGGCGGCCGCCGTCGTGGCGGTGCTGGTCGTCCAGGCGCTCGCGGGACTGCAAGGCGGCGTGCTGACCATCATCCTGGCCGGCGTCGCCGTGTCGAGCTTTGCCGGCGCGATGACCTCGCTCGCGCTCAACCTGTCGCCGAACCCGTTCGCGGCGATCGAGATCATGTTCTGGATGCTGGGATCGCTGGCCGACCGGTCGATGGCGCATGTATGGCTCGCCGTACCCTTCATGATTGCCGGCTGGATCATGCTCGGCATGCTCGGCCGCGCCCTCGACGCCCTGACGCTCGGGCACGAGACGGCGTCGACGCTCGGCGTCGACATGCGCCGCGTGCAATGGCTGGCGGTCCTCGGGACGGCGGTCTCCGTCGGCGCCGCAACGGCGGTGGCCGGCGCGATCGGCTTCGTCGGGCTGGTGGTGCCGCATATGCTGCGGCCGCTGGTTTCGGGGCGGCCCTCGCGCCTGTTGCCGGCGAGCGCGCTCGGCGGGGCGTGCCTGCTGCTCGCTGCGGACATCCTCGTACGGCTGGTGGCGCCGGACCGCGACCTGAAGCTCGGCGTGCTGACCGCCATTGTCGGGGCGCCGTTCTTTCTCTGGCTCGTCTGGCGCGAGCGGCGGAGGCTTGCGTGACGCGGCTCTCCGTCGAAGGGCTCGACGTGTCGCTGGCCGGCCGGCCTGTGCTGCGCAAGGTTTCCTTCGCCGTCGGGCCTGGCGAGTTCATCGGCCTCATCGGGCCGAACGGCGCCGGCAAGTCGACGTTGCTGCGCGCCATTGCCGGCTTGCTTCCCTATGAAGGAGCGATCGCGCTGGACGGAGAGGACGGGCGCGCGCTCTCCGCGTCGGCCCGCGCCCGGAAGATGGGCTATCTCGCCCAGGAGCGCGACATCGCCTGGCCGCTGCCGGTCGAAACGCTTGTGGCGCTGGGACGCGCGCCCTATCTGTCGCGCTTCGCGCCGCTCGGACCCGATGATCGCACGGCGGTCGAGACGGCACTACGGCGCATGGACGTGGTCTCCCTTCGCGCCCGTCCCGCGACCGAACTGTCGGGCGGCGAGCTGGCGCGGGTGCTGATCGCGCGCGTGCTGGCGCAGGAGACGCCGGCGATCCTCGCCGACGAGCCGATCGCGGGGCTGGATCCGGCGCATCAGATCGGGGTCATGCGCCTCTTCCGGCAACTGGCGCAGGAAGGCCGCAGCGTCATCGCCTCCATGCACGATCTCGGCCTCGCCGCCCGCTGGTGCACGCGCCTGATCCTGCTTCACGGCGGCCGGGTGGCAATCGACGCCAGTCCCGACGTGGCGCTCTCCGGAACGGCCCTGCAGGCCGCCTTCGGCGTGACGCTCCATGCCGCGAAGCCGGACGGCCGGTGGTTGGTGCAGCCGCTCGACATCATCGGCGATGAGGACGAGGGCCCGTCTCAAGAGTAACCTTGAGCGGGTGTTGCCCGACTATCTCGCCGCCTGCATCAAGCGGGTCGTCGTCGCGCCACGAGAAGCGGCATCAGCCCGAAACCGATCTGGCCCGCAAGCGTCAGGATCCCGCGCGGGCTCGCATAGGCCGTGACCTGATCGGCAATGGATTGGCCGAACGCGCACAAGCCCAGCACGGTTTCGGCCGCCACGAGCAACGCCAGAGCGACCAGTCCCATGCGCAGCAGCGCCGGCGCCGCCGGCTCTACGGCGAATAACCCGGCAAGCCACCGCGCCGCGAAGGCGGAAAGCCCGAGCATCACCGGCAATTCCAGCGCCACGGACCACGAAGGCCCCAGCCGCGGTTCGACAAGAAGCACTCTTATCGTCCCCATGATAAAGCCGGCCGCGAAGATGAGGCCGAAATACGCCAGGGCAGCACGTTCCGGACTGCCGGCCGGCGGCGTCATCCGTCAGAAGAACGCCTGGATACCGGTCTGGGCGCGGCCGAGGATCAGCGCATGCACGTCGTGCGCGCCCTCATAGGTGTTGACGGTCTCCAGATTTTGCGCGTGGCGCATCACATGGTAGCCGATCTGGATGCCGTTGCCGCCATGCATGTCGCGGGCCTGCCGGGCGATGTCCAGCGCCTTGCCGCAATTGTTGCGCTTGACGATGGAGATCATCTCCGGCGCCATCCTGCCCTCGTCCATAAGGCGGCCGACGCGCAAGGAGCCCTGAAGCCCCAGCGCGATCTCGGTCTGCATGTCGGCGAGCTTCTTCTGGTAGAGCTGCATGCCGGCCAGCGGCTTGCCGAACTGCCTGCGGTCGAGCCCGTACTGGAGGGCGCGATGCCAGCAATCCTCCGCCGCGCCCATCACGCCCCAGGAGATGCCGTAGCGCGCCCGGTTGAGGCAGCCGAACGGCCCCTTCAGGCCGGAGACGTTCGGCAGCAGCGCGTCCTCGCCGACCTCGACGTTCTGAAGCACGATCTCGCCGGTGATCGAGGCACGCAGCGACAGCTTGCCCTCGATCTTCGGTGCCGAAAGCCCTTTCGTGCCCTTTTCCAGCACGAAGCCGCGAATCGCGTCCTTGCCGTCCTCGCCCTTCAGCTTCGCCCATACCACGAAGACGTCGGCGATCGGCGCGTTGGAGATCCACATCTTGGAGCCGTTGAGCCGGTAGCCGCCGGACACCTTCTCGGCCCGCGTCTTCATGCCGCCCGGATCCGAGCCCGCATCGGCTTCCGTCAAGCCGAAGCAGCCGATCCATTCACCCGAGGCGAGCTTCGGCAGGTATTTCCTGCGCTGCTCCTCCGAGCCGTAGGCGTGGATCGGATACATGACCAGCGACGACTGCACGCTCATCATCGAGCGATAGCCGGAATCCACCCGCTCCACCTCGCGCGCCACCAGCCCATAGGTGACGTAGTTGGCGCCGAGCCCGCCATATTCTTCCGGAATCGTGATGCCGAGCAATCCTGCCTCGCCCATCTCGGCGAAGATCGCCGGATCGGTTTTCTCCTCCAGATAGGCGGCCTCGATGCGCGGAGCCAGCTTGTCGGCGGCGAAGGCGGCGGCCGCGTCGCGGATCGCGCGCTCGTCCTCGCTCAATTGCCCTTCCAGCAGGAACGGATCGGACCAGACGAAGGGGGCTTTGCTCTCGCTCATGAATGATCTCCAGAATTTATGCCCTTATCCCCATCTTGGAGGCGGGGCGCAATCGGGATTCGTAGCGGAGGAACGCCCGTCCTCGCGGCGGACGGGATCGTCCGACCGGTGCCGCCCTCACGGCGCGGCAAGCGGGGGATCGTTCGAATCTCGTGTGTTCTCCCGCTTGCAGGCCCCCCGGCCCTTTCTTATATACGCCGCAACCGCATGAGGCCGGCCGCGAGGCCGTGTCGCAGCGCGATTTCCAGTGAACAGGGGCCGTCGACGGAACGCCGCATCGGGTCCAGACGGCCTGCTTGAAGGAGAGAACGAGAATGGCAAAAGTTATCGGCATCGACCTCGGAACGACCAATTCCTGCGTCGCCGTCATGGACGGCAAGGACGCCAAGGTCATTGAGAATGCGGAAGGCGCGCGCACGACGCCCTCCATCGTGGCCTTCACCTCGGACGGTGAGCGCCTCGTCGGCCAGCCGGCCAAGCGCCAGGCGGTCACCAATCCGGAAAATACAGTCTTCGCGGTCAAGCGTCTCATCGGCCGCCGCTATGATGATCCGGTGACGGAAAAGGACAAGAAGCTCGTCCCCTACAAGATCGTCAAGGGCGACAACGGCGATGCCTGGGTGGAAGCCGGCGGCAAGAAGCAGTCGCCCTCCCAGATCTCGGCGATGATCCTCCAGAAGATGAAGGAGACGGCCGAAAGCTATCTCGGCGAGAAGGTCGAGAAGGCGGTCATCACCGTTCCCGCCTATTTCAACGACGCCCAGCGCCAGGCCACCAAGGACGCCGGCAAGATCGCCGGGCTCGAGGTGCTGCGCATCATCAACGAGCCGACGGCCGCGGCGCTTGCCTACGGCCTCGACAAGAAGGAAGGCAAGACCATCGCGGTCTATGACCTCGGCGGCGGCACGTTCGACATCTCCGTGCTGGAGATCGGCGACGGCGTGTTCGAGGTGAAGTCGACCAACGGCGACACCTTCCTCGGCGGCGAGGATTTCGACATGCGGCTGGTCGAGTACCTGGCCGCGGAGTTCAAGAAGGAACAGGGCATCGACCTGAAGAACGACAAGCTGGCCCTCCAGCGCCTCAAGGAGGCCGCCGAGAAGGCCAAGATCGAGCTCTCCTCCTCGGCGCAGACCGAGGTCAACCTGCCCTTCATCACGGCGGATCAGACCGGGCCCAAGCACCTGACGATGAAGCTTACCCGCGCCAAGTTCGAATCGCTGGTCGATGACCTCGTGCAGCGCACGATCGAGCCCTGCAAGGCGGCCCTCAAGGACGCCGGCCTCAAGCCGGGCGAGATCGACGAAGTCGTGCTGGTCGGCGGCCAGACCCGCATGCCGAAGGTCCAGGAGGTCGTGAAGCAGTTCTTCGGCAAGGAGCCGCACAAGGGCGTCAATCCGGACGAGGTGGTGGCGCTGGGCGCGGCCATCCAGGCGGGCGTCCTGCAGGGCGACGTCAAGGACGTGCTGTTGCTCGACGTGACCCCGCTGTCGCTGGGTATCGAGACGCTGGGCGGCGTGTTCACGCGCCTCATCGAGCGCAACACGACGATCCCGACCAAGAAGAGCCAGGTCTTCTCCACCGCCGAGGACAGCCAGAACGCGGTGACGATCCGGGTCTTCCAGGGCGAGCGCGAGATGGCGGCGGACAACAAGTCGCTCGGCCAGTTCGACCTGGTCGGCATCCCGCCGGCCCCGCGCGGCGTGCCGCAGATCGAGGTGACGTTCGACATCGACGCCAACGGCATCGTCAACGTGACGGCCAAGGACAAGGGCACCGGGAAGGAGCAGCAGATCCGCATCCAGGCCTCCGGCGGCCTTTCCGACGCCGATATCGAGAAGATGGTCAAGGACGCCGAGGCGCATGCCGAGAGCGACAAGAAGCGCAAGGCGCTTGTCGAGGCCCGCAACCAGGCCGAGGCTCTGGTCCACTCCTCGGAGAAGTCGCTCAAGGAGTATGGCGACAAGGTCTCCGAGGCTGACCGCACGGCCATTGCCGATGCGATCGCCGCGCTGAAGACGGCCACCGAGGGCGACGACGCCGACGACATCCAGGCGAAGTCGCAGACGCTCGCCGAAGTGTCGATGAAGCTCGGCCAGGCCATGTACGAGGCCTCCCAGAAGGAGGCCGCGGAAGGCGACGCCCGGGCCGACGCGGCCAAGGACGGCGACGTGGTCGACGCCGACTTCGAGGAGATCGACGACGACGACAAGAAGAAGTCCGCCTGACGGCGAGGCGCAAGCAAGCCTTGCATGACTTTGCGAAGGCCCGGCAGCGACGCCGGGCCTTTCGTTTTGGAGGCGGCCGGCCGTCATGGGCGGGGGCGCGACTGTTGCGGCGCCGCAAGCCATGCGCAAAAAACCGTCCGGATGGCTTTCGCCTATGGCATTGCCGCCGCCGACTTACTAAATCGTGGCAAAACAGTGCCCTGGGGCGCAAGCGATTGCACTGCGTCGTTTTCAAAGGCAGCGGGACCGAATGAAAGCCGACTTTTACGAGACGCTCGGTGTCCAGAGAGGCGCCGACGAAAAGGAACTCAAGAGCGCCTTCCGAAAGCTCGCCATGCAGTTCCACCCGGACAAGAACCCCGGCGACATGGCCTGCGAGCACAGGTTCAAGGAAATCAACGAAGCCTATGAGTGCCTGAAGGACCCGCAGAAGCGCGCCGCCTACGACCGGTTCGGCCATGCGGCCTTCGAGAATGGCGGCATGGGCGGCATGGGACGCGGCGGCTTTGCCGCAGGCGGCTTCTCCGACATCTTCGAGGACATCTTCGGCGAGATGATGGGCGGCCGGCAGCGCCGCGGCTCTGGCGGGCGCGAGCATGGCGCCGACCTGCGCTACAATATGGAGATCACGCTGGAGGAGGCTTTCGCCGGCAAGACCGCGCAGATCCGCGTGCCGGCCTCCGTGTCGTGCACGGAATGCTCCGGCAGCGGCGCGAAGCCGGGGACGCAGCCCGTCACCTGCTCCATGTGCCACGGCCACGGCAAGGTGCGCGCCGCCCAGGGCTTCTTCTCGATCGAGCGGACCTGCCCGCAATGCCACGGCCGCGGCCAGACCATCAAGGACCCTTGCCCGAAATGCGCCGGCCAGGGCCGCGTGGTCGAGGAGAAATCGCTGTCGGTCAACATCCCGGCCGGCATCGAGGACGGCACGCGCATCCGGCTCGCCAACGAGGGCGAGGCCGGCCTGCGCGGCGGGCCGCCCGGCGACCTCTATATCTTCCTGTCGATCAGGCCCCACGAGATCTTCCAGCGCGACGGCGCGGACCTCTATTGCAAGGTCCCCATCTCCATGACCACGGCGGCCCTTGGCGGTTCCTTCGAGGTCGCCACGCTCGACGGCACGCAGACCCGCGTGAAAGTTCCGGAAGGCTCGCAGAACGGCCGTCAGTTCCGCCTTAAGGGCAAGGGCATGCCGGTGCTCCGCCAGCCCACGGTCGGCGATCTCTACATCCAGGTCGCGATCGAAACGCCGCAGAACCTGTCCAAGCGCCAGCGCGAACTGCTCGAGGAGTTCGAGAAACTCTCCTCGACGGAAAACTCGCCGCAGTCGACGGGCTTCTTCTCCCGGATGAAGGATTTCTTCGAAGGGCTCGGTGGCGACTGAGGTTGCGGCCGGAGCATGATCCGACGGCAACCAGGCGATTTTCGACAAGATCATGCGTAGGAAACAAGATGCTGGAGCGAGGCCGCAACTGGAAGAAAGGCGAAATCGCTCGGCGAGACCGCGGAATGAGTTCCGCTCACTCCCGCAACTTATTGCAATTGTCTCCAAGAAGGCGCTTCACACTTTTCAGTTGAGGCACTAGGAGTCTGCGGCCCGGCGAACCTCTTTCCGGGATTGGCGTTTTACCCGAAGTCCAGGTTTTATGAGGAGCATATGGGAAGCCCGATCGCAAGGAAGATTGCCGAACATTTCGACGAGGAGATCCGGTTCTTCAAGGGCTGGATGGACGGCCCCAAGCGAGTGGGCTCCGTAGTCCCGACAAGCAACGTCACCTCGCGGCGCATGGCGAGCGTCATCGATCCCTCCTCGGGCCTGCCGGTACTGGAGCTCGGACCGGGAAGCGGCGTGATCACGCGGGCGATCCTGGCGCGCGGCGTACGTCCCGCCGATCTCTACAGCGTCGAATTTTCCCCCGATTTCGTCAGCCATTTGCGCGAGGAGTTCCCCGAGGCAAACATCATCGAGGGCGATGCCTTCGATCTCGATGCGACGCTCGGCAACAAGCGCGACCTCGTCTTCGACAGCGTGGTCTCGGCGATCCCGCTTCTGAACTTCCCCATTC
>JAFKJW010000100.1 GCA_017305925.1 Hyphomicrobiales bacterium | reverse complement strand
AGGGGTGGGGGTACATTGTCCATGCCGACCGCGATCAAGCCTGCCGCGATATCCAAAGCCCGTAAGCTGCGGCGCGAAATGACGGCCGGAGAGCAGAGGCTCTGGTCGGAGTTGCGTGAATTCAGGCGGCTGTACGGAATCCACGTTCGGCGGCAGTGCCCGATCGGGCCATATGTGACGGACTTCATCATACACGCCAGCAAGCTGGTGATCGAAGTCGACGGGGAACATCACTTCCTGCCCGATCGTATGGAGCGTGATCGGTCGCGAGACGAATGGTTCGCGTCGCAAGGATATCGCACCATCAGACTGAATACCGGGGAGCTTTCGGAAGCGTTCGACGGTTGCGTTTTCGAGATACTCGAAGCCTTGGGCCTTACTCGTGAGAAGGCTGCTTCTCCGAAGGAGAGGGCAGTCCCATGACCCTCTTCCGCGAAAAAATCTGGCCGGTTTTATCGATCCTGCTTCTGCTGGTCGTCGTCTGGTATGCCGGCGCCTACTTCATGAACGCGCCGTTCCAGCGCGATCTCAACAGGCGGGGCGGGCAGACGCCGGGCTTCACCGAGTTCGTCGGCCAGACCTGGTCGCAGGCCAAGCCGACGCTGCCGGCACCGCATCAGGTGGCGCGAAACGTTTTCGAGAACACTTTTCTTCGGAAGGTCACGTCGAACCGCAGCCTCGTCTACCATTCCTGGGTGACGCTTTCCTCCACCGTGCTCGGCTTCGCCTTTGGCACGGCGCTCGGCATCCTGATCGCGGTCGGCATCGTCCACATCAAGGCGCTGGAGAAGAGCCTGATGCCGTGGATCATCGCCTCGCAGACGATCCCGATCCTCGCCATCGCGCCGATGATCATCGTGGTGCTGGCCGCCGTCAACGTCACCGGGATCATCCCCAAGGCGATGATCTCGACCTACCTGTCCTTCTTCCCGGTGACGGTCGGCATGGTGACGGGCCTGCGCTCGCCCGAGACCATGCATCTCGACCTGATGCGCACCTACAATGCCAGCCCGGCGCAGACCTTCTGGAAGCTCAGGGTGCCGGCCTCCATCCCCTTCCTCTTCGCCTCGATGAAGGTGGCGATCGCGGCAAGCCTCGTCGGCGCCATCGTCGGAGAGCTGCCGACCGGGGCGGTCGCCGGCATCGGCTCGAAGCTGCTCGCCGGCTCGTATTACAGCCAGACCGTCGACATCTGGGCGGCGCTGATCGCCGGCTCGGTGGTGGCGGCGCTCTTGGTGACGGTCGTCGGCATCGTCGGCAGGCTCGTCGAGCGCGCCATGGGGGCGCGGCCGGCATGAGCCATCCAGTTGAGCTTATGGCTTGTGCACCCCCACACCTAACCCCTCCCCACAAGGAGGGGAACTTGGCGTGCGGCAGCTCTCCCTCCCCCTTGTGGGGAGGGGTTAGGGGTGGGGGTCAAAGAATCCAGCGGAACACGCGAGCATGAGGGGATTGCGGCTCTCATGGCAGGGGATCGTGGCGCTGGCGCTCTGCGCGGCGGCGATCGCGCTCGGCCCGATGTCGACCGCCGTGCCCGGCGGCCCCGCGGCGGGCGCGATCCGCAACCTGCTGCTCGCCGGCGCGGTCCTTTCCATGATCCGCATCGCGCCGCCTGTGCAGGCGCTCGTCCTTGTGATCTTCGCGCATGTGGCGGCATGGCTGCTGCTCACCGGCATCGCCGGCTCCGAGGGCACGGCGCGGGCGCCGTTCTTCCTCTGCCTGGCGGCTGCGTGGCTTCTCGCCTGGCGCAGCGTCTCGATCATGTCGGCGCTACGGCCGCGCTCGCGCGGGGTAGCCCTTTTGCTCAGGCTGCTCATCCCGGCGATCTTCGGGCTGTGGCTGCTCATCCTGTGGGAGGGGCTGACGCGCGGCTTCGGCATTCCCTTCATCCTGCTGCCGCCGCCGAGCGCGGTCGCCGCGCGGATGGCGGGTTCCTCGCCGATCCTGCTCGCCGACGTGCAGCAGACCATCCTGAAGGCCGGCCTCGTCGGCTATGTCGCGGGCAACGCCGTCGGCTTCGCCACGGCCATCCTCGCCGACCGCTTTTCCTTCCTGCGGCGCGGTCTGCTGCCGATCGGCAACATGGTCTCCGCGCTGCCGATCATCGGGGTCGCGCCCATCATGGTCATGTGGTTCGGCTTCGGCTGGGAATCGAAGGCCGCCGTGGTCATCGTCATGACCTTCTTCCCGATGCTGGTGAACACCGTCACGGGGCTTGCCGCCAGCGGGGCGATGGAGCGCGACCTGATGCGCACCTATGCCTCGTCCTACTGGCAGACGCTGTTCAAGCTCAGGCTGCCGGCCGCCGCGCCCTTCATCTTCAACGCGCTGAAGATCAATTCGACGCTGGCGCTGATCGGGGCGATCGTCGCGGAGTTCTTCGGCACCCCGGTGGTCGGCATGGGCTTCCGCATCTCGACGGAAGTCGGGCGCATGAACATCGACATGGTGTGGGCCGAGATCGCTGTTGCGGCGCTTGTCGGTTCCGTCTTCTATGGCGTGGTCGCCCTCTTGGAGAGGGCCGCCACGTTCTGGCATCCGTCTGTCCGTGGTGGATAGACCAACCTCAGAAGGTGAAGGCAATGAAGAAGACGATGATGGTCCTGCTGGCGGGCACGTTCTCGCTCGCCGCGGCGCAGGCGCTTGCCGCCGACAAGGTGACGCTTCAGCTCAAATGGGTGACGCAGGCGCAGTTCGCCGGCTACTACGTCGCCAAGGACAAGGGTTTCTACACGGACGAGAATCTCGATGTCGACATCAAGCCGGGAGGCCCGGACATCGCGCCCGAGCAGGTGATCGCCGGCGGCGGCGCAGACGTGATCGTCGACTGGATGGGCGGGGCGCTCGCCGCGCGCGAGAAGGGCGTTCCGCTGGTCAACATCGCGCAGCCCTACAAGAAGGCCGGCATGGAGCTCGTCTGCCCGAAGGACGGGCCGATCAAGACGGAGAAGGATTTTCCGGGCCACACGCTCGGCGTCTGGTTCTTCGGCAACGAATATCCGTTCTATGCCTGGATGAACAAGCTCGGCTACTCCACCGAGGGCGGGCCGGACGGCGTCACCGTGCTCAAGCAGAGTTTCGACGTGCAGCCGCTGATCCAGAAGCAGGCGGACTGCATCTCCGTCATGACCTACAACGAATACGGCCAGGTGCTCGACGCCGGCTACAAGCCGGAAGACCTGATCGTCTTCAACTATTCGGCGATGGGCAACGACCTTCTGGAAGACGGGCTCTACGCGCTGGAGGACAAGCTGAAGGACCCGGCCTTCGAGGACAGGATGGTGCGCTTCGTCCGCGCCTCGATGAAGGGATGGAAATACGCCACGGAAAACCCGGACGAGGCGGCCGAGATCGTCGTCGACAATGGCGGACAGGACGAGAACCACCAGAAGTTCATGATGGGCGAGGTGGCCAAGCTGATCGACAATGCCGACGGCAAGCTGATCCCGGCCGCCTATGAGCGCACCGAGCAGGCGCTGCTCGACCAGAAGATCATCACCAAGAAGCCGGAAGGCGCCTGGACCAGCGCGATCACCGACAAAGCCATCCAGTAAGGGCGATCCGGTCGCGATCGTGACGTAAGGAGGGGCGATCGATCGTCCCTCCTTTCTTGCCGATCAGGCGGCGCGCGGCTCGATCCTGGCGATGTCGTCCACAGCCACGGAGGCCAGGTCGTAGTTCGCCTGGAGGTTCATCCAGAACTGGGGCGTGGTGCCGAAATAGCGGGCTAGGCGCATCGCCGTGTCGGCGGTGATCGCCCGCTTTTCCCGAACAAGCTTCTCGATCCTGTCGCGGGGAACGCGCAGCACCTTTGCCAGTGAACCCGGGGTAAGCGAGTATTCCGGCAAGAAATCCTCTCGCAGGATTTCACCGGGATGGACGGGGCGTGGGTCGATCATGCTGGCCTCAATGATAGTCGACTATCTCCACATCGAAGGCGTCGCCGTCCTTCCACACGAAGCACAGCCGCCACTGCTGGTTGATCCGGATCGAATGCTGGCCGTTTCGATCGCCGTGTAGCGCCTCCAGCTGATTTGACGGCGGAACCCTCAGATCCGACAAGACGGCTGCCGCATCAAGCTGCGCAAGTCGACGCTGCGCTCTGCCGACAAGATCGGTCGGAAAGCCCTTCGTCACCAGACCGGCACGGATCCGCGCGATCCGCTTGTCTTTCACGGTCCGGATCATGTCGAAGTGTATCCTGCAAGGATACGAAACGCAAGTCCTACCGTTTCTCCCGGATGTCCGTCAGCGTGCGCGCGGGCGTGATCGCCTCCGGATCCAGCCTGATTTCGACGATCGCCGGCTTGCCGCTGGCCAGGGCCCGCTCGAAGGCGGGCGTGAAGTCGGCGGTCCTGTCGACCGTCTCGCCATGGCCGCCATAGGCACGGGCGAGTGCGGCGAAATCGGGATTCTTCAGGTCGGTGCCGGAAACGCGGCCGGGATATTCGCGCTCCTGATGCATGCGGATCGTGCCGTAGATGCCGTTGTTGACGACGACGACGACGATCGGCAGGCCGTATTGCACGGCGGTGGCGAATTCCTGGCCGTTCATCATGAAGCAGCCGTCGCCGGCAAAGGCGACGACGGTCTTCTCCGGGAAGAGCGCTTTTGCGGCGACCGCGGCCGGCGTGCCGTAGCCCATGGAACCGGAAGTCGGCGCGGCCTGCGTGCCGTAGCGGCGGAAGCGGTGGAAGCGATGGATCCAGGTCGCGTAGTTGCCGGCGCCGTTGGTCAGGATCGCATCCTCCGGCAGGACGCTTTCCAGATAAGCCATGATCGGTCCCATATGGACCAGGCCGGGGCCGGTTTCAGGCGGCGTCGACCATGCGAGATAGCTGGCATGCAGCGCAGCCGTGCGGTCCTTCCACCCCGGCGAATTTTTGGGCGCGAGCTTCGCGAAGGCGGTCGCGAAGGCGGCGGACGTCGCATTGATGGCGAGCGCCGGGCGATAGACGCGGCCGAGCTCGCCCGCGTCGGCGTGGACGTGGACGAGCTTCTGGTCGGGGTAGGGGCTCTTCAGCAGCGTGTAGTCGGACGAGGGCATCTCACCGAGTCGGCCGCCGACGAGCAGCACGAGATCCGCCTCCTTGACGGCCCGCGCCAGCGCCGGATTGGGTCCGATGCCGACATCGCCCGCATAGCAGGGATGGAGGTGATCGAAGAGCATCTGGCGGCGGAAGGAGCAGCCGACCGGCAGCCCCCAGCTTTCGGCCGTGCGCTGGAATTGCTCGGTCGCCTCGGCAGTCCAGCGTGTGCCGCCCAGGATGACGAAAGGCCGCTCCGCGTCGGCGAGCAGCCTTTCCAGCTCCTGCATTTCCGACTCGCCCGGCCGCGTCTCGACCGTGAGAGCCGGAAGCGCTGCCGGCGCATCGGCTTCCGAGACCAGCATGTCCTCCGGCAGGGAGACGACGACGGGACCCGGCCGGCCGGAGGTTGCGACGGTGAAGGCCCGCGTCACCAGTTCGGGAATGCGCTCGGCGCGGTCGATCTCGACCACCCATTTGGCGATGTCTCCATAGAAGCGCTTGTAGTCGACTTCCTGGAAAGCCTCGCGCTCGCGGATGCCGGTCGCGATCTGGCCGATGAACAGGATCATCGGGATGGAGTCCTGCATGGCGATATGGATGCCGGCGGAGGCGTTGGTCGCGCCCGGCCCGCGCGTGACGAAGCAGATCCCGGGCCGTCCGGTCAGCCGGCCCTCGCAGTCGGCCATCATCGCCGCGCCGCCTTCCTGCCGGCAGACGATGGTCCGGATGGAGGAATCGTGGAGCGCGTCGAGCACGGCGAGATAGCTCTCGCCCGGCACGCAGAACACGCGCTCGACGCCGTTCGCCTCCAGCGCCTCGACGATCAGTCGGCCTCCGGTGCGCATCATGCCTTCTGCTCCAGTTCCGCGAGAATTTCTTCGGTATGCTCGCCAAGCCTGGGCGAGGGGCGCGCATAGACGGGCGGCGTCGCGCTCATCACCATGGGCGCGCGCACCGACGGCAGCCTGTTGCCGTGTCCGTCGTCCAGATCCATGCGCATGCCGCGAGCGATCGCCTGCGGGTCGGCGAACATCTGGCCGATCGTGTTGATCGGGCTTGCCGGCACACCCGCCTTCTCGAGTTCCGAGAGCAGAGCATCGCGGCCGAAATGGGCGAGGCGGGCGGTCAGCGCCTCGCGCAGTGCGGCCCTGTTGGCGAGGCGGGCGGGGTTGTTGGCGAAGCGTTCGTCCGCGGGCAGCTCGTCCAGCCCGATCACCGCGCAGAGTTTCGCGAACTGCCCCTCGTTTCCCACGGCAAGGATGAAGTGACCGTCCTTCGCGGGCAACACCTCGTAGGGCGCGATGTTGGGGTGAGCGTTGCCCATCTGCACGGGCGAGACGCCGGAGGCCAGGTAATTGAGGTTCTGGTTGGCCAGCACGGAAATCTGCGTGTCGAACAGCGCCATGTCGATGTGCTGGCCTTCGCCGGTCGCCTCGGCATGCCGCAGCGCCGCCTGGATGGCGACCACCGCATAGAGTCCGGTGAAGACGTCGGCCACGGCGACGCCCACCTTCTGCGGCTCGCCGCCGGCCGGGCCGGTGATCGACATCAGGCCGGACATGCCCTGCACGATGAAGTCGTAGCCGGCGCGAGGCGCATAGGGGCCGGTCTGGCCGAAGCCGGTGATCGAGCAATAGACGAGCCTTGGATTGACGGCCTTCAGGCTCTCATGGTCGAGTCCGTATTTTTTCAGGCCGCCGAGCTTGAAGTTCTCGATGAGCACGTCCGCGGTGGCGGCCAGCCGGCGCACCGTCTCTGCGCCTTCGGGCTTGGAAAAGTCGACGGCGACGGAGCGCTTTCCGCGGTTGCAGGAATGATAGTAGGCGGCTGAAAGGTTCTCGCCGTCCCTGCCCTCGACGAAGGGTGGCCCCCATTTGCGCGTGTCGTCGCCGCCGTCGGGATTCTCCACCTTGATCACGTCGGCGCCGAGGTCGGCGAGCAGTTGCCCGGCCCAGGGCCCGGCCAGGATGCGCGCGAGCTCGACGACGCGGATGCCTTTGAGGGGAGGGTTTGCCATTCTGCTCCTGCCTTGTCGGTTGGTCCTAGCAAGGCGGCCCATTCATGTCACCCCGCGCGGGGCGGGTCAGCGCGGCGGAATCGCCCGGTCCAGCCAGTCCGCGAAATCGTCCATGACGATGTTGCGATTGATCTCGTTGAGGGATTCATGACGGGTCTCGGGGTAAACTTTTGAAACAAATTCCGAAAAGCCCATCCGCCTCAGCCGCGCGGCGAGCGTTTCGACCGCCTTGCCGCCCTCGGTTGCCGGGTCGCTGGCGCCGCCGACGAGGTTGAGCGGCAGGTCGCGCCGGATGGCGGCGACCTTCGCGTCGTCGGCGCCGGCGAAGATGAGGCGGAAGACGTCCTGCCACATCGAAACGGAAGCGTCCCAGCCGCAGAGCGGGTCGTCGATGTATTTCCTGACTTCGGCCGGATCGCGCGACAGCCAGTCGAACGGCGTCCGCCGGCCGGGGATCCTGCCGGCCCACGCCTGGAAGGTCAGCCTGGGCAGGATTCGGGAGGGCACGTCGGAGCCGAGACGGAACTTTTCCCATGCAAGGATCGCCCGGGCCAGATTCCCGAGCGCGCCGGCCGAGAAATTCGCGTTCCAGATGGCGGCGGCGGCCACGCGCGCCGAATGCCGCTGAAGAAACGACATCGTGATCAGACCGCCCATCGAATGGCCGAAGACGATCACCGGCAGGCCCGGATGACCCGCCGCGATGCGCTCGTGCACCGCCGCCACGTCCGCGATCACCTTGTCGGCGCCATCCGCGGCGGCGAAGCGCCCCGGCGGCGCATCGTCTGCCCGCGTGTGACCATGGCCGCGGTGGTCCTGCGCATAGGCATGGTAGCCGCGTTCTCCGAGAAAGGCGGCGAAGCGCCCGTACCGGGCGGAATGCTCGGCCAGCCCGTGATTGATCTGGACGACGCCCCGCGCTCTTCCGGCGGCCCGCCAGGCATGGACGTTCAGCGTCGCGCCGGTCGGCGATTCCAGTTGGAATTGATCGATGGTCATTCGCCCCACCCGGCGATGATTGTCGGCAGGCCTTTGGAAGGCGTCAAGGGATCCCCGGAACTGTGATCCGCGTTTGTCTTCCTGGCGGAGCGGCGAGAGCATCGACAATGAAATATAGCCTATTGCATAATTTTAAGCATGGGCATACATGGATATCCGTCTCAAGGACGGTGAAGCAGCATGGACCAGGGTCACGGCAGGGCAGGGCACGAAGGCTGGCGCTTCGCCATGCCGGACAGCGCGCCCAGCCTGCCCGAGGTGAACGCCACGGTGCCGGTGCCGCAAGGCGGGCGCTGGCTGGCGCGGCTTTTCGCCTTTGCCGGGCCGGGCTACATGGTGTCGGTGGGCTATATGGACCCCGGCAACTGGGCGACGGACCTCGCCGGCGGCTCGCAATTCGGCTACACGCTGCTGGCCGTCATCCTTCTGTCGAACCTGATGGCGGTGCTGTTGCAGGCGCTTGCCGCGCGGCTTGGCATCGCCACCGGCCGCGACCTCGCGCAGGCCTGCCGCGACAGCTATCCGAGGCCTGTGAATCTGGCATTGTGGCTTGCCTGCGAGCTGGCGATCATCGCCTGCGACCTCGCGGAAGTGATCGGCACGGCGATCGCGCTCAACCTGCTTTTCGGCATTCCGCTCATCGCCGGCGCGCTGATCGCCGCGCTCGACGCCTTCCTGCTGCTCGTCCTGATGAATCGCGGCTTCCGCTATCTCGAAGCCTTCGTGGCCTCGCTGCTGATCGTCATAGCGGGCTGCTTCATCGTGCAGATCATCGCGGCCGCTCCGCCGGTCGCGGCGATGCTGGCGGGCTTCCTGCCGTCGCGGGAGATCGTGACCAACCCGGAAATGCTCTACATCGCGATCGGCATCATCGGCGCCACCGTGATGCCGCACAATCTCTACCTGCATTCCTCCATCGTCCAGACGCGCGCCTATGAGCGGACGACCGAAGGCCGCCGCGACGCGATCCGCTGGGCGACCGTCGATTCGACGGTGGCGCTCACGCTGGCGCTTTTCGTCAATGCCGCGATCCTGATCGTGGCGGCGGCGGTGTTCCATGCGAACGGCCGCACCGAGGTGGCCGAGATCGGCCAGGCGCACGAGCTGCTCTCGCCGCTGCTCGGCCTCGGCATCGCCTCGACGCTGTTTGCCGTGGCGCTCCTGGCATCGGGCCTCAACTCCACGGTGACGGCGACGCTGGCCGGGCAGATCGTCATGGAGGGTTTTTTGCGCCTGCGCCTGCCGCACTGGGCGCGCCGGCTGCTGACGCGCGGCCTCGCCATCATCCCCGTGGTGATCGTCACCTGGCTCTATGGCGAGAAGGGCACGGCGGAGCTTCTCGTGCTCAGCCAGGTCGTCCTGTCGATGCAACTGCCCTTCGCCGTCATTCCGCTGGTGTGGTTCGTCTCCGACAGGCGCAGGATGGGCGCCTTCGCGATCCCGGCATGGGTGTCGATCCTGGCATGGGCCGTCGCGGCCGTCATCGTGGTGCTGAACCTCAAGCTGCTCTTCGATACGGTCGCGGGATAGGGTGCCTTCTTGCGGTCGCAATCGCGGGGCGGTATCGGCTTTCCCCGCTGCAACGATCCGCCTGATCCCATGACGACACTGACGAACGCCTTGCCCGCCGTGCTCCTCGCCGCGGCGGTCATGCTCACCACGCCGGCATCGGCCGAGGTCGCGATGAGCGGCTCGCTCACCGCCTCTCGAGCCTGCCCGGCGCTCCAGTCGATCCGCAAGAAGACCAATCCGGGCGATGTCGCTCTGGACGTCGGCACGACCTATGCGGTCGTGGCGGCGAACAAGTCTCCGGCGGACCATTACCTGCTCGTCGTGCCGGGCGCCGATCCCGAACGCCGCTGGGTGGAGACGAGCTGCGGTTCGCTTTCCGGCGCGGCGGCGGCCGCTCCACGGGACACCGGTGCTGAAGAGCGGAAATCGGCAGGGCAGGGAGGCGGCATCGACGCCATCCTCGCCATAAGCTGGCAGCCGAGCTTTTGCGAGACGAAGCCGGACAAGACGGAATGCCGGACGCAGACGGCTGACCGCTTCGACGCCACGCATTTCACCCTGCACGGGCTGTGGCCGCAGCCGCGTTCCAACGCCTATTGCGGCGTGCCCGAGAAGGATGTCACCGCCGACCGGACCGGCAAGTGGAAAAAACTGCCGGCCGTGCGGCTGAGCGCGGCGACGCGCGCGGAGCTCGACAAGGTGATGCCGGGAACCCGCTCGAACCTGGAGCGGCATGAATGGACCAAGCACGGCACCTGCTACGGACTTTCCATGGAGGACTATTTCAGCAGCGCGCTTAACCTGATGCGCGACGTCAACGCCTCGCCCGTGCAGGCGTTGTTTGCGCGCAAGCTTGGCGGCGAGGTCACGTCCGGCGAGGTGGCCGCCGCCTTCGACGCCGCCTTCGGCAAGGGCGCGGGCGCGCGTATCAGGATGAGCTGCGCCGAAGACCCGTCCACCGGCCGACGCATGGTCGGCGAGATCACGATCGCGCTGGCCGGAAGCGCGGCTGGCAAGCGCGGTCTCGGCGACCTGATGCTCGCTGCCGCCCCGACCGCGGACCGCGGCTGCCCGCGCGGGGTCGTGGACGGGGCGGGCGCCCGGTAGCCGCCGGCTCTCGACCCTACCGCGCTATGATGACCGGCACCGTGGAGGACGTCGCGACCGATTGCGCCTGGCTGCCCAGCATGGCGCCGATGATCCCCGTCCTGCCATGCGAGGACATGACGATGACGCTGCATCCGCGCTCCCCGGCGAGGTCGGTTATCGCGCTGGAAACGAGCCGGCCGGGAATGTGAACGGTCTCGATCGGAATGCCCATCGCGTTCGCCTTGGCCTCGATCGGAGCCAGGACGCGCTCGGCGATGGCGCGCTGGGCTTCGTCATATTCGGCCGCCGCCGCCTCGTCCGGCGTCCACAGGTCCGACGCGAAGGCGAACTGGCCTCCGAACGGCTCCGTGACCGTGACGGCCGTGACCTTTGCGCCATGGATCTTGGCCAACGCCAACCCGTGATCGACGCCGACCTGCGCCAGGCTCGATCCGTCCGATGGGATCAGGATGTGATCGTACATTGCGCCCTCCATGCTTGCTCGTTCACCGCATATCCTGCGGGCAGCGCCTGCGTCCTTGACGTGGGTCAAATCCGGGCAAGCACGGCCGAGACAATCGCTTGAAGGGTATGACGCCCTGCGTCGCCCCCCTCTGTCCTGCCGGACATCTCCCCCACACGGGGGGAGATGTCCGGCAGGACAGAGGGGGGCGACGCAGGGACTCGACCTCGCCGATGCCTTTCAGGCGATTGACTCGCAGGCATGGCGCTGCCGGATTGCCGTTTGGCGCGGCTTCGCCTACATAGCGCGCAACTTTCCCTTTATCGGCAACAGGAAGAGCGCGCGTGGCACGCCAGTTCATCTATCACATGTCCGGCCTCAACAAGGCCTACGGCACCAAGAAGGTGCTGGAGAACATCCATCTCTCCTTCTATCCCGACGCCAAGATCGGCATCCTCGGGCCGAACGGCGCCGGCAAGTCGACCGTGCTCAAGATCATGGCCGGGATGGACAAGGAATTCACCGGCGAGGCGTGGCTGGCCGAGGGCGCGACGTCGGGCTACCTGCCGCAGGAGCCGCAGCTCGATCCCGCGCTCGACGTCAAGGGCAACGTCATGCTGGGCGTCGCGAAAAAGCAGGCGATCCTCGACCGCTACAACGAGCTGATGATGAACTATTCCGACGAGACGGCGGACGAGGCGGCCAAGCTCCAGGACGAGATCGACGCGCAGAACCTCTGGGACCTCGACAGCCAGGTCGAGATGGCCATGGAGGCGCTGCGCTGCCCGCCGGGCGACGCATCCGTCGACACGCTCTCGGGCGGCGAGAAGCGCCGCGTCGCGCTCTGCCAGCTCCTCTTGCGCCAGCCGGACCTCCTGCTGCTCGACGAGCCGACCAACCATCTCGACGCCGAGACGACCGCGTGGCTGGAAAAGCACCTGCGCGAATATCCCGGCGCCGTGCTGATCGTCACCCACGACCGCTACTTCCTTGACAACGTCACCGGCTGGATTCTCGAGCTCGACCGCGGCAAGGGCATTCCCTACGAGGGCAACTACTCCGCCTATCTCGGCGCCAAGGCCAAGCGCATGGAGCAGGAAGGCCGCGAGGAGGACGCCCGCCAGAAGGCGGTCGCCCGCGAGCGCGAGTGGATCGCCTCCTCGCCCAAGGCGCGGCAGGCCAAGTCCAAGGCGCGCATCAGGGCCTATGACGAACTGGTCAGCGCCGCCAACGACCGCCGCCCCGGCGATGCGCAGATCATCATCCCCGTCGGCGAGCGGCTGGGCCAGAACGTCATCGACGCCGACCATCTCTCCAAGGGTTTCGGCGACCGGCTGCTGATCGACGACCTCGACTTCAAGCTGCCGCCGGGCGGCATCGTCGGCGTGATCGGCCCGAACGGCGCCGGCAAGACGACGCTCTTCAAGATGATCACCGGCCAGGAAAAGCCCGACGGCGGCGACATCCGCGTCGGCGAGACCGTCCATCTCGGCTATGTCGACCAGAGCCGCGACCACCTCAACTCCGACAAGACGGTGTGGGAGGAAATCTCCGGCGGCAACGACATCATCAAGCTCGGCAAGCACGAGGTGAATTCCCGCGCCTATTGCTCCTCCTTCAACTTCCGCGGCGCCGACCAGCAGCAGAGGGTCGGCACGCTGTCGGGCGGCCAGCGGAACCGCGTGCATCTGGCCAAGATGCTGAAGTCGGGCGGCAACGTCATCCTGCTCGACGAGCCGACCAACGACCTCGACACCGAGACGCTGGCCGCGCTCGAGGACGCGCTGGAGAATTTCGCCGGCTGCGCGGTGATCATCAGCCACGACCGCATGTTCCTCGACCGGCTTGCCACCCACATCCTCGCCTTCGAGGGCGACAGCCACGTCGAATGGTTCGAGGGCAATTTCGAGGACTACGAGCAGGACAAGATCCGCCGGCTCGGGCCGGACTCGGTCAACCCGAAGCGGGTGACGTACAAGCGGCTGACACGGTAGGAATGTTGATTGAAATTTCCCTCTGCCATACATGTATGACAGAGGGAGAGAATATGCTGGCCCTGAGGCTTCCCCCCGACGTCGAAAAGCGTCTCGATAATCTGGCTCGGAAGACCGGCCGGACGAAGAGTTTTTACGCGCGCGAGGCGATCCTTGAGCATATTGACGATCTGGAGGATCTCTATTTCGCGGAACAGCGGATGCGCGACGACCCGGAGTTCGTCAGCCTTGAGGAGGTGACGGCGAAGTACGGCATCGATCCGACCAAGCCTGACGAGAAGTAATGTTGCATGCCTTGGGCGGTGTTGCTCGAACGGCGAGCCGAAAAGGACCTCGACAAGCTGAACGGCCGGGATCGGGAACGCATCGTTCGCTTCCTCCACGATCGTCTGGCTGTTTGTGAAAACCCGCGCGACCTTGGCGAGGTGCTCGCCGGGTCGCTTTCCGGCTTCTGGAAATGCCGGTAGGCGACTATCGGATCCTAGCAAGCATCGAGGATCGGCGCGTGACGATCCTTGTCGTCAGAATAGGCAGCCGGTGCGAGGTCTACCGCTGAACCCATGCCGCTCTTCTCCGCTCTCTCCGAGAAAAATTTCCAGGTCGAGTTCCACTCGCACGCCGAGGCGATCCTGGCGGCGGATTTTCCGCAGGCCGTGACGGAGCTGGAGGCGGTGCTGCTCGCCGCCTCGATCCCCATCGAGGAGATCATCGCCGGCGGGGGCGGGGAGACCCGGAACACGCAGCGGCTGCGGCGCGGGCTGGTCTCGACCGGCTGGGAAACCACGACGTTCACCATCGAGAAGCGCATCAACGGCGTCCGGCGCGAGGCGATCTCGCACAAGATGGACCATGTGCGGCATATCGTGCAGCCGGATGGCTCGAGCGGCGTGGTGGCGCTGGAGATCGAGTGGAACAACAAGGATCCCTTCTTCGACCGCGACCTCGAAAACTTCAAGCGGCTGCATGCCGAGGGCGCCATGTCGGTCGGCATCATCGTCACCCGCGGCCGTTCGCTGCACGACAACATGCTCGACCTCGTGCTGCGCTTCTTCGACGAGCGGCAGATCCGGTCCTTCGGCGACCTGCTGCGCTGGGGCTACGACCCGACGGGCAGGCAGAAGGCGGCCATCCTGAAGCGCGTCGAGCGCGCCCGCAGCCCGGTGACGTTCCGGCAGGCTTTCGCGGAAAAGTTCGTGGCCGACAAGTTCGGCGAGGCGACGACCCATTGGCGCAAGCTGGAGGATCGCATCTCGCGCGGCGTCGGCAATCCGTGCCCGCTGGTGACGATCGGCATACCCGACGGCGTCGTCACCTTCGGCGAGGATCCGGCCCGGCTGGAGCCGATCCTGCGGTCGGTTTCCGGCGAGGAGCCGGAGGAGCCCGATCTATTCGGCGGCCTCGACGGCTGAATTGTAGGCGTAGGTCTTCCAGGTCGGCCTGTATGTCTCGTCGGCCTGGTTGCCCCAGTAGCTCCATCCGGGTCGGGTGCCGCGGGCGAAGAGCTCCAGATAGGGTCCCTTGGAGCAGCTCTCGATCAGCTCGTACTGCTCGTCGGGCTTGCGCGAATGCTCGCGCTTGCGCGACGACAGATAGTTGACCTGGCTGCGGCCCGGCGCCTCGGTCCGGGCGTTCTTGCCCCGCACGCCAAACAGCAGAAGCTCCGTCACGTTGCGGAAATAGAAGCCGACGCCGCGGCCGTCCGAGCCGCCGTCCTTGCGCACCTTGTGCCAGACGATGTTGGCCTTGTACTCGAAGCCCCAGGCTTCCATGACGCGCAGGCCGTCGGGCAGCAGCGCGTTGGGCACCCACAGATAGAGATGCGCCGGATCGTGCGCCAGTTCGCGAACGGGCAGCGCGCAGATGTCGTCCGTCGTCATCGTCTCGTAGCGCGACAGGCGGCGATGCTCCGGCGCGACCTTTCCGGTACGGTTCGTAAAGCGCCATGGCGGGTCGGCAAGGACGGTGCGGAACCGCTGGCCACCAACTCGTCGTGCCAGATCGCTGGCGGCATCCATGGCCTCGGGCTTCACGCACATCCCCTTCGAACGGTCTCGAACAAAAACAGAACAAACGACGCCGGTCAAGATCGCATGATTCGCCGTTGCGAGTCTGTTCGTCCGTGCCGGCAAGAGGTGGAAAGGCGATTCCGCAGCCTTGCAGGATCAGGGACCGGTTCTGCGAGCGAAATGCTCGTAGGTAATCCGCCAGGGGTCGGCGTCAGAAATTCGTTCTTCGCCGATCCAATGGAAGCTGTCGGCGGTGATCTCGGTGAAACGCCATCTCGTTTGCAGGTCGTGCGAATCCACACCGATCTGCACGATGTCACTGCCCTCGGCTCGCCCGATCTGTCGTGAGTAGTCTTGATTGAGCGGATCACTCCAGATGATGTGCCAGCCATCGATGCCGGGATCGAAGATGCGCAAGGTTGTCCCGTACATGGTGGACGGCGCGGGACGCTTCGGCCTGATCCAGATATCCTGAATGGCGCGGCCTTCCAGTATCCAGCCGAAATGGATCTCTCCAGTCGATTTCTCGTTTGCACCGTTGGCGAGATGGCGGACGGTATCCATTTCCCAGCTTCCGATCAGCCATCCATAAAGGTCCATGTCTTCCGCTCGGTCGGCTGGCGGAGCTTCCGATCCGAGGGCTGCGAGAAACGGGGACATCGTCATGGCTCAAAGCCTCCATTTTTCGAGGGGGGGCATACGAAAGGTAAGCCTAGCAGGCGTTCCTGACAGCTACCCGTCAGCAGGCCAACCCAATCCGCTCCGATCCGTTCCCGCACCCACGCACCCTGACCAAACGGTTTTGTCAGTTCGGATCCTGAGCGGATGCGAAAATTCATCCGCCGATGCCGCATTGCCCGAAAACCTGTTTCATCGGCTTCTTCGGCCGCTGTGGAGACAGGCGTAAGCGAACAAAGTGAGGAGGGAGGTGGGGGCGATGTAAGATAGAATCGGAAAATACAGGGGAATCAATACGATTCTGTCAGTCTATGGCGGGCGGAAGCCGACAAAGCAGAGAACTGCGTCTACGCTATAGCTCTCCAAAATGAGACGTGAAAGTCGGCATTAAGTCACTGAAATGACACCCGATTCCGGCCGATCCGTGTCGTCTCATCTCTCCTGTTGGCCACAACGACGGTGTCCCTACATGAAATAAGGCTTGTCGCCGTCCGTCCCCGGCTTGTTCACGCCGACATTGCCGCGAAGGTGCAGGTCGGGTGAGCGGATGACCTTAGCGATCAGGTCGGCCACACTCTTGCGCGAGACGACTGTGCCCTTGAACGGCTCTTCACGCTGCGTCAGCTCATAGTCCACTTCATTATCGTCCGTCAGCCAAGCCGGGCGGACGATAGTATAATCCAACCCCGATGCCTCGATTGCATCGGCGGCGCGGCGGAAAGGCTTCAGGTCCTCGCCGATCGTCGCGTTGTTCCATTCGCCGAACGTGCCGGGAACCTCGTCGTAGATTCCCAGCGACAGAACGAAGATCAGCCGGCTGACGCCTTCGGCCTCCATCGCCGCGATGACGCTGTTCGCCTGCGCATCGAGGTCTTTGCCGGTCAGGTTCGCATAGACGATGTCCTGTCCCTTAATCGCCGCGCCGAGTTGGGCAGCGTCAAGCACATCGCCCTGCACCATGGAAGCGTTGGCGGATACGCCCGCCAGTCTGGCGGTGTCTCGGGCGAACAGCGTCAGCCGCACATCGTCCTCACCGGCCAGCATCTCGATGGCATGGCGGGCGATTTGCCCACTGGCTCCGAGAATGAGCACGTTCGTCATTGTCCTGTCCTCATTATCCATGAACGGCCGGGCCGCGCGGATGGCGCAGCCCGGTAACTGGTGTCTTTGCTAGGAGTTCGACCGTTACTCCGCTGCCGCTTTGGCAGCCTCGCCGGCGGTCAGCTTCTGCTGGAAGAACGGCGCAAGGACCGAGACGGCTTCATCGACATACTTCTGGCCGTCATAGAGCTCCATGTGGTTGGCGCCCTCGACGACGTGGAAGGACTTGTCGGTGCTGGCGGCACGGTCGAACAGGTCGTCGCTCATCCACTTGCTGCCGGCAACGCTGCCGGCGACGATCTGGATCGGCTGCGTCAGGTAGACATCGGCCATGTGGTAGGCGTCGTAGGTGATGATCTGGTTCAGGCTGCGCAAAGTCGCGAAGCCGGGCGCGGTGGCGCATTCGGCGCGCGGGGTGTGGTAATATTCCCAAGCCTGACGCAGTTCCTCGTTCGGGGCATCGGCTTCCTTCAGGGGCGCGAGCGGCATGGTGGCATAGTCCGAGCCGCCGGCATCTGTCGTGCGGGCGTTGGAGCCGGCCTCGACCAGTGGCAGGGCGTCGATCGACTTGACGGTGTTCTCCCAGCCGTTGCGGAACATCGAGCCGATGTTGACGGCGCTGACCGTGCCGATCGCCTTGATACGGCGGTCCTGGATGGCGGCGTTGGCGGTGTAGCCGGCGCCTGCGCAGATGCCCATCGCGCCGATGCGGTCATTGTCGATGTAAGGCAGCGTGGTCAGGTGGTCGATGACCGCGCTGACATCCTCGGTGCTGATGTAGGGGTTCTCGAGTTGGCGCGGCTCACCGCCGCTCTCGCCCTGGTAGGAGCGGTCGAACGCAATGGTGACGAAGCCCTTCTCGGCGAGCTTCCTCGCATAGGTGCCGGCGGTCTGCTCCTTCACGCCGCCGCCCGGATGCGAGACGACGATGGCGGGATAGCTCTTCTTCTCATCGAAGCCCACAGGGAAATTGATGACAGCCGACATCGTAATGGCGGGGTTGTTGCGGTTGGTGAATGTAATCTTGCCCATCTTCAGGTTCCTTTCTGCCGGGGCTCCCTTGCCCATGCGCTGAATGTAGGCCAGACGGATTGCATCGATTAGACAGGTAATTCAGCTTGAGCCTATCATTGAGGTGATAAATGCGGCGGGATGAGATCGCCGATCTGGCGGCGTTTGTCGTGGTCGCCGAGGAACGCAGCTTCACAAAGGCCGCTGCTCGCCTCGGCATGGCGCAGTCCGCGCTCAGCCAGATCGTGCGGCGCACGGAGGAGCGACTGGGGCTGCGGTTGCTCTCACGCACGACGCGAAGCGTTGCGCCGACGGATGCAGGGGAACGGTTGATCTCGACGCTCGGACCGATGCTGCATGATCTGGATGCGGCAATCGCCTCGCTGGGCGAGCTTCGTGACCGGCCGTCCGGCACGATCCGCCTTACCACGGTGGAGCATGCGGCCAAGACCATCCTTGTGCCGACGATGAAGCGCCTGCTGCCGGACAATCCGGACATAACGGTGGAACTGACGATCGACTACGGCCTATCCGATGTCGTGGCCGACCGTTTCGATGCCGGCGTTCGCCTAGGCGGTGAGATGGCGAAAGACATGATCGCGGTGCGCATCGGGTCTGACATTCCCATGGCGATCATTGGCTCGCCGGACTATTTTCGCGCGCATGCCGTTCCGAACTCACCGACGCAACTGATCGACCATCGCGCGATCAATCTGCGGCTGCCGACCTCCCGGACGCTCAATGCGTGGCGACTGATGCGCGGCGGTAAGGAAGCCCGGGTGCGGATCGACGGGCCGCTGGTATTAAACACCATCGATCTGATTCTTGACGCTGCCCTTGACGGTCATGGCCTCGCTTATCTTCCGCTAGACCAAGTCCAGCAGTATCTGAATGAAGGTCTGCTGGTGCGCGTCCTGACCCGGTTCACGCCCGACCTGCCGGGCTATCACCTCTACTACCCACACAGACGGCACGCTTCATCAGCGTTCACTCTCTTGGTGGAAACATTACGAACTCGGGGCTGACAAGATGCGTGGCCCGACGGTCCTACCGCAGAGTTATCTCCTCCGTGACTGCATCACAAAACACCGGACAAAGCCACGGCGACAAATGCGGGAATCTGCGGTTAGTCACCCTCAAAAAGCTTATCTGGCAGGGCGTGTGAGAACCCCTGCCCGTAGGGCAGCCGCCCGAAAGCCGCTATCCATTTGATAATTCAAGAGATAGCCGGCCAATTTGTGCGGTAATCGGCGGTGTTTGGCGGAGAGGATGGGATTCGAACCCACGAGA
>JAFKJW010000099.1:34664-37103 GCA_017305925.1 Hyphomicrobiales bacterium | reverse complement strand
GCCGCCGGAGGCGTTCGCCGCGGCGCTGGACACAATCCGCGCGCGCATCCGCGCGGAAGCGCCGTTGGTTCGCCGAAGCGGCATATTGAGCTATTTCGACGAGCAGATGGAGGCGATCTCCTCGCCGGACAAATTGCGCGCCGTCATGGAAAAGCCTTTTGCCACGGTCGATGCCTGGGCCGAGACGCACGGCATTCCGAAGGAGGACATTTTCCTCGGCGAGTTCGGCATGATCCGCCAGGAATACGGCAAGCCCGTCGTCACAGAGCCGCAATGGCGCGCCGCCTATGCCCGCGACATGATCGAGATCGCCGAGAAACACGGTTTTCCCTGGGCGCTCTGGTCCTATGGCGGGGCCTTCGGCGTGGTGGAGAGCTATGAGGGCGAGAAGGCCGAGCCGGATGTGCTGAGGATGATAAGGGGGCTGGCCGAATAGAAACAAAGGCCCGCCATTCAGGCGGACGCACGCGCCGCTGGTCTCACTCCTCCTGAAACAGGTTGATCTGCTGCTGGGCCAGATCCTTCGGTATCTCCAGTCCGAGATGCCGCCAGGCATTGGCCGTCAGCACGCGGCCGCGCGGGGTGCGCTGGATGAAGCCCTGCTGGATCAGATAGGGCTCGATGATGTCCTCGATGGCGTCGCGCGGCTCGGAGAGGCCGGCCGAGATCGTCTCGATGCCGACCGGCCCGCCGCCGAAATTCCGCGCGATCATGGAGAGATAGCGGCGGTCGAGCTGGTCGAGGCCCAGCGCGTCGACCTCCAGCCGGGAGAGCGCCTCGTCGGCGACCTTGCGCGAGACGGTCGCCGCCCCCGCAACGGCGGCGAAATCGCGCACGCGGCGCAGGAGGCGGCCGGCGATGCGCGGCGTGCCGCGCGCCCGTCGCGCGATCTCGGTCGCGCCGTCGTCGCCGAGCGGCATGCCGAGGATGCGCGCGCCGCGCCGCACGATCAGCTCCAGCTCCTCGACTGTGTAGAAGTTGAGCCGCACCGGAATGCCGAAGCGGTCGCGCAGCGGATTGGTGATGAGGCCCGCGCGCGTCGTGGCCGCCACCAGCGTGAAGCGGGCGAGGTCGATCTTCACCGAGCGCGCCGCCGGCCCCTCGCCGATGATCAGGTCGAGCTGGTAGTCCTCCATCGCCGGATAGAGGATTTCCTCCACCGCCGGGTTCAGCCGGTGGATCTCGTCGATGAACAGCACGTCGCGGTCTTCCAGATTGGTGAGCAGCGCCGCGAGGTCGCCGGCCTTGGCGATCACCGGGCCGGAGGTCGAGCGGAAATTGACCCCCATCTCGCGCGCCATGATCTGCGCCAGCGTGGTCTTGCCGAGCCCCGGCGGCCCGACGAAGAGCACATGGTCGAGCGCCTCGCCGCGCGCCTTCGCCGCCTCGATGAACACCTTCAGATTGGCGCGCGCCGCCTGCTGCCCGACGAAATCGTCCAACGACTGCGGGCGCAGCGTCTGGTCGGCGTCCTCGCCGCGCTTTTCGGACGAGATGAGGCGGGGAGCGGTGGTCACGCGAGAAGGTCCATGGACGGGATGCGTCTACAGGCCAGCCTGTCGAACGAGACCGTCCGGGAGCAACCCGCGGCTTCGTTCTTGACGACGATCATCAGGTCGGCGAAATCGGCCTTTGTCTGCATGCTCGCATCCAGCACATATTCGACCAGTTCCTCCTGCTCCAGAACGATATTGGCGGAATTGAGTAAACCGGAAACGGCGGCGGCCGCCTGCTCGCGGGTGAGCCCGATCCGGCTGCGCAGCGTCCAGACGAATTCGGCCAGGACGAGGATATTCACGTACCCCGGCGCGTCGGCCGTCAGCGACTCGACCAGCGTCTTCGCCTTCGGTCCCTCCTGCGAGTGGTCCTGAAGCACGAGGCGTAGCAGAATATTGGTGTCGAGGCCGATCATTTCGGTCCGAGCGTATGATCGGCGATCGCCTCGGCCATGTCGCGATCCATCTCCTCGACGCTCTTGGCCGGACGGTGGGGGTCGTGGAACATGCCGGCGAGGTCCGAGGCCCGACCGGTCTTGGCGCGTAGCTCGACGGCGTTGTCGCTGCGGATATAGCGCAGCCGGTCTCCCGGCTTCAGTTTCAGGAATTCGCGCACTTCGATCGGGATCGTGGTCTGGCCCTTCGAGGTGATCTTGCTCGTGAAGATCGCTTCCATGATTCCTTACCTTCAAAGACTCTCCTTACCAATACGGTATAGTAAGGATTCAGCGATATCAACGTCACCGCGCCAGCTCCTTCAGGCCCAGCCGGATCAGCTTGGCCGAATCCGCGCCCTCGCCCGCCGCCTTGAGCGCGGCCGCCACCGCGTTGGCGGCGATGTCGCGCGAATAGCCGAGATTGGTGAGCGCCGAGACGGCGTCGGCCACCGGCGCGGGCGCCGCTCCGTCTTCGATCTCCTGCTTCAGGCCGATCGTGGCCGAGG
>JAFKJW010000099.1:0-34648 GCA_017305925.1 Hyphomicrobiales bacterium | reverse complement strand
GCCGAGGCCGCACCGGCGAAAGCGGGCGCCTTGGATTTCAGCTCGGTGACGATGCGCTCCGCCACCTTCTTGCCGACGCCGGGAGCCCGGCTCACCATGGCGATGTCCCTCAAGGCGATCGCATTGGCGAGGTCGGCGGGCGACAGGGTGGAGAGAACCGCCAGCGCCACCTTGGCGCCGACACCCTGCACATTGTTCTGGAGCAGGCGGAACCACTCGCGTTCGAGCGCGGTCTCGAAGCCGTAGAGCCGGATCATGTCCTCCCGCACATAGGTCTCGATGAACAGCGTCGCGGCCACGCCCTCGCCGGGCAGATTCGCAAGCGTGCGGGCCGAGCAATAGGCGACGTAGCCGACGCCATGGACGTCGATCACGCAACAGTCCTCGCCGATCTCGTCGATAACGCCCTTCAGCTTGCCGATCATGCGCGAGGCTCCCCTGCCCGCATCGCCCGCCCACATGCGCGAAGCGCCCGGCTCCTGCCGGCATCGCTCATCCGGTAGCCGGCAGACAGGAACAAGTCAAGAACATCGCATCACGCCACATGCAGCGCCCGGGCGTGGCTCTGCCTGTGGTGCGCGTGGCATATGGCGACGGCCAAGGCATCGGCCGCGTGCTCGCTGTCGAAATTGGCCTTGGGCAGCAGCACCTTGACCATCAGATGGATCTGCTGCTTCTCCGCGTGCCCCGCGCCGACCACGGCCTTCTTGATCGCGTTCGGCGCATATTCGGCGACGGAGAGACCGGCGAGCGCGGGCACCAGCATGGCGACGCCCCTCGCCTGCCCGAGCTTCAGCGTGGCGACGGCGTCCTTGTTGACGAATGTCTGCTCGACGGCCGCCTCGCCCGGCGTCAGGTCCGAAAGCACCAGCGCGAGACCATCATGGATCTGGCAGAGCCGGGCGGCGAGCTCCGCCTTGTCGTCCGACTTCACGGTCCCCGCCGCGACGAAGCGCAGCGCGTTCCCGGTGCTGTCCACGACGCCCCAGCCGGTGCGCCTCAGGCCGGGGTCGATGCCGAGAATGCGAATCGTTGCCGTCATCCGGCAAGCGTAGAGCAAAAATATCCGGTTTTGTCGTCCGGCAAGCGGGACGGCGCCGGGCCGGCCCGATCAGCCGCGGGCGAAGGCGGTGCTGAGAAGCCGGATCTGCTCGGAGACCGGATTGGTGCGGCGCGGCTGCAACGGCGTCACCACCTGGCTGCTGCCGTAGATTTCCTCGTCCATGCGGCGCACCCGGGCCTGAAGCCTGAGCGAGCGCAGGACGAGATCGTGAAACTCTTCCGGCAGTTCTTCCCAGCCGGGCACGTCCTGGCTGGCGGACGCGGTGTCGAGACGCACCTTGCCTTTTTCGGACGCCACCTGGTCGCGGGTCATTTCCCCGGAATTGGCCGCGCGCTGCAACAGGAGCCACGACGCGAGCTGCATGAGGCGGGTCGTCAGGCGCATCGATTCGGCGGCATAGAGCGTGGCCGCGACGCGCGAAAGCCGCTTGGCTTCAGCCCGTCCCGGCCCGTCGAGATAGGCTGCCGTGCGCTCGACCAGCCCCATGCCTTCGTTGTAGAGCGGCTTGAAGGAAGGGGAAAAGATGCGCCGTTCGGCGAGCTTGACCGTTTTGCCCGCTCCTAGCGACTGCTCGTTCATCGACGCAAAACCCCCGGCAATCCGAACGAATGACGACGCAAATCCGCGGCTGCGCCCCTCGATCGCGTGAACGGGAAAATGCCCCCGTCGCCCGGCGAACGCAAGCTCATGTTTAACGGAAGGTTAACGCCCGGAGGTTGCGCGAGGCTGGAGACGCGTTGCCGCAGGCAAAAAAAGAGCCGCGGTTGGGCGGCTCTCAGGAGTCTAACAGGGAGGCGTCAAACAGAGTGGCTCCACCACTCGGTAAGAATCCAGATCACTGGATGGCCTCAGTAAACACTGATAAAGCTTAATTTTTGGTTAATTTAACGAAGAAATTTAAGAAAATTGCACCATCCGCAGCGATTTCCGCGCCAGCCGCCGAAACACAGGCGCCTCCCCGCTCCTATCCGCCCCTGGCCATCTCACGCAGCTTGAATTTCTGGATCTTGCCCGTGGAGGTCTTCGGGATCTCCGCGAAGACGACGGCCTTCGGCACCTTGAAGCGGGCAAGCAGCGCACGGCAATGCTCGACGATCTCGGCCTCCGTCGCCGCCTTGCCGGGCTTCAGTTCGACATAGGCGACCGGAACCTCGCCCCATTTGTCGTCCTGCCGCGCCACCACGGCGCAGGAGGCGACCGACGGGTGCTTGTAGAGCGCGTCCTCCACCTCGATCGAGGAGATGTTCTCGCCGCCCGAGATGATGATGTCCTTGGAGCGGTCCTTGAGCTGAAGGTATCCGTCCGGGTGCATCACGCCGAGGTCGCCCGAGTGGAACCAGCCGCCGGCGAAGGCCTCGTCGGTGGCTTGTCTGTTCTTGAGATAGCCCTTCATGACGATGTTGCCGCGGAACATCACCTCGCCGATCGTCGCGCCGTCGGAAGGAACCTGCTCCATCGTCTCGGGATCGCGCACGGACAATCCCTCCAGCGCGGCGTAGCGCACGCCCTGCCGGGCCTTCCTGGCCGTGCGGCCGGCCTTGTCGAGCTCGTCCCATCCCGAATGCCATTCGTTGACCACGGCCGGGCCGTAGGTCTCGGTGAGGCCGTAGAGATGCGTCACCGCGAAGCCCGCATCGGCCATGCCGGCGAGCACGGCTTCCGGCGGCGGCGCGGCGGCCGTGTTGAAGGTCACGGTTTGCGGAAAGGTCCGCTTCTGGTCGTCCGGCGCGTTGATCAGCGTCGACATGACGATCGGCGCGCCGCACAGATGCGTCACGCCGTGATCGGCGATGGCGTCGTACATGGACTTCGCGCGCACCCAGCGCAGGCAGACATGCGTGCCGGCCTGCACGGCGAGCGTCCAGGGGAAGCACCAGCCGTTGCAATGGAACATCGGCAGCGTCCAGAGATAGACGCAATGTTTCGCCATGCCGGCATGGATGGTGTTCGTGTAGGCCATCAGCGCCGCGCCACGATGGTGATAGACCACGCCCTTGGGATTGCCGGTCGTGCCGGAGGTGTAGTTGAGCGAAATGGCGTCCCACTCGTCGTCGGGCATCGACCAGGCGAAATCCTCCTCTCCCGAGGCGAGGAAATCCTCGTAGTCCAGCGTCCCGATCCGCTCGCCCTTCGGATAGGGCGCATCCTCGGCATAGTCCGGATCGTCGAAGTCGACCACCAGCGGCTTGACCTTCGCCAGCGCCAGGGCCTCCTTCATCACGCCGGAGAATTCCCTGTCGACGATGACCAGCCTGGAGTCCGCATGGTCGAGCTGGAAGGCGATGATCGCCGCATCGAGCCGCGTGTTGAGGCTATGCAGCACCGCCTTGACCATCGGCACGCCGAAATGCGCCTCCAGCATGGGCGGCGTGTTGGAAAGCATCACCGAAACCGTATCGCCCTTGCCGATCCCCTTCTTGGCAAGCGCGGAAGCCAGCTTAAGCGACCGCTCCCAGAAGGTGCGGTAGCTGATCCGCGACCGGCCGTGAATGATGGCGATATGGTCCGGGAAGACCTTGGCGGCGCGCTCCAGATAGGTGAGCGGCGTCAGCGGCTGGTAGTTCGCCGCCTGCCTGTCCAGATTCTGCTCATAGGGGTTGGTCAAGCTCGCCTCCATGGTCGCGCCCGAGCCTATAGACCGAGTTCGCCGGCTTCGGAAGTATCAGACGGCCGGGCCTATCCGCCCAGGAACTGCACCGCCCCGTCGTAGAGAAGCTTCAGCGCGATCAGGCCGACGGTGACATAGGAGAAGTTGTAGAAGAAATTCGGCCGCATGCGGCGCACGCCCCACGCCCCGGCGAGCGTTGCGAGCGGCGCGACGGGCAGCAGCACGGCGGCGGCGAGCAGGTTGCCGCGGTCGAGCTCGCCCAGCATGAAATACGGCACCACCTTGATCACGTTCATCACCGCGAAGAGGATCACGCTCGTCCCGGTGAAAACCTTCGGATCGAGGCGGAGCGGCATCGCGTAGACCTGGAAGGGCGGCCCCCCGACATGGGCGATGAAGCTCGTGAAGCCCGACACGGTCGACCACAGGGTGGCGAGCAGGGCATTGGGTTTCGCGGGCACGATGACCTTGTCGCGGACGATCATGACGAGCCATTGCCCGACGAAGATCGCGGCGATCACGCCGACCATGAACCGGATCATCGACGCCGTCACCAGGGCGGCCATGAGCCAACCGAGGCCGAGGCCGACGATCGCGCCGGGAAGGAAGGAGCGGAGCAGCGGCCCGTCATAGACGCCGCGCCAGGTCCAGAGCGACACGACGTCCATCAGAAGCAGGATCGGCAGGAGGATCGCCGCCGCCTGCACCGGCGGCATGATCAGCGCCATCAGCGGAACACCGACGAAGCCCATCGCGCCGCCCAGCCCGCCCTTCGACAGGCCGACGAGGATGACGGCCGGGATGCAGACGGCATAGAAGAGCGGATCGGACAGGAGCGACGTCATGAGCGGTACCGGCTGCGGGGCATGAAGCCATAACGGCATCGCACGCGATTGGCGAGGGGCTTCGGATGAATGCCGCGCCCGTTCCGGTTCCCATTCGCGCGGCTTTGCTCTATGCCGCAATCCAAACACGATCGGCTTTCATAGCCGGAAAGACGCGGGCTGGAGAGACATGAACGACGTGCCGAATCGTTGCCGGATCGTGCTGATCGCGCCGGCCGGACTGCCGGCGGAGCGCTTTGCGACCCGACTGCGCCAGGCGATCGCCGGCGGCGACGTGGCCTCGGTCATCCTGCCGGCCGAAGGGCTCGACGAAGCCGCCTACCAGCATTTTTGCGAGCACATCGTGCCGATCGCCCAAGAGAGCGGCGTCGCCGCGATCGTCGCCGGCGATACGCGGATCGCCGGGAGGGTCGGCGCCGACGGCATCCATCTCGATCGTGTCGAACCGGAGATCGACATGGAGCGCCTGCAGGCCCGCATGACGGTGGGGCTCGGCGGCGCGAAGACGCGCGACGAAGCGCTGGCGCTCGGCGAGATGCGGCCGGACTACGTCTTCTTCGGCCGCTTCGGCTACGACAACAAGCCCGGCCCGCATCCGCGCAACCTGTCGCTCGGCGGCTGGTGGGCCGAGATGATCGAGATCCCCTGCATCGTCATGGCCGGCGCCGACATAGAGTCCGTGAGCGCGGTCTGCGCCACGGGCGCGGAGTTCGTGGCGCTGTCGGACGCGGTTTTCGGCGACGGCGTCGACCCGAAAGCCGCCGTCGCGCGGGCGAACGCGATCCTGGACGAGAAGGCTCCGCGCTTTGAGCAATAGCCGGATGCATCGTTGCCGCCTCCTGCTTGCCGCGGCCGGATCGTTGCCGCTCGCCCAGTTGCTCGCCGGTCCGGCGTTCTCCATGCAGGACCAGGGGCCGGTCGTCATCCTCGGGGCGCAGGACGGCACGGCCGCTGCGGGCTCGGCCTTCGACGCGTCGCGTTTCGGCCCGCCCGCCGAACCCGGAGACGCGATCGGCCCGCCGCCCGTCCGCATCATGAAGCCCCGAGACGTCACGCCGAAAGCCCCGGAGGACACGCCCCATGCGGGCCAGCCGAAGGAGGGCGTCGACCCGTCCCGCTTCGGGGGCAGGCTTCCCGATCAGGCCTATGGCGCCTATCAGCGCGGCCTCTATAAGACGGCTTACAATCTGGCGCTCCCGCGGGCCGAAAACGGCGATGCGGCGGCCCAGACCCTCGTCGCGGAGCTTCTCTCGCGCGGGCTCGGCATGCGCCGCAACGACAGGGACGCCGCGCAATGGTACCAGCGCGCCGCCGAGCAGGGCGTGCCGGAGGCGCAGTTCCAGTACGCGCTGATGCTCATCGACGGCAAATACGTCAAGAAGGACATCAAGGAGGCCTACGCGCTGATGCAGGCGGCGGCGGAGGCCGGCAACCCGCTCGCGCAGTTCAACCTCGCGCAGATGATCGTCAACCACCAGGCCGGCGGCGAGAGCATCGTCAAGGCGGCCGACTACTACCGGAGGGCGGCAGAGGCCGGGGTTCCGGATGCGCAGTATGCGATGGCCCAGATCGCCCTCAACGGCCTCGGCGACAGGAAGGCCGACCCGGCGGAAGGCGTCCGCTGGCTGACGCTCGCCGCCCGGCAGAACTACGATACCGCACAGCTCGACCTTGGCACGCTGCTGGTCGAGGGCCGGTTCGTGAAGCGCGACGAAAAGGCCGGCTTCCGCTGGCTGAAACGGGCGGCCGACAGCGGCAACGTGGCGGCCCAGAACCGCCTCGCCAAGCTCTACATGAACGGCCTCGGCACGGAGCCCGACAATATCGAGGCCGCCGCCTGGTACATCGTGGCCCGGCGCGCCGGGCTGGTCGATCCGGTGATGGACGACTTCATGGCCGGCCTCACCGACGAGGAGCAGAAGACCGCGCTGGAGCGCGCCAACCGGCTCCGCTAGGGCGTGCCGCCCGGGAGCGGGAACCGGTTTCGCGCCGGCGGCGGCCTTGCCTACCCGGACAAAGTATGGTCTTGGGGCGCCCGATGACGGCCTGACGGCCGCCTACCCACCGAAAGAACGAACATGGCCAAGATCAACGGCAACGAAATCCGCCCGGGCGCCGTGATAGAGCACCAGGGCGGCCTCTGGGTCGCGGTGAAGACGAACTCCGTGAAGCCCGGCAAGGGCGGCGCCTACAACCAGGTCGAGCTGAAGAACCTCATCAACGGGACGAAGCTCAACGAGCGCTTCCGCTCGGCCGAGACGGTCGAGCAGGTGAAGCTCGACCTCAAGGACTTCTCCTATCTCTACGAGCAGGGCGATGCTCTCGTCTTCATGGACACGGAAAGCTACGAGCAGCTCGAATTGCAGAAGGATTTCGTCGGCGAGCGCGCGGCCTTTCTCCAGGACGGCATGACGGTGACGGTCCGGCTCTACGAGGACAGGCCGATCGGCATCTCCCTGCCCGACCAGGTGGTTCTGGAGATCGTCGAGGCGGATCCCGTGGTCCGGGGCCAGACGGCCGCGTCGTCCTACAAGCCGGCCGTGCTGGAGAACGGCATCCGAATCCTCGTGCCGCCCTTCATCGCCGCCGGCGAGCGCGTGCTGGTCGACACCAACGAGCTTACCTACCTGCGGCGGGCGGACTAACCGGCCGTTATTCGTCGGTCGCCGGTCGTCGGTCGAACGGATGCATGCTCCCATAACCGACGACCCACGGACGACGACCGACTCATGGCTCGATCAGCCCTTCTCAACGTGATGGTGCAGGCCGCCATGAAGGCCGGCCGCTCGCTGGCGCGCGACTTTGGCGAGGTGCAGAACCTCCAGGTCTCCATGAAGGGGCCCGGCGACTATGTCAGCCAGGCCGACCGGAAGGCGGAGGAAATCCTCTTCGCGGAGCTCAGCAAGGCGCGGCCCGGCTATTCGTTCCTGATGGAGGAGCGCGGGCCGGTCGAGGGCGACGACGGCCAGCACCGCTGGCTGGTCGACCCGCTCGACGGCACCACGAACTTCCTGCACGGCATCCCCATCTTCGCCATCTCGATCGCACTGGAGCGGCAGGGCCAGATCGTCGCCGGCGTCGTCTACAACCCCGCCATGGACGAGCTCTACACGGCCGAGCGCGGCGGCGGCGCCTTCATGAACGACCGCCGCCTCAGGGTCGCGGCGCGTACGAAACTCTCCGATTCGGTGATCGGAACCGGCATCCCGCATCTGGGGCGCCCCAACCACGGCAACTACCTGATCGAGCTGCGCCACGTCATGGGGGAAGTCTCGGGCATCCGGCGCCTCGGCTCGGTCGCGCTCGACCTCGCCTATGTCGCGGCCGGGCGCATGGACGGCTTCTGGGAGGCCGGCATGAGCCCATGGGATCTCGCCGCCGGCATCCTCCTGGTGCGCGAGGCCGGCGGCTTCGTGTCTGATTTCTCCGGCGGCCAGGCGATGCTCGACGACGGCTCGATCGTCGCGGGCAACGAGACGATCCACGGCGTGCTGCTCAAGACGATCAAGAAACCGCTGCCGCCCCGCCCCTGACATCCCGGCGCGGCGCCGCTTCGCCTTTTTCCTGCGCCGCCGCCGTCCGCATGCGCGGCGCTGCCACAAAATCGTAACGCGCGCCTGCTAGAAGCGCAGGATGTCGGACGGTTCCTCCATCGGGATGACGCACCTGCCCTTCGGGGGCCGCTTCACCTATACGCGCGGCGAGCTGATCGCCGACGGCGCCGTCCACGCGGTCGGCATCGCGCTGGCGCTGGTCGCGGGCGCAGCACTCCTGTCACTGGCGCCCGGCATGCGGACCGGCGAATACGTCGCCGCCTTCTTCTATGTCGTGACGCTTCTCGCGGTGTTCTCGATCTCGTGCGCCTACAATCTGTGGCCGCTGACACCGGTGAAATGGATCCTGCGCCGTTTCGACCACGCGGCGATCTATGCGCTGATCGCGGGCACCTACACGCCCTTCCTCGCGCAGCTCGGCGAAAGCCGGCTGACCGTCCTCCTGCTGGCCGCGGTCTGGGGCGCGGCCGCCTGCGGCATCGCGCTCAAGCTCTTGCTGCCCGGCCGTTTCGACAGGCTGGCCATCGTCTTCTATCTCGCGCTCGGCTGGAGCGGCGCCGTCGTCGCCGGTCCGCTGATCGGCGCGCTGAGCCCGGCGGCCCTGCTGCTCATCCTGATCGGGGGCCTCACCTATTCGACGGGCGTCGTCTTCCATGTCTGGAGCACCCTGAAATTCCAGAACGCCGTATGGCACGGTTTCGTGGTCGCCGGCGCCGGGCTTCACTTCGCCGCCGTTCTCGACACGCTCGTTATCAACCGTCTTTAGGCAGCTCTCCTTCCGCCAGGACCGCGCAGCCTTTCAATTTCGTCACAATTCCGATTAGAGTCTCGCCGCAGCGTCCGGAAGCGGCGCGGGGCAAGAGGCAGGGCATGGCGGCAACCACAGGCGACGATCGGGACTTGCGGGCGGAGGAGCGGCCCTATGATCCGGGCAGGCTTTCCAGCCCGCAGGTCTTTCTCCTCTCGATGCTGATCTTCCTGGCCATCTCGGGCTTCGTCGCCGCGATCCTGTTCCGGCAGATTTCCTCGGCCTTCTCCACCAATCCCGGACTGAACAGCCTCATCCTGGGCGTGCTGGCCGCCGGCATCCTGTTGGCCTTCGCGCAGGTCGTGCGGCTCTTCCGCGAGATCCGCTGGGTCAATTCCTTCCGCACCGGCGTGCCCGTCGGCGAGCCGGTCCTGCTCGCGCCGATGAAGGTGCTGCTCAGCCGTTCCAACGTGCGCGCGCTGTCGACCAACACGATGCGCTCGATCCTCGATTCCATCGCCAACCGGCTCGACGAGACGCGCGACATCACGCGCTACCTGGTCGGCCTCCTGGTGTTCCTCGGCCTGCTGGGAACCTTCTGGGGCCTTCTGGCCACCATCGGCTCGATCCGCGACACGATCCAGTCCCTCGATCCGGGCAGCGGCGACGCCAGCGACGTGCTCAACGCGCTGAAGTCCGGCCTGTCGGCGCCCCTGGCCGGCATGGGCACGGCCTTCTCCTCCTCGCTGTTCGGCCTTGCGGGCTCGCTGGTGGTCGGCTTCCTCGACCTGCAGGCGGGGCGGGCGCAGACGCGGTTCTACACCGAGCTGGAGAACTGGCTGTCCGCCCTTACCGACGTTTCCGGGGACGCCCTGCCGGCGGACCTTTCCAGCGGCGGCTCGGCGGAGGAGATCCGCATCCTGTCCGAGCGTCTGCGCTCCATGCAGGAGGCCGGCGGCTCCAGCCCGCGCGTCGCCACCGCCATGGCAAACCTCGCTGACGGCATCGCCGGCCTCGTCAAGAACATGCGCAACGAGCAGCAACTGATGCGCGACTGGGTCGAGGCGCAGGCCGACGAGCAGAAAGCATTGCGTCAGACGCTGGAGAAGATCGGCGAGACGCTCGGGAAGCGCGAGAAGGAGCGCGGCTGATGGCGCTCGCCCGCGGGCGGCGCGCGCATCGCGCCATCGACTATTGGCCGGGCTTCGTCGACGCGCTGTCGACGCTGCTGCTTGCCATCATGTTCCTGCTGTCGATTTTCGTGCTCGCGCAATTCCTGCTGTCGCGGGAGATTTCGGGCAAGGATGAGGTGCTGACCCGGCTGAACTCGCAGATCAACGAGCTGACGCAATTGCTGGCGCTCGAGCGCTCAAATACGCAGGACACGCAGGACCAGCTCGCCAATCTCCAGGCCTCGCTCAGCGCGGCGGAGCAGGAGAAGACGCGGCTTCAGCAGCTTCTCGACGAGGGCAGCGGCGCCGGCAGCGAGGCGCAGCAGCGCATCGGCACGCTCTCCGGCGAGCTGGACGACCAGAAGCAGATCAGCCAGCGGGCGTTGTCGCAGGTCGAGCTGCTCAACCAGCAGATCTCGGCGCTGCGCAAGCAGATCGCCGCGCTCGAAAGCGCGCTCGACGCCTCCGAGCAGCGCGACAAGGAAAGCAACACCAAGATCGCCGATCTCGGCCGGCGCCTGAACGTCGCGCTGGCGCAGCGCGTGCAGGAGCTGAACCGCTATCGCTCCGATTTCTTCGGGCGCCTGCGCGAGATCCTTTCCGACCGGGAGAATATCCGCATCGTCGGCGACCGCTTCGTCTTTCAGTCCGAGGTGCTGTTCCCGTCCGGCTCGGACGAGATCAACGAAGCCGGACAGGTGGAGATGAAGAAGCTGGCGGACGCCATCATCGAGCTTCAGAAGGAGATCCCGCCCGAGATCAACTGGGTGCTGCGCGTCGACGGCCACACCGACAACCGGCCGCTCTCCGGCACCGGGCGCTACAAGGACAACTGGGAGCTGTCCTCGGCGCGCGCGACCTCGGTGGTAAAATTCCTCATCGCCAACGGCGTGCCGGCCAACCGCCTCGTCGCCGCCGGTTTCGGCGAGTTCCAGCCGCTCGACGCGGCCGACACGGACGAGGCGCGCAACAAGAACCGCCGCATCGAGCTGAAGCTGACCGAGCGGTAGCAGCAAGACCCTTTACGCGCCCGCCGCGCCTTGCCAAGGCCTCCGGCATCGTATCCTCTCGACCGCCAAGACGACGGAGACCGCATGTCCTTCAAGAAGCTCGACGACCTCTGCCGCAAGCTGGAAGCGCTGGAGCACGCGCTGGCGATCCTCGGCGCCGACGAGGCGACCCACATGGCGGTCGGAGGCGGCGAGAAGCGCGCCGAGGCGATGGCCGCGCTCGCCGGCATGCATCACCGGCAGGCGACCGCGCCCGAAATCGCCGACTGGCTCGCCGCCGCCGAGACGGAGGAGCTGGACGAGATGCAGCGCGCCGCCGTCCGCGAGCTCCGGCGGCAATATGTCAACATGACCTGCCTTCCTTCCGAGTTCGTGGAGCGGCAGACCCAGGCCCGCATGCGCTCCGAGCAGCTCTGGCGCGACCTGCGCGCCAAGGGCGACTGGGCGGGCTTCCTTCCGGCGCTGGACGGCGTCGTCGCGCTGGTCCGCGAAGAAGCACAGATGCGCGCCGAAAAGCTCGGTCTCGACCCTTACGACGCGCTGATGGAGCAATACGACCCCGGCAACCGCGCCGCCGACATCGCGCCCGTCTTCGACGACCTGAAGGCGTTCCTGAAGGATTTCGTTCCGGAAGCGCTGGCGGTCCAGGAGGAGCGGCTGGCGAAGCGGCCGCTCAAGGCGCTTTCCGGCACCTATCCGGTCGAGCGCCAGCGCGAGCTCGGCCTCGCCATGATGGCCGCCGTCGGCTTCGACCTGACGCATGGCAGCCTTTCGGTGTCGCACCATCCCTTCTGCGGCGGCGTGCCGACCGACGTGCGCATCACCACGCGCTACAGGACCACCGAGTTCCTCTCCGCGCTGATGGGCGTGCTGCACGAGACGGGACACGCGCTCTACGAGCAGAACCTGCCGCAGGATTGGGCGCACTGGCCGCTCGGCCGGGCGCGCGGCATGGCCGTGCACGAGAGCCAGAGCCTGTTCGTGGAAAAGCAGATCGGCCGCAACCCCGCCTTCTGGCAATGGGCGCTGCCGAGGCTGGAGGAGCACCTCGGCGAGGCGTGGTCCATGGAGGACATCCTGCCGCATGTCCATCACGTCGCCCGCGGGCTGATCCGCGTCGACGCCGACGAGGTGACCTACCCGCTGCACGTCATCCTGCGCTTCGAACTGGAGCGCGAGCTTGTCTCCGGGCGCCTCGCCACCAAGGACATCCCCGAGGCCTGGGACGCCAAGATGCGGGACTATCTGGGCCTTTCGACCATCGACGATCCGGCCGACGGCCCGATGCAGGACGTCCACTGGCCGGGCGCGGCCTTCGGCTATTTCCCCTCCTACACGCTCGGCGCCATGATGGCGGCGCAGCAATGGGCGGCGCTGGCCAAGGCCGTTCCTGATGTCGACGCCGGGATCGCCGCCGGCCGGTTCGACGCGGTGAACGGCTGGCGCCGCGAAAAAATCTGGTCGCAAGGCTCGCGCTGGTCGACGCCGGAGCTGCTCGAGCGCGCCACCGGCGAAAAGCTGAACGCCGAATACTTCATCGGGCACCTCAAGGCGCGCTACGGAGCCTGATCCCATGGCCCGCGACGCCGCCGGGGAGACGATCGCGGTGTTCGGCGCCGGCAGCATCGGCTGCTATGTCGGCGGGCGTCTCGCGGCAACCGGCACCCGGGTGCGCTTCATCGGGCGCGAGCGCATGGCTGAGGCCGTCGCGGCGGACGGGCTCACCCTGACGGACCACAGGGGCGCGCATTTCCGGCTCGCGCCGGGTTCGGTCGACTATCGCACGGACCCGATGGGCCTCACCAGGGCGAGCCTGGTGCTGGTCACGGTCAAGGCGGGCGACACGCGCGAGGCCGGCGAGCAGATCGCCCGCTATGCGCCGCGCGACGCGCTGGTCGTCAGCTTCCAGAACGGCATCGGCAACGAGGACATCCTGCGCGCGGTCCTGCCGGGACGCACGGTCCTGCCGGGCATGGTTCCGTTCAACGTTGTGCGGCTGCCCGGCTGCGTCTTCAGGCAGGCGAGCGGCGGCGATCTCCAGGTGGAGGAGAACGCCGCGCTGGACCCCTACCTCTCCCTCTTCGAGCGGGCCGGCCTGCCGCTCCGCCGGCGCGCGGCCTTCCGCCCCGTGCAGTGGGGCAAGCTGCTGATGAACCTCAATAACGCCATCAGCGGTCTTTCCGGCCTGCCGTTGCGCGAGGAGCTGTCGCAGCGGCCCTATCGCCAGTGCCTCGCGCTCGCCCAGACCGAGGCGATCGAGACGATGCATGCCGAGGGGATAGAGCCTGCACGGATGACGCCGCTGCCGCCGGACTGGGTGCCGACGCTCCTGCGCCTGCCCGACTGGATTTTCCTGCGGCTGGCAAACCGGATGATGACCGTCGACCCGGCGGCGCGCTCCTCGATGATCGAGGCGCTCGACGCCGGCCGCCGCACGGATGTCGACTCGCTGAACGGCGAGATCGTGCGGCTTGCCGAAAGGAACGGGCTGGCGGCGCCGGTCAACCGCAGGCTGGTCGAACTCGTCCATGCCTGCGAGGCCGGACCGCGCAAGCGCTGGAGCGGGCCGGAACTGCTCGACGCATTGCGTTCGGCGGGGTAGCGGCCAGCCTCAGCCGAGGTCCAGCGCGACGAACGCAAGGCCCGGCTGGTCCGCCGGATGCGAGATCGAGAAGCCGAACTCTTCGCACATGCGCAGCATGGCCTGGTTCTCGGCGAGCACGATGCCCTCGACCCGCCCGATCCCCTCGGCCTTCGCAAAGGCCACGATCTGCTCGAGAAGCGCCCAGCCCAGGCCCCGGCCCTTGAGGTCGCTTCTCACCAGCAGCGCATATTCGCCCTTCGACCGATCCGGATCGCAGGACAGGCGGGCGACGCCGGCGAGCGCGCCGCCGTCCGCTTCCAGCGCCACGAAGGCCATGTCGCGGTCGTAGTCGAGCTGCGTGAGCCGCTTCAGCATCTCGTCCGGGAACGTCTTGCGCGGCGCGAGGAACCGCAGCCGCACGTCGTCGGGCTCTATCCGTGCCAGGAAGTCGGGATAGAGCGCGATGTCGGCGGGCTTGATCGGCCGGATCCGGTATCGCACGCCGCTTGCGTCGAGATCCTTCTCCCACTCCGCCGGATAGGGCCGGATGGCCAGCGCCGGATTCGGGCCCGCCTGTTCGACCGCGTCCGGCTCTATCTCGATGCGGGCGTCGAGCGCGACGGCGCCGTCCGCGTCGGCGAGCAGCGGATTGATGTCCACAGCGGCGATGCAGGGAAAATCAACGATCATCTGCGACAGGCCGTTCAGCGCGGTCACGATCGCGGCCCGGTCGGCCGGCTTGCGGTCGCGGTAGCCGGCCAGCAGGCGGCCGATCCGCGTCTGCGCGATCAGGTCTCCGGCCAGCACGTCGTCGAGCGGCGGCAGGGCGACCGCCGTGTCGTTCACCACCTCGACGGCCGTGCCGCCCGCCCCGAACAGGATCGACGGCCCGAAGATCGGGTCGCGGCTCATGCCCATGATGAGCTCCTGCGCATGCTTGCGCACGATCATCGGCTGCACCGCATAGCCCGCTATGTCCGCATCCGGAGCCTTCTCCCGCACGCGCCGTTCGATCGCCTGGGCGGCGGCGCGCGCGGCCTCGACGCTGTCGATGCCCAGCACCACGCCGCCGATGTCTGACTTGTGGGAAATCGCCTTGGAAAGCAGCTTGACGACGACCGCCGGCGACGTCTTCAGCAGCCGCTCGGCGGCCTGCCCGGCTTCGTCCGGATCCGCCGCCCTTCCGCCGCGGCGCCGCGAAAAATGTCCAGCACCGCGGCCCGATCGACGGCGACGTCCTCGCCGCGGCTCGACGGGACGCGGCTGAGCGCCTTCTGCGCCCTCGACCAGCCGGACAGGTAGGACACGGCACGCACCGCGTCCGCCGGCGTCTCGAAGCTCGCGACGCCGGCCTCCTGGAGGAAGCGGCGCGCCTGCCTTGCGGTATGCTCGCCCAGCCAGCAGGCGAGGACCGGCTTTCCGGCGATCCTGCCGTTCGTCGCGAGAGCGGCCACGGCGCCCGCCCCGTCGAGCGGCGCCGCCAGACCGGTCGGGCAGTTGAACACCATGATCGCATCCGTGCCGGGGTCTGCGGCGACCGCCTCCACCGCGGCGCGGTAGCGCTCGGCCGGCGCGTCGCCGATGATGTCGACCGGATTGGCGTGCGACCAGGTGGGCGGCAGCGCGGCATTCAGCCGCTCGGTCGTGGCCGGCGCCAGATCCGCCAGCGATTCGTTCCGATCGGCAAGCTCGTCGACGGCGAGCACGCCCGCGCCGCCGCCATTGGTGACGATGCCGATGCGCGCGCTTTCCAGCGGCGGGAAGCGCGACGTGATCTCGGCGGCGTCGAACAGCTCGGCAAGACCCTCGNGACGGGCTTGATGCGCGCGGCGGCGCGGGCCGCCGACATGAACTTGCGCGGGTTGGTGACTGTTTCCAGATACATGACGATGGCACGCGTGCCGGCGTCGCCGGCGAGCAGGTCGAGCCAGTCGGCCACGTCGACATCCGCCATGTCGCCCAGCGAGACGATGTAGGAGAAGCCGATGCCGTTGTCGGCGGCCCAGTCGATCAGCGAGGTCGCGATGGCGCCGGACTGCGAGAGCAGCGCTATGTTGCCGGGCTTCGCCGCCATATGCGCGAAGCCTGCATTGAGCTTGAGGGGCGGGATCATAAGCCCGACCGTGTTCGGTCCGACGATGCGGAAGAGATGCGGCTTGGCCGCGTCGAGCATGGCCTGCCGCAGGCCGTTCTCCCAGGTGAGGCCGGCGGTGATGACCACGGCGGTCCGGCAGCCCTTCGACCCGAGATCGGCAACGATGCCGGGGATCGTCGGAGGCGGCGTGGCGATGACGGCGAGATCGGGGACGCCCGGAATGTCCTCGATCCGGCGATAACAGCGCAGCCGGGCGACCTCGCCGTATTTCGGGTTGACGGGCCATATGTCGCCGCGAAAGCCGCCCTCCACGATATTCCGGGTGACGACGCTGCCGACCGATCCCTCCCGCTCCGAAGCCCCCAGAATGGCGACGGATCGCGGCCGAGCCGCGTATTCGAGATTGCGAATCGTCAAGCTGGTTCTCCCTGGATTGTCCCCGGCGCGGCGAGCATCCCCGGTTCGGCGCGCCGCCGCAAGTCATCCGCCGCCCTTGCGGACGGCTTGACTCGCGGCCAAAGTGGGATGTCCAGTGCGATGTGTCCACATTCGGGGGAGAATGAAGCTTGTCCGCAGCAGAGGTCGTCGAGTGGCTCAAGCTCCATCAGGAGGTGCTGAGCCTGCGAGCGGCGATCTTCGATCTGAACGGCATTGCGCGCGGCAAGCGCATTCCGGCGGCGCAGGCCGCGAAGGTTCTCGAAGGCTCCATGCGCATGCCGGTCTCGGTCACCGGCATCGACATCTGGGGCGAGGACATCGTCAGCGGGCGGCTGGTCTTCGAGACCGGCGACGCGGACGGCATCTGCGAATGGACCGGGCGCGGCCCGCTGCCGATCGACTGGACCCCGCGGCCGACCGGCTTCATCCCGCTATGGCTGGCCACCGAGGACGGAGCGCCGTTTCCCGGCGACCCGCGGCGCGCGCTGGCCGCCATCGCCGCCCGCTATGCCGAACGCGGCCTCACGCCCGTCATCGCGACCGAGCTGGAATTCTATCTGGTCGACCCGTCCGGCGACCGGCCGCAGGCGCCGATCTCGCCGGTCTCGGGCAAGATGCTGGATTCCGATTCCGTGCTCGCCATCCGCGAGCTCGACCACTTCCACCGCTTCCTCGACGACGTCTACGCGGCCTGCGCGGTGCAGGGCATTCCCGCCGACTCGGCGATCGCAGAGAACGGGCCGGGACAGTTCGAGATCAATTTCGTCCATGTCGCCGATCCCATGAAGGCGGCTGACGACGCCGTGCTCTTCAAAGACCTGGTGCGCGGCATCGCGCGCAAGCACGGCTTCGCCGCGACCTTCATGGCCAAACCCTATGGCGACCGCGCCGGCAGCGGCCTGCATGTCCATTTCAGCCTGGTCGACCGCAACGGCCGCAACGTCTTCGACGACGGGACGGAGGCCGGCTCTGACACGCTGCGCCATGCCGTCGGCGGCCTGCTCGCGATGATGCCGGAGACGACCCTGCTGTTTGCCCCGCACATGAACTCCTTCCGCCGCCTGCGGCCGGGGACGCATGCGCCGGCCGCCGTCGCCTGGGGCTACGAGAACCGCACCACAGCGATCCGCATACCGGGCGGCAACCCCAAGGCGCGGCGCATCGAGCATCGTGTCGCCGGAGCCGACGCCAATCCCTATCTGGTGCTCACCGCCATCCTCGGCGCGGCGCTGGAGGGCATCGATGCACGCATCGCACCGGCCGAGCCGATCGTCGGAAACGCCTACTCGCGCGATCTGCCCGACATCCCGCCCGACTGGGCGTCCGCCGTGGACGCCTTCGAGGACGGGCTGGCGATCCCGAAGATCTTCTCCCGGACGCTCCAGCAGATGCTCGTCGACTGCAAGCGCCAGGAGATGGAGGCGTTTTCGGAGCGCATCACCACGTTCGAATACCAGACCTATCTGGAAACGGTCTGACGGGGACGCATGCTGCCGCTCAGGCGGAGGCCGGGAGATTTTCCGGCGCCTGGAACGCGCTCGCGCCGGTCTCGAACTGCAACCGGGCGAGCCGCGCATAGATGCCGCCCTTCGCGACGAGGCTGGCATGGGTGCCCTCCTCGACGATCCGACCCTCCTCCATGACGAGGATGCGGTCGGCCTTCAGCACGGTCGCCAGCCGGTGCGCGATGATCAGCGTCGTGCGGCCCTTCATCAGCCGCTCCAGCGCCTGCTGCACAAGCGTCTCGCTCTCCGCGTCGAGCGCCGAGGTCGCCTCGTCGAGCAGCAGGACGGGCGCGTCCCGCAGGATGGCCCGCGCGATCGCGACGCGCTGACGCTGGCCGCCGGAAAGCGTGGTGCCGCGTTCGCCGACAAGGGTTTCATAGCCGGCGGGCAGTTTTGCGGCGAACTCGCTCACGAGGGCCGCTTCCGCCGCCGCGCGGATGTCTGTCTCGGAAGCATCCGGCCGGCCGAAGGCGATGTTGTCGGCGACGCTGGCCGCAAAGACGGTCGTGTCCTGCGGCACCACGGCGATGCGCCGCCGGACGGCGGCCGGATCGGCCTGCCGCAGATCGACGCCGTCGATCGTGACGGAGCCCGAATCCGGATCGTAGTAGCGCAGGAGCAGGGAAAACAGGGTCGTCTTGCCGGCTCCCGAGGGGCCGACGATGGCGACCGTCTCGCCGGGTCTCACGCGGAAGCTCAGATCGTGCAGCGCCGAGCGCTCCGGCTGCTCCGGATAGGCGAAGGAGACGCTGCGGAATTCGACCGCGCCGACCGGCGGCTCCGGCAGGGCGCGAGGGTGGGCAGGCGCGGCGATCGCCGGCTTCTCCTCCAGAAGCTCCGCCAGCCGCTCCGCCGCGCCCGAAGCCTGCGCCAGTTCGCCCCAGACCTCCGAGAGCGACCCGAGCGACCCCGCCGCCAGGACGGCGTAGATCAGGTACTGTCCGAGCGTGCCCGGCGACATCGCCCCCGACAGCACGTCGCGCGAACCCAGCCACAGGACGCCCACGACGGACGCGAAGACGGTGAAGATGCCGAAGAAGGTCAGCACCGTGCGCGCCAGCGTCGAGGCGCGCGCCGTCTCGAAGGCGGCCTCGACCGCGCCGGCGAAGCGGCGCGTCACAAGGCCCTCGTTGGTGAAGGCCTGCAAGGTGCGGATCGCGCCGATCTGCTCGCTGGCATAGGCGGTGGCGCCCGCCAGCATGTCCTGCGCGGCCCGCGACCGCCGGCGGACGCTGCGGCCGAAGGCGACGAGCGGCAGCACGATGACGGGAATGGCGGCGACCGCCAGCGCCGAGAGCTTCGGGCTGGTGTAGACCATCATGGCCAGCGCGCCGGCGCTGAGGATGGTGTTGCGGAGCGCGAGCGAGGCGGTGGCGCCCACGGCGGACTTGATCTGCGTGGTGTCGGCCGCGAGCCGCGACACGATCTCGCCGGAGAGAGAGCGGTCGAAGAAGGCCGGGGAAAGCGTGACGACATGCGCGAAGACGTCGCGCCTTATGTCGGCCACGACGCGCTCGCCGAGCGTTATGACGAAATAGTAGCGGCATGCCGAGGCGAAGGCGAGCACGCCCGCCAGCGCCACCAGCATCGAGAAGTAGCTGGCAATGAAGGCCGAATCCGCATGCGAGAAGCCATGGTCGATCATGCGCCTGACGGCGACCGGCAGGGAGAGCGTCGTGGCGGCCGAAAGCAGCAGGAAGAAGAACGCCGCGGCCGCCATGCCCCGATACCGGGAGACGTACGGCCAGAGCCTGCCCAGCGGCTTCAGGGAGCGGCGCCGGCTCCCATCCTCGTCCGTCTTCAGCCTGCCGGCCATGCGCGCTTCCTGCGGCCCTGCGGGGAAAATCTGCCCGCCGCGGCCCTTGTGCTCGATTTTCGGCTGATGTATAGGCCCAGCCGACCGTTTGAAGCCGTAGCGGCTGACGCCATACCCTTCAAGTTTCAAGACATGGGTGACATCGCCGCAGGCAGCGGACCGATCCATGCGCCCGGCAAGCAGGAATTGGACCATGAGAGAGAAGATCCATCCCGACTACCACACGATCAAGATCGTGATGACCGACGGCACCGAGTATCTGACGCGTTCGACCTACGGCAAGGAGGGCGACACGCTGAACCTCGACATCGACCCGACCACGCATCCGGCGTGGACCGGCGGCCAGCAGCAGCTCGTCGACCGCGGCGGCCGGCTTTCGAAGTTCAAGAACAAGTTCGCCAATCTCGGCATCTGAGCCGTCCGGCGGACCGCTCCCGAAACCCCGCTCCGGCGGGGTTTTTCATGTCCGCCGCTCAGCCGGCGAAGCGCGGCGACAGCTCCTCGATCCGGCGGATCATCGTCTGAAGCTCGCTCGATATGCGCTTGTGCAGGAGCACCGCGAGCTCGGGATATTCTTCCAGGATGCGGCGGAAGTGCATGCGGTCGAGCCGCATCAGCGTGACGTCCGACATCGCCGCGGCGCTGGTCAGCCAGTGCGTCGGAGCGATCAGCGCGACCTCGCCGAGCAGCATCCCGGGCCCCGCCGTCCCCACCCAGGCGCGCTCGCCGCCGCGCTCGCGGTAGAGCCCGGCCTGCCCTGCCGCGACGACATAGGCCGCGTCAGCCGCCGCGCCCTCGCGGCAGATTTCGTGATGGCGGGTCACACGCAGCTTCTCGGAGCCGAAAGCGAGCAGACGCAGCTGCTCGGGCGAGAAACCCTGGAAGAGCCGGACGCCCGACAATATGCGGACGTCGTCATGCAGCGACATGCGACCCGATCCGCTCGAATCGTGACATGCGCCTCCTCCGGCACGCCGTGAGGCCGAACACGGCCACCCGATCCGACGGATCGCCGCGACCGTTTCTTGCCGGTGCCCCTTTCGCCGCCCCCGAAACCGACACGACCCTTGCAGGGCGGATCATCGTCAATGTCCCCGGTTCACGCTCCGGACTTCCCTGTCCTCGGCGTCAATCTGGCGCAATATGGTTAAAAGCCTATACCGTTTTTCCCGGCCAAGGCGACAGACATTCGCACATGGCGCGGAAATCGCCGGCCGGCGCGGTCAGGGGACCAGCTTGTAGCCGCCGCTTTCCGTGACGAGGATCTCGGCATTCGAGGGATCGCGCTCGATCTTCTGGCGCAGCCGGTAGACATGCGTTTCCAGCGTGTGGGTCGTCACCCCGGAATTGTAGCCCCAGACCTCTTCCAGCAGCACGTCGCGCGTCACCACCTTCTGGTCGGCCCTGTAGAGATATTTTATGATCGAGGCTTCCTTCTCGGTCAGCCGGATCTTCGAGCCTTTCTGGTCGATCAGCAATTTCTGGCTGGGCTTGAACGTGTAGGGCCCGACCGTGAAGGTCGCGTCCTCGCTCTGCTCGTGCTGGCGCAGTTGCGCCCGGATGCGCGCCAGCAGCACCGCGAAGCGGAAGGGTTTCGTCACATAGTCGTTGGCACCCGCCTCCAGCCCCAGGATCGTGTCCGAATCGGTGTCGTGGCCGGTCAGCATGATGATGGGCGCCTTGTAGCCGCCCTTGCGCAGGAGCTTGACGGCCTCGCGGCCGTCCATGTCCGGCAGGCCCACATCCATGACGAGCAGATCGATGAGACCGCCCCGCGCGGTGTTGATGCCCTTGGCGGCGGTCGCCTCCTGCAGAACGTCGAACTCCTCGTAGAGCGCCAGTTGCTCCACAAGCGTCGTGCGCAGGTCGTCGTCGTCATCGACAATCAGGATGGTTCTGGAGGTCATGGGCAATCCGTTGTTCTGAAAACGTTTTTGATTGACGTTGGTTGCTTTATGGCGAAGCTGCCGGCTTCGGGAACCCACTTCACGACGATTTGTCCGCAAATGCGATCATACTCCAAAAATAGTGCGTGCAAACGCCGCCGGCCAGCGCCGGGCGCCATTCGTGCGATCACCGTGCGGCCGAGGCCCGGCCAGCCGGCGAAGGGGCTGATGAATGTCGGCGGAACCGTCTTTCCCTGCGCGCTGGGGCGGGGCGGCATCGTCACGGGCAAGCGGGAGGGTGACGGCGGCACGCCAAGGGCGCGCATGCGCATCCTCGGCGGCTATCACCGGCGCGGCCGCTTCCCGCCGCGCGGCACGGCGCTTGCGCTGAAGCCGATCACGCCGACGATGGGATGGTGCGACGTGCCCGCGGACCGCAACTACAACCGGCCGGTGCGGATGCCCTATGCGGCGAGCCACGAGACCATGCTGCGCGGCGATCGTCTCTATGATGCCTGCCTGGTGCTGGACTGGAACATCAGGCCGCGCCGGCGCGGCCGCGGCAGCGCCATCTTCTTCCACCTGGCCCGCGAGAACTTCACGCCGACCGAGGGGTGCGTGGCGGTGTCGGCGAAGGTGATGGCGCGGCTCCTGCCGCACCTCTCCACGCGAACGGTGCTGATCGTCCCATGAGCGCGGCAGCCTCGGGTCAAGCCCGTATCGCCGGCTCCGGAAGGCGCTGCCAGACGAACCAGGAGACCAGCGCGGCGAAGCCCATCGCCGGCACCACGATGGCGAGCGCGGCCACCGGCTCACCGAACAGGGCGCAGACCGAGCCGCCGAGCATGCCGCCGCCCATCTGGAAGAAGCCGCCCATGGCCGAGGCCGCGCCGGCGATGCGCGGAAACGCGGCGAGCGAGGCGGTCGTCAGGCCGGGCACGATGAAGGCGATCCCGAAGGCGGCAAGCCCGATCGGTCCCATGACGGAGAGGAGGCTCGGGGGAGCGGACGCCAGCAGCATCGCAAGCAGCAGGTTGCCGAGCGCGATGCAGCCCAGCCCGACAGGAATGAGGCGCACCGCGCCGACGCGTCCGATCAGCAGGCGCGTCGCGACGGAGCCCGCGAAGTAGCTGCCGGTCTGCATCAGCATGGACACGCCGAACTGCGTGGCGCTCAGCCCCACCTTCTCCATCAGGATGAAGGGCAGCACGGTGGCCTGGGTGTAGAGCGCGCCCACCGCGCCGCCCAGCATCACACCGCACAGCACGAAATACGGGGTCGTAAGCAGGGTGGCGTAGGAGCCGAACAGGGCGCCGGGGCGAATGCGCGAGGTGTCGCGCACCACGGTTTCCGCCATCGAGACATGCACCAGGACGATGGTGCCGAGGCCCATGCCCACCATCAGCAGGAAGATGGCGTGCCAACCGGCCGCCTCCATCATCAGGCCGCCCAGCGTCGGCGCCATGGCCGGGCCGACGGCGAGGATCATGCCGATGAGGTTCATCACGCGCGCGGACGTCTTGCCGGTGAAGAGATCGCGCACCACGGCCCGCGATACGGCGACCCCAACGGCGGCACCGAAACCTTGCAGGAAACGCGCCGCGATCAGCACCTCGATGTTCGGCGCCAGCAGCGCCATGACCGATGCGGCGAGGTAGAGCACCAGGAAGGCGAACGTCACGGGCCTGCGGCCGAACCCGTCCGACAGCGGGCCGCATATCAACTGGGCGAAGGCAAAGCCCGCGAAATAGAGCGAGAGCGTCATCTTCACCGCCGCGGGAGTGGTGTCGAAGGCGTGGACGATCTCCGGCATCGCCGGGGTAAAAAGCGAAAGGGACACCGGGCCGAGGGTGGCGAGCACGGCGCCGATGATCGAGACCCGGCGCTCGCTCATCAGCGATGCCGGGCGGGAACCTTCCTGCTCCGTCACGCCGAAGGGCTCCCGGGAAAGTGCCCGTCGCGCAGAGCGGCGAGATTGCTCCGCGCGTCACGCAGCATCTCCATGAAGCGCCGCCAGTCCTCGGGCGGGCAGCCGGCCGATGCCGCCTCGCGCGTCCGCGCCGCGAGATCCTGGATCGCGGTCAGGACCGCGTGCGCCTCCTCCCTCACATGGACCAGCTTGGCGCGCCGGTCGGCCGGATCGGGACGCCGCTCGATCAGCCCCTTCGCCTCGAGCCGGTCGAGGAACCCCGTGACGGTCATCGCCTCGACGCCCATGCGCTCGGCGAGCACATTCTGGCGCACCAGGCCTGCCCTTGCGGCGTGCGCCAGCGCCCGCGCCTCGCCCGGCGTCACCTCCAGGCCGGACCGGGCAACGGCCCTGTCGAAGTCCGCGCGGACCAGCCGCGCCAGATCCGTGACCAGAAAACCGAAGCCCTCGGGATCGGCCAGACGGGGCATGGCAAACCTTATAGTATGAGCGCCTTACTATAAGGCGGATATCGCCGGCCCGGCCGGCAGGTCAAGCCTGTTGCGGCAGCCGCCCCTTGCGCCTAAATGCGGAAAACTCCGTCCGCCTGTTTCCCACGAAAGCGAGCCATGCCGAAATCCGTCTCCCCCGATCTTGCGAAAAATCCGCTGACGCACTGGACCGGCCCGCTCGGCCTCCCGGATTTCACACGCATCGGCGACGGCGATTTCGCGCCCGTCTTCGACGCGGCGCTCGCCGCGCACGAGAAGGAGATCGCGGCGATCGCCGGCAATCCCGAGCCGCCGACGATCGACAACACGCTGAAGGCGCTGGAGCTCTCGGGCGAAGCCCTGGAGCGGGTGTCGTCGATCTTCTGGTGTCGCGCCGGCGCGCATACGAACGATACGATCCAGGCGCTGGAGCGCGAGATTTCGCCGAAGATGGCGCGGCACTATTCGGCCATCTCGATGAACGAAAAACTGTTCGCGCGCATCGACGATCTCTACAACCGCCGCGCCGGCCTCGGGCTGGACGCCGAGACGCTCCGGGTCCTGGAAAAGTCCTGGAAGGGTTTCGTCAAATCCGGCGCGAAGCTCGACGCGGAAGGCAAGAAGCGGCTCGCCGCCGTCAACGAGGAGCTGGCCTCGCTCGGCGCGAAATTCGGCCAGAACGTGCTGGCCGACGAGCGGGACTGGGCGCTTTTCCTCGACGAGAAGGACCTGACCGGCCTGCCGGACTTCCTCAGGAGCGCCATGGCGGAAGCGGCGGAGGCGCGCGGGCAGAAGGGCCGCTATGCGGTGACGCTGTCACGCTCGATCTACGAGCCGTTCACCACCTTCTCCGACCGCCGCGACCTGCGCGAGCAGGCCTTCAAGGCCTTCACCCTGCGCGGCCAGAACGGCGGCGCGACGGACAACACCGATGTCGTGCGCGACACGCTGCGGCTCCGGTCCGAGCAGGCTAGGCTCGTCGGCTACGACACCTATGCGGCGCTCAAGCTCGACGACACCATGGCCAAGACGCCGGCCGCCGTGATGGAGCTCTTGAATCCGGTCTGGGTGAAGGCTCGCGAGAAGGCCGCTGCGGACGGGACCGAGCTCGCACGTATCGCCGCCTCCGAAGGCAAGAACGAAACCATCGCCGGCTGGGACTGGCGCTACTACCAGGAAAAGCTCCGGGCGGAGAAATACGCCTTCGACGAGGCGGAGCTGAAGCCCTATCTGCAACTGGAACGAGTCATCGAAGCCTGCTTCGACGTGGCCGGCCGGCTTTTCGGTCTCGGCTTCGAGGAGAAGCAGGGCGTGCCGGCCTGGCACGAGGACGTCCGCACCTTCGTCGTCCGCAACGGCGACGGCTCGGAGCGCGGCGTGTTTCTCGCCGACTATTTCAACCGGCCGTCAAAGCGCTCGGGCGCCTGGATGAGCGCCCTGCAGAGCGGCTACAAACTCGGCAAGGGGTCGAAGCCGATCATCTACAACATCATGAACTTCGCCAAGCCGCCGGCCGGCCAGCCGGCGCTGCTCTCCGTCGACGAGGCGAGAACGCTTTTCCACGAATTCGGCCACGCGCTGCACGGAATGCTCACGGAAGCGACATGGCCTTCCATCTCCGGAACCTCCGTCAGCCGCGATTTCGTGGAACTGCCCTCGCAGCTCTACGAGCACTGGCTTACGGTTCCCGCCGTGCTGGAAAAGCATGCGCGCCACCACCGCACGGGCGAGCCGATGCCGAAGGCGCTGATCGACAAGATGCTGGCCGCGCGCAACTTCGCCGCCGGCTTCAACACAGTGGAGTTCACCTCCTCGGCGCTGGTCGACATGGCCTATCACGCCCGGCCGGCAGCACCCGACGATCCGCTCGCCTTCGAGGCCGAGACGCTGGAGGGGCTCGACATGCCCGACGCCATCGCCATGCGCCACAGGACGCCGCATTTCCTGCACGTCTTCGCCGGCGACGGCTACGCGGCGGGCTATTATTCCTACATGTGGTCGGAGGTGCTGGACGCCGACGCCTTCCAGGCTTTCGAGGAGACAGGCGACCCGTTCAATCCGCAGATGGCCGAGCGGCTGCGCCGCAACATCTATTCGGCCGGCGGCTCGCGGGATCCGGAGGAGCTCTATCTCGCCTTCCGCGGCAGGATGCCGTCGCCCGAGGCCATGATGGCCAAGCGCGGGCTGGCGTGAGGCCGCTCAGTCGGCGCGGACGCGATGCCGGACGGGCCTTGGGTCCAACCCCTTCGAATCCGCACCCGCGGCAAGCAGGGCGGGCTTCTTGGCGGAATGACCGACCGGCCCGGTGATGATGAAGTCGATGCCCGGATCGGGCTGGTCTTCCGGCGCGATGGTGGCCAGATCCACCGCGTCCGCGGTTCGCTGATAGGCAAAGGCGGCCGTGGCCGCGGCGGCGAGAACGCCGGGAACGAGAACCGCCAGAAATGCCCTGCGCAAGCGTGTCATCGACAGTTGACCATCGCGGCCGATCCGCACCCATAACGTAGCGCCGGATTGGTGAACGAAAGGTAACCGGATCGAGGCAATCGCGGGGTCATGTCGCGGCGGAAGGATGGCGTTCCGGGCCGGCCGTTCCCGCAAGAGGAAGCCGAATCGCATGGCACCCGTCCCGCCGGCGCATGACGGAGGCCTTTCGCAATTGCAAAAAATCCGTTAAGAGCGCCGCACGTGAAACGCGGCCCGATACGAGCACGCCGCCTCCCTTCCCGAGACCATTTTAATGAATCTTCGCAATATCGCGATCATCGCACACGTCGATCACGGCAAGACGACCCTCGTCGACGCTCTCCTCAAGCAGTCCGGCGCGGTGCGCGACAACCAGCGCGTCGCCGAACGCGCGATGGACTCCAACGACATCGAGAAGGAGCGCGGCATCACCATCCTCGCCAAGGCGACGTCGGTCGTCTGGAAGGACACGCGAATCAACATCGTCGACACCCCCGGCCACGCCGATTTCGGCGGCGAGGTCGAGCGCATCCTCAACATGGTGGACGGCGCGATCGTGCTGGTGGACGCGGCCGAGGGCCCGATGCCGCAGACCAAGTTCGTGGTCGGCAAGGCGCTGAAGGTCGGGCTGAAGCCGATCGTCGCCATCAACAAGATCGACCGGCCGGACGCCCGCCATATCGAGGTGATCAACGAGGTGTTCGACCTCTTCGCCGCGCTCGACGCCACGGACGAGCAGCTCGACTTCCCGATCCTCTACGGTTCCGGCCGCGACGGCTGGATGGCCGAGAAGCCGGAGGGGCCGCAGGACCAGGGTCTCGCCCCGCTCTTCGACCTCGTGCTGAGGCATGTCGAGCCGCCGAAGGTCGGCGCCGGCCCGTTCCGCATGATCGGCACGATCCTGGAGGCCAATCCGTTCCTCGGCCGCATCATCACCGGCCGCATCGATTCCGGCTCGATCAAGCCGAACCAGGCCGTCAAGGTGATGGCGCGCACCGGCGACGTGCTGGAGCAGGGCCGCATCTCAAAAATCCTCGCCTTCCGCGGCCTCGAGCGCCAGCCGATCGAGGATGCGCAGGCCGGCGACATCGTGGCGATCGCCGGGCTCCAGAAAGGCACCGTCGCCGACACCTTCGCCGACCCGTCCGTCATCGAGCCGCTGCCGGCGCAGCCGATCGACCCGCCGACCGTGACCATGTCCTTCCTCGTCAACGATTCGCCGCTCGCCGGCACCGAGGGCGACAAGGTGACGAGCCGCGTCATCCGCGACCGCCTGCTGCGCGAGGCGGAGGGCAATGTCGCGCTGAAGATCGAGGAATCGGCCGAGAAGGACTCCTTCTACGTGTCGGGCCGAGGCGAGTTGCAGCTTGCCGTGCTGATCGAGACCATGCGCCGCGAGGGCTTCGAGATAGCGGTGTCGCGTCCGCGCGTCGTCATGCAGAAGGGTGAGAACGGCGAGCTTCTGGAGCCGGTCGAGGAAGTCGTTATCGACGTCGACGAGGAGCATGCCGGCGTCGTCGTGCAGAAGATGAGCGAGCGCAAGGCCGAGATGGTCGAGCTCAGGCCATCGGGCGGCAACCGCCAGCGGCTGGTCTTCCATGCCCCGACGCGCGGCCTGATCGGCTACCAGTCCGAGCTTCTCACCGACACGCGCGGCACCGCCGTGATGAACCGGCTGTTCCACGCCTACGAGCCTTTCAAGGGCGAGATCCCCGGCCGCGTCAACGGCGTGCTGATCGCCAACGAGCCGGGCGAGGCGGTCGCCTATGCGCTCTGGAACCTGGAGGATCGCGGCCCGATGGTCATCGATCCGGGCGTCAAGGTCTATGCCGGCATGATCGTCGGCATCCACACGCGCGACAACGACCTCGAAGTCAACGTGCTGAAGGGCAAGAAGCTCACCAACATCCGCGCCGCCGGCAAGGACGAAGCGGTGAAGCTCACCCCGCCGGTGCGCATGACGCTGGAGCGGGCACTCGCCTGGATCCAGGACGACGAGCTGGTCGAGGTGACGCCGAAGTCGATTCGGCTGCGAAAACTCTATCTCGACACGCACGAGCGCAAGCGCTTCGAGAAGGCGAAGGTGGCCGGCGCGGCCTGAGTAGCCGGGCTGCCGCCAAGGCTGCCCGTCTTCTGGTGACGCCTCGTTTCAGGCAGCCCTTGCCTGCGCGTCGAAGCCCGCACAGGCGAGCCGGACGGTCTTCGGCAACAGGTGTTCTCCGGCCTCGTAATAGCGCCACATGCGCGGGCTGACGCCCAGGGAGGAAGCCGCTTCGGCCTGCGTCATCCGGTGCGCCTCGCGCCATGCGCGAAGCCATGCGCCGCCCTGCTCCAGCGCCAGCCGCCAGAGTGTGTCGGAAGCGATCTCCATCTCGTCGGTCCAGTGGGCGTTCCAGCCCCATTCGCCGACCGAGACCTCGCGGAAAGCAACGTCGTCGGCACGCAGCGACATGAAGACGGCGAAACGGGCGAGGTGCGCGCTCACATCCACCGGGCTTTCAGCGCCGTTCTTCCACGTCACCAAAAGCGTGCGGCCTTCCCCCGCGCGGACGAAGCGGATGTTCGGCATATCGGTTTCCATGCTCAGCCCCGTCGATTGAGGCGGGTCCATTCGGCCCGCAGCAAGCTCCTGTTCGATGTCGCCCATTCCATTGCCTCCGCCGCCTTGCGAACATCGCCTGCGCGAACCGTTCATCGTTTCGATCTCGACAACCGCCCGAAACCCGCGCCCTTCAATATGGAAATGAGGCGGGATGTGATCGTCCGCGTAGATCGCAATCTTGCAGTTGGCAAACCTTCGGACGGTCGGCATCGGCATTCCGTCTCTCCACAAGAATAGGCAATCATTGCCGCTTTGCCAAGGGCTGAGACGCTCTGCCGGCTGCTCATTGGAGACTGTTGTGAATCGCGAAGCCGCCGTCTTTCGATTTGAAACACTGTGTTGCGTGGAAATCTCCGCGTCCGGTCGATACATGATCTCGATCGCACTGGAACCTTCGCCATGAAAAAGATCGGCTTTCTCTCCTTCGGCCACTGGAACCCCTCGCCGCAGTCGGGCACGCGCTCGGCCTCCGACGCGCTGCTGCAATCGATCGAGCTGGCCGTCGCGGCGGAGGAGCTCGGCGCGGACGGCGCCTATTTCCGCGTCCATCACTTCGCCCGCCAGCTCGGCTCGCCCTTCCCGCTCCTGGCGGCGGCGGGCGCCAGGACGAGCCGCATCGAGCTCGGCACCGCCGTGATCGACATGCGCTACGAGAACCCGCTCTACATGGCGGAGGACGCGGGCGCGGCCGACCTGATCGCCGACGGCCGCCTGCAACTCGGCATCAGCCGCGGCTCGCCGGAGCAGGTGATCGACGGTTTCCGCTATTTCGGCTACAACCCGCCCGATGGCATGACCGACGCGGACATGGCGCGCAAGCATGCCGAGGTCTTCCTCCAGGTGATCGAGGGCAAGGGCTTCGCCGAGCCCAATCCGAGCCCGATGTTCCCCAACCCGCCCGGCCTGCTGCGTCCGGAACCCTATTCGGAGGGCCTGCGCGAGCGCATCTGGTGGGGGGCGGCCACCACGGCCACGGCCGAATGGGCGGCGTCGCGGGCCATGAACCTGCAAAGCTCGACGCTGGTCTTCGACGAAAGCGGCAAGCCGTTCCATATCCAGCAGGCCGAGCAGATCCGCGCCTACAAGGCGGCGTGGCAGGCGGCGGGCCACAAGCGGGCGCCGCGCGTCTCCGTCAGCCGGTCCATCTTCGCGCTGGTGAACGACATGGACCGCATGTATTTCGGCGGCGACGCCAGCCAGGACCATTTCGGCTATATCGAGCCGGAAAAGCGCGCCGTGTTCGGCCGCTCCTATGCGGCGGAACCGGATGTGCTGGTCGAGCAACTGCGCGGGGACGAGGGCATCGCGGAAGCCGACACGCTGCTCTTGACGGTGCCGAACCAGCTCGGCGTCGCCTACAACGCCCACGTCATCGAGCAGATCCTGAAGCACGTCGCGCCGGCCCTGGGCTGGCGCTGAAGCGCTGCCGGCGTGGGCAATCGTCGGAGTTTACCCCCACCCCTTGCCCCTCCCCACAAGGGGGAGGGGATATGGAAGCGTCGACGCCAAGTCCCCCTCCCCCTTATGGGGAGGGGCAAGGGGTGGGGGTATGACAGCGAGCAAAAGCGTCACGAGTCCCGTAGGCAATTCCCCTGGTCGGCGAGGCTACTTCTTCCACCTCAGCGTCTCGACGTCGTTTTCCCCAAGATACCAGTCGCGGGCGTTGACCTCCTCGAAGACGACCCAGACGTCGTCGTTGCCGAGGCCCGTCTCGGCGCGGATCGCGCTGGTCACGGCCTTCGAGATGCGCGCCTTCTTGCCCTTGGGATCGTCAGCGATGACTTCCTTGACGATGCGGATGTTGACGAACGGCATGATCTCCTCCCCGTCGCGCCTCAGTACACCTTCGCGCCGTTGACCATCAGCCGCACGGCATAGAGCGACGTGGTGCCGCAGATGTAGAGCATATTGCGCTTCGGCCCGCCGAAGACGACGTTGGCGACCACCTCGGGCACCTTGATCTTGCCGATCAGCGTGCCGTCGGGCTCGTAGCAATGCACGCCGTCCGCGGCGCTCGTCCAGATGCGGCCGTCCGCGTCGAGGCGGAAGCCGTCGAAGAGGCCGGCGGTGCAGTCGGCGAACACCTTGCCGCCGGACACCTTGTTCTTTCCGGAAACCTTGAAGACGCGCATGTGGGCAGGATTGTCGGCGCCATGCGTGCGGCCCGTGTCGACCACGTAGAGCAGGCTTTCGTCGAGCGAGAAGGCGAGGCCGTTCGGGCGTACCATGTCGGTGATCACCGCCTCGATCTGGCCGTTCGGGTCGACGCGGTAGACGTGGCAGGCGCCGATCTCGCTCTCGGCCTTGTTGCCCTCGTAGTCGGTGTCGATGCCATAGGCGGGATCGGTGAACCAGATCGAGCCGTCGGATTTCACCACCACGTCGTTGGGCGAATTGAGCTGCTTGCCCTTCCACTTGTCGGCGATGGTGATCACGCTGCCGTCGAATTCGGTACGCGACACGCGCCGGCCGCCGTGCTCGCAGCTCACCAGGCGGCCCTGGCGGTCGGTCGTGTTGCCGTTGGTGTTGCCGGCCGGCTGGCGGAAGACGCTGACCGAGCCGTCGCACTCGTCATAGCGCAGCATGCGGTCGTTGGGGATGTCGGACCAGACGAGGTAACGTCCGGCGGCGAAATAGGCGGGGCCTTCGGCCCAGCGGCAACCGGTGTAGAGCTTGTCGACATGCGCATTGCCGTTGAAGAGCCGCGCGAAACGCGGATCGATGACCTCGTAGTAGTCGGATGTCGCCAATTTTCCCTCCCGGATGCTGCTGTCTTCAGGCGGCGTATGTTGACGACTTCCCCGCCGGTGGCAAGCCTCTACAGGACCTCGAAGACGAATGGCTTCACCATCGCCTCGGGATCGGCGACCGCATAGCAGCGGAAGAACGGCCCCTCCTCGACCGGCCGCCATCGGCCGGCCTGTTCCAGTTCGGTGAACACGCGCCTGAAGCCGCCCTCCTCCAGCACCTCCCGGCGCACGGTGAAGATCGCATGGCCGCCGCGCCGCGTGATCCGCACGAGTTCGTGCAGCGAGGACGCCGGCGCATGCCCCATGGTGAAGACGCCGGCCGACAGGAAGGCCCGGAAATGGCCGTCCGGCCAGGGTAGCGCCTCGCCGAGGACCGCCTTCTTCAGCTCATGATAGGAGCTCCTGCCCGCCGCGATCGCCAGCATCTCCTCCGAGATGTCCAGCCCCGCCACGGTTTCGTAACCGAGCGCCTTGAGGCAGGGACCGGTCAGCCCCGTGCCGCACCCGACGTCGAGCAGCGGCCCCTCGCATGCCGGTACGTAGCGCGCGACCCACGCCGTGATGACGAAGGGCAGGAGATAGCCGTAGGATGCCGTCTCGGCATCGTAGGTCGCGGCCCAGGCGGCATAGTTCGCCGCGACCTGATCCGCCGAGCCCGACGCATAGACCGCATCCAGCGACGCGGCGGCCTTGTCTTGCATGCCCTGTTCCCTGTCCATGGCGCGTCCGATCCTTTCAGCGTCGGTTCTGCCGCCGCATCCGCCGCTCCAGCGTCCGCAGCATCAGCGACAGGCTGATGGTCAGCAGCAGGTAGATATAGGCGACGATGGAATAGGTCTCGAAGAAGCGGAAGGTGCCGGCCGAATAGACCTTGCCGAGCTGCGTGATGTCGGCGACCCCCAGCACCGAGACGAAGGAGGAATCCTTCACCATGGTCACGAAGTCGTTGCCGAGCGGCGGCAGGATGGTGCGGATCGCCTGCGGGAACACGACCAGCCGGAAGCGCTGCCAGCCGGTCAGGCCCAGCGCCTTGGCCGCCTCGATCTGCCCCTTGTCGACCGACTGGATGCCGGCACGGAACACTTCGGCGATGAAAGCCGCGTAGCCGATCGTCAGCGCGATGATGGCGCGCCAGAGGAACGACACGTCCCGCACCTGCAATTCGCCGAGCAGCCCCGCCTCGCGCAGCGACGCGGTCGCGCCGTTCCACAGCGCGACGAAGGCCGGCACGCCGGCGAAGGCGATCCAGAACAGCAGCACCAGAAAGGGAACGCCGCGGCAGATCTCGACGTAGAACCGCGATGCCTGCCTCAGCCAGATCGACGAAGACAGCGACATCAGCGCGATGCAGAGCCCGAGCAGGGCCGACAGAAAAAACCCCGCCAGGGTCACATAGATGGTGATCCAGGTTCCCTTGACCACCGTCGCGAAGATCTGGCGGTAGATGTCGTCGGCGGCGATAGCGATCGCTGCGGCTAGGGCGACCGCCGCCAGGGCGACCAGCCAGTATGGAAAATCTTCCGCCGGCGCGGCGGCGGACCTGCGGGCCGAAATGCCGCCTACCGCGAGGTCATCCAAGGCCCGCGTCCCGGTCCGGCGCTATGGCGCGTCGGGCTTGTAGTCGACGAACCACTTCTGGGTCAGGCGGTCGAGCGTGCCGTCCGCCTTCAGCGCGGCGATGCCGGCATTGATCGGCGCCTCCAGATCCGAGCCCTTGGGGAAGATGAAGCCGAAATCCTCCGCCTGGAGCGGCTCGCCGATCATCTTCAGCTTGCCGCCGGAATTGGCGCTGATCGCCTTGCCGGCGGCGCTGTCGGTCAGCACGAGGTCGACGTCGCCGGCCTGCAGCGCGGCGACCGTCGAGGCAAAAGTATCCATCAGCTTGATGCGCGGGTTCTGCTCGTTGCCGTCGAGGATGTTGTAGACCGCGACGTAGAAGGGCGAGGTGCCGGCCTGCGCGCCGACCAGCAGCTTTTCGTCCGCCGCGAAGGACTTGGCGTCGGTGAAGCGGCTCTCGTCGCCGCGCACCAGCATGAAGATCTCGGAGCGCATGTAGGGGTCGGAGAAGTCCACCTTCTCCTTGCGGTCGTCCTTGATGGTGATGCCGGTCATGCCCATGTCGTACTGCTTGTCGGACACCGCCTGGATCATCGCGTCCCACGAGGTGTTCTGATATTCCGGCGTGAAGTTCAGCCGCTTCGCCAGTTCGGCGGCGGCGTCATATTCCCAGCCGACCGCCTGGCCGCTCTTGGAATCGACGAACTGCAGCGGGAAATAGGCGTTCTCGGTGACGATCACGACCTTCCTGCCGCCGAGGTCGGGCAGCGTCCCGGCGACGGCGCCGACAGTGACGGCAAGGATGGCGGCGAGGACGATGGACAGAAAACGCGCGACCACGGTGTGCTCCTGAGGCGAGGGAAATCCTTGTAAGGCCGCAGCTTAGCGCCGCTGCGGCATGGATGCAAAGAGGGCATTTGCGGCAAAGGCCCGGCGCGCGCAAAGCCGTTCCGCGGACTTGACCGGCCGGCGCACATCGGGCAATCGAACCGCGCACCGGCGCCATACTCCTGAGTCGCCGGCAGCCCGCCGAATAGTGGAGAAGCCGATGGCTGACGAAATCACCGAAACCAGCCAGACCGTCGCCGCCGGACAGCTCCGCGCGCTGATCGAGCGCATCGAGCGGCTGGAAGAAGAGAAGAAGACGATCGGCGACGACATCAAGGACATCTATGCCGAGGCCAAGGGCAACGGCTTCGACACCAAGGCGATCCGCACGATCATCCGCCTTCGCAAGAAGGACCAGGCCGAGCGCGAGGAGGAGGAATCCATCCTCGACCTCTACAAGGCCGCTCTCGGCATGGTGTGAGCGGCGGCAGTCCTTCCCGAAACCACCGGGACGAACTGCCTTGCTTCGGGTAATTTTAGCGGTTGAATAAACGACGGGTTCGTCTTCGTTCGCTAGATCATTTCGCATTTATGTTGACTTATAGCCGGCGTTTTCGACGTAGTTCCTGCACTCTGTTGGGGTGACGGCATCGAGGACATTTGCGATGGCGTTGTGAACGGTTTCGACACTTCGCTGGGCTGCTTGTCGCATCCAGTGCTT
>JAFKJW010000098.1 GCA_017305925.1 Hyphomicrobiales bacterium | reverse complement strand
CAAGGCGCTGATGCGTGCAAAGGCCGAGCGGACAATCACCGCCTTATGGGACACCGTCGGCTCCGTCGTCCAACTCTTCTCGCCAGCCGAATGCGCAAATTACTTCAAGGCAGCAGGATACGAACCGGATTAAACCGGACGTGCTCTAGTTCTCTAATGTCATCTTCGTCCAACTCGGCGCGCAATCTTTCGATAATAATCCGCGTTCCGTGTCTCGACCCGTCTGGGAACGATTCAACGCTCGATCGTTCTTTCGTCTCGGTGATAACGGGAAATTGCGCCAACTCCACGCCGCTGACGATCCGAGACCAGTCGATGGTTGCGATTATCGCCTTCGACTGGCTGTTTTCTCTGCAGCTCTCTATTCGGAGCGCAGTTCCAAGGAACTACGTTGCCAGACGTCCGACACCCTTTGCGCCCGTCAGCGGACGGCCGAGACGTTTCGACGTCATCGCATCCCGCTTATGTTGGGTGCCTAGACGAAGATATAGCGACGTGAACGTGTTCTCATCCATGCCCTCGCCGTTGTCAGAGATCGTTATTCGATTATCCTCGAGAACCACCTCGCAGGTGTTCGCATCCGCGTCGTAGGCGTTCTTGATCAGTTCGGCCACGGCGATGTGCGGGCGCCCGATAAGGCGCTCACCCAGTTCCTGCAGCAGTGCAGCATCTACGGTGAAATACTTTTCTGTCATCGCTGCTCCTATCTACCCAATTAACTGCATGAGATCGTTAAGATCGAAAGGAGGGTAACAACCGTGGCGCGACGTCCAATGGATGATGTGACGGATGAACGTCGCCAGCTTATGGGGCGGGTTCGAGGAAAGAACAGCGCGCCGGAACTCGCAGCCCGATCTGTCGCTCACGAATTTGGATATCGCTTTCGCCTGCATCGAAAGGATCTCCCGGGGAGCCCTGACCTAGTCTTCCCTCGCCTCCGGAAAGTGATCTTCGTGCATGGTTGCTTCTGGCACCGCCATCCTGGGTGCAGTCGAACGACTACACCCAAGACGCGCCAGGAGTTCTGGGTGGAGAAGTTCGAAGCCAACGTTGCAAGAGATCTCCGGAACCTTCAGGACCTCGAAACGCTTGGCTGGAAGTGCAGGGTTGTATGGGAATGCGAAACCAAGGATCCAGAGAGCCTACGTGCGATCCTTCGCGCCTTTCTCGCTGACCAAACTTCGCTATGAGATTGCTATTGGTGGAAACTCAAGGTCGGCTTTCAGGAGGCGGCCGCGCGACCATGAACGTCCGATTTGGCGGCGCATAACGGTCGCTCAAAGCCCCATACACCACGTCTGTGCAGGGTCAAAATTGACCATTCGACCGGGAAGCGATTCGAACTTTTTCACCGCCAAACGCCGCCGTTTCTACGCTTTTTCATACACAGACCATCTCCCGCTGTTCGCGGAGGCGAAGATTCGGCGGTTATCGGCGGTAATAGAGGGCAATCGGCGATTTTGGCGCACCCGACAGGATTCGAACCTGTGACCTCTGCCTTCGGAGGGCAGCACTCTATCCAGCTGAGCTACGGGTGCTCCGTGCGCCGGTTCAGTCCTCTTGTCCATCTCGGCAAGTGAAGCCAGCGGCTAGGCTTCATATCGGAAGCCAGCGCGGGCTTCAATGGAGAAATGGGCTGTCCTCTTCCCGCCCCACGCTTGATAGCCGGCGCCTGAGGCAGGATCGGCAAGCGGTTGCCCTCAGTCGGGCTCCATGCAGAGCCGTTCGAATTCGAGCGCCGCGGCGGACAGCCGCCGCTCCTTGTGGTGCAGGATGGTGAAATGGCGCGGCGGCAGGGCGATATCGAGCATGACGAGCTCGCCCGACTCGACGAATGGCGACGTAACCAGCCGGGAGAGCGCCGCAGCGCAGGAGCTGCCGCGAACCGCGCTCAGGACCGCCTCGTTCGTCGGAAGCGTCATCGCCAGCGGCAATGTCGTGCAATCGACGCCGATCGCGGCGAGCGCGGCCTCGAACTCGGCTCTCGTGCCCGAGCCGGATTCGCGCATGACCCATCTCAGCTCGTGAAGGCGGGAAGGCGCGATGTCCGGCGCGGCCAGCCCCGACCGTGTCGAGACGACGATGGCGAGTTCGTCCCTGTGAATCGGCAGCGAGGCCAGCAGCGGCTGATCGACCGCGCCTTCCACGAAGCCGATCTCGGCGCGGCCGGAGATGACCGCCTGCACGACGCTTGCGGTATTGCCGTCCCGGAACCCCAAGGAGATGCCGGGATGGCGCTCGGCAAAGCGCAGCAGCCTCGTGGGAAGCCAGTAATTGGCGATCGTCTGGCTTGCCTCGATGTCGAGATGTCCCCTGCGCAACCCTCCGAGGTCGCTCAGCAGCCCCTCGGCCTCTTTCACCGTTGCGAGCGTCCGGCGCGCCTCGACCAGGAAAAGCCGGCCGGCGCGCGTGAGCTCGATGTGCCGGCCCACGCGGTCGAACAGGCGGACGCGGTAGTAGCCTTCCAGCGCCTTGATGGCGGCGCTCGCCGCGGAAGGGGTGAGCCCGACCGCAGCCGCGCCGTTCGTCAGATGCTCCCTCTCGGCCACCGCGATGAAGATCGAGAGCTGCTCAAGCGTCATTCATTCAATTCCAGCGAATGGAATGTGCCATATTATTCGATGGAGAAGGAAGGTTACAAATCATATTCTCCCGCAACGCAAGACGAGAGAACGGAATGCCCCATCTGCGCCGATCCGCAGAAGTTTTTCCCGGACTGTTGCTGTCGGCAGCGGTCGGGCTGGCGGCCGCCGGCTTCGAATGGACGGAGGCCCGGCTGTTCGGCTACATCTATCTGGACGGCCTCGTCGTCGCCATCCTGGCCGGCACGCTTCTTCACACGGTCTTCGGCCTGAACGAACGCTTCGCGGCCGGCGTGAGGTTTTCCGCCAAGACGGTGCTCGAGATCGCCATCGTGCTGCTCGGCGGAACGATCAGCGCGGCCACGATCGCCTCGTCCGGCCTGCCGCTCGTCGCCACCATCGTCGCGATCGTGGCGGTCAGCCTCATGGCGAGCTACGCGATCGGCCGCCTTCTCGGCCTCGACGACCGGCTCGCGACGCTGGTTTCATGCGGCAACTCGATCTGCGGAAACTCCGCCATCATGGCGGCGGCGCCCGCCGTCGACGCGCAGTCGGATGAGGTCGCTGCCTCGATCGGCTTCACCGCGGTGCTGGGCATAGCCGTGGTCGTCCTGCTGCCCTTCTGCTTCACCCTGTTCGGGCTGACCGAGTGGCAATACGGGGTGGTGGCCGGCCTCAGCGTCTATGCGGTGCCGCAGGTGCTGGCGGCGACCGTCCCGGTCGGCCCCGTCAGCGCGCAGATCGGCACGATCGTGAAGCTGGTCAGGGTGCTGATGCTCGGCCCGGTGGTGCTGGTCGTCGGCCTCCGCCACGGGCGCCGATCCGATGCGCGCCTGCCGGTCTCGCTTCTCGTGCCGTGGTTCATCGTCGGGTTCATTGCCCTGATGGCGGCTCGGACATCCGCCATCCTGCCCGATGGCGCCGTTGGGCCGCTGCATCTCGCCTCCTCCGGATTGACGCTGGTCGCGATGGCGGCGCTGGGATTGTCGGTCGACCTTCGCTCGGTTCTCGCATCGGGCGGAAGGGTCCTCGCGGCGGGCGCGTCGTCGATCGTGGTCCTGGTGACGCTTGCCATGCTAGCCGCGATTTTCCTGCCGATTTCATAGCGGCGGACGGACGGATTGACGCGCGGGCCGCGGCGTGCTGCAAGGCCGCAGACTTTCCAGCGGCAGGAGAAGCGCCAGTGAGCAAGGAAGACGAAGACCGGTTGCGCTTCTGCATCGGACTGGCGCACGAGGCGGGAGAACTGGGTCTGAGCTTCTTCCGGGAGATCGACAAGCTCACCATCGAAAGCAAGGGGCATCAGGACCTCGTGTCGAACGGCGACAAGGAGGTCGAGCTGTTCGTGCGCGCCGGCATCGCGCGGCGGTATCCGGACGACGGGATCGTCGGCGAGGAGCATGCGCCCGTTGCCGGAACCAGCGGCTACACCTGGGTGATCGATCCGATCGACGGCACGGCGAACTTCGTCTGCGGCATTCCCGCCTGGGCCGTGGTGATCGCCTGCATGAAGGACGGCGAGACGGTCGTCGGCGTGGTCCACGTGCCGTCGACTTCCGAGACCTTCCACGCTCGCCGCGGCGGCGGCGCCTTCCTCAACGACCGGCCGATAAAAGTTTCCGCCGCTCGCGGGCTCGATGAGGGAACGGTGGGGGTCGGCTTCAGCGGCCGCGTCAATACCGGCTCGATCGTGCCCCTGATCGCGGCAATCGTCGCCGATGGCGGGGTCTTCTTCCGCAACGCGTCCGGCGCGATCATGCTCGCCTATGTCGCGGCCGGCCGGCTGATGGGCTACACGGAAGAACACATGAACGCCTGGGACTGCGTCGCCGCCATGCTGATCATCGAGGAGGCGGGAGGCGTCGTGGAGCCTTTCAACCGCGGCGACGTGCTGAGGAACGGCACCGTCGTCATCGTCGGCGGACCGGGGGTCTTCGGCCGGATCCGCGAGATCTCGGCCGAGGTCTACGCCAGCTTCTCCTGAAAACAGGCACCCGCCCTCGCCGCACGCCCGTTTGCCACTAAAAAACTGCCGTCGATGCCATATATGCGGTGGACGATTCCATCCTGCCGCGTAATTGTTCGTCGTCTAACGATTCCTGGCAACCGATGCGCTATCGGACAGGGCGCAGAAAGACGTACGGGGTGGTACGGACGGCATGAAGAAGCAGCGCGCGGGCGCATCCTGAAGAAATGGCGCTCGCAAAGCGGAAGGCAGTACGAAAGGCCAAAAAGGGCAAGGCCATACGGCAGGTTGCGGCCGTTCCCATGCGGATGCGCGACGGCAAGCCGGAAGTGATGCTGATCACGTCGCGGGAGACCAGGCGCTTCATCGTGCCGAAGGGCTGGCCGATGAAGGGAAAGAGCGGCATCCAGGCGGCGCTTGTCGAGGCTCGCGAGGAAGCCGGAATCGACGGCACCATGCTGAAGGAGCCGCTGGGCAGATACCGCTACTGGAAGCGCCTCTCGGATGCCTTCGTCCCGGTCGAGGTGGCCGTCTATCTGCTGAATGTCGAGGAGGTTCTCGCCGAATGGGACGAATCGTCCTCGCGCCGGCGCGCCTGGCTCAGCCCGGCGGACGCCGCCACGCTGATCGACGAGCCGGAACTGGCGACCCTGATCCGCGGCATCGGCGAGACGTCGGACGCCTGACCTCGCCGGCGGATGGCGACGGGGCTTGATCGGGCGCCTCATCGCATCGAGAGTTTCGCTGCCGGGCTTGCTATGGTCCGCGCCAACCAGTGATTCGGCCGGATGAGCGATGCTCGCAAGCTATCGACCCATATTCGCCCTGCTGCGCGGCACCGCCTTTCTCCTGGCCGCCTCCGGTCTGCACGGCCTGCTCCTGCCGCTGCGCGGACAGGAAGAGGGTTTTTCGACCGTCGCGCTCGGCCTGATGGGCTCGGCCTGGGCCGGCGGCTTCGTCGCCGGCTGCTTCTTCGCGCCTCGGCTGGTCCGGCAGGCGGGCCATGTGCGCGCGTTCGGCGCGTTCGCCGCCTCCGGTGCCATCATCGCGCTGCTGACCGGGCTGGTGATCGGCGAGGTGGCCTGGATCGTGCTGCGCGCCTTCACCGGCTTCGTCATGGCCGGCTGCTTCATGATCATCGAGAGCTGGCTCAACGAGCGTGCCACCAACGAGAACCGCGGCACCGTCTTCGGCCTCTACATGATGGTGACTTACGCCTCGATCATGGGGGGCCAGATGATCGTGGCCGCGGGCGACGTGAGCCAGGCCTCGCTGTTCATGGTCACCGGCATCTTCTACTGTCTGGCGCTCATTCCGACAGCGGTCTCCTCGCAGGCGAGCCCGAAGCCCCTGCAGGACGTCAGCCTCGACCTTGCCAGCCTCTACGCCAATTCGCCGGTGTCCTTCGCCGCCTGCTTGCTGATCGGCGTGGCGAACGGTTCCTGGGGAACGCTCGGCGCCGTCTATGGCGCGCGGATCGGCATCACCACGGCGGAAATCGCGCTGATGATGAGCCTCGTGGTGGTGGCGGGAGCGGCCATGCAGCTTCCGGTCGGCCGGCTTTCGGACAAGACCGACCGCCGCTACGTGCTGGTGGGCGCCGCCGCGGCGTCCTCGCTGGCGGCCGTGGCCGTCTTCCTGTTCACGCCGCGCGCGGGCGCGGTGGTCATCGCCATGACGGCGGTCTACGGCGCCTTCGCCTACACGCTCTATTCGCTCGCCGTGGCGCATGCGAACGACCACGCGAAGGCCGAGGATTTCGTGAAGGTCTCGGGTGGCCTGCTCCTGCTCTATGGCTTCGGGACGATGATCGGACCGATCATCGGGTCGGCGCTGATGACCGCGCTGCGGCCGGAGAGCCTCTTCCTCGCCACCGCGCTCGCGCATTGCGCGCTCGCGGTCTATGCTCTGCTGCGCATCAGGCGCCGCGCCGCCGTGCCTCTGGAGACCCGCGAGGCCTTCCAGACGATGCCGGCCGACAGGGCGGTCACGCCCGAAGCCGGACGCCTCGATCCGCGCACGCAGCCCGAGCCGCCCTCACCGGCCGGGCCGGATGCGCAAGCGGCGGACGGTTGAGATTTTCCGCCGATTGCCGCACAAAGGCGGCATGGACACAGCCGATGCCTTCGCCGCCATCGCCGATCCGAACCGGCGCCATCTGCTTGAGGAGCTGCGGCGCGGCCCCAGGACCGTGAACGAGCTCGCCTCCGGCCTGCCGGTCTCGCGGCCGGCCGTCTCCCAGCACCTCAAGGTGCTTCTGGATGCCGGGCTGGTGGCCGTCCATGCGGCGGGAACGAAGCGGGTCTATCAGGTCAGCACGCCCGGCTTCCTCAAGCTGAACATCTGGCTGGATCAATTCTGGGACGGCGCTTGAAGCATAGCGCCGGAAAGCGGACGCCGGCTTTCGGCAAAGCCGACGTGAAGACAGACGCTATGGTGGCCACCGGCGAAGAACGCCTCCACGGCGGACTCAGGCCGGCTGCTTCCGATCCGAATGGCCGAGATCGCGGTCGGGGAAGGCGACGTCGCGAACGAGCTGCTTCAGCCGCGCCGCATCCGGGAAGCCGCCATCCCGCTTCCGGTCCCAGATCAGGGCGTCGTCGCAGGCGATCGTGAATATCCCACCGGTTCCCGGAACGAGCGTCACCTCTCCCAGCTCGGTTCCGAATGTGGACAGCAGCTCCTGCGCCATCCAGCCGGCCCGCAGCAGCCATTGGCACTGCGTGCAGTAGGTGATGCGGATCTGCGGCGGCAACCGTCCGCTCATGCCGCGCTGAGCTTGGCGAGGGTCGCTTCGTCCACCTCGAAATTGGCGTAGACGCTCTGCACGTCGTCGTCGTCCTCGAGCGTGGCGACCAGCTTCATCAGCGATTGGGCGCGCTCCTCGTCGACCGGCACCGTGTTCTGCGGCTGCCAGATCACCTTGACGCTTTCGGCCTCTCCGAGCGCGGCCTCGAGCGCCTTGGACACGTCGCCGACGCTTTCGAAGGCGCAGATGATCGTGTGGCCGTCCTCGTCCGACTGCACGTCGTCGGCACCGGCCTCGATTGCCGCCTCCACCACCTTGTCGTCGCTGCCAACGGACGCCGGATAATAGATTTCGCCGGCGCGGTTCCACATGAAGGCGACCGAGCCGGTTTCGCCGAGCGCACCGCCCGCCTTGGTGAAGGCGGCGCGGACATTGGAGGCGGAGCGGTTGCGGTTGTCGGTCAGCGCCTCGACGATGAGCGCGACGCCGCCCGGCCCGTAGCCTTCGTAGCGGACCTCTTCGTAATTCTCGGAGTCGCCGCCGGCTGCCTTGTTGATGGCGCGCTGGATGTTGTCCTTCGGCATCGATTCTGCCTTGGCGTTCTGGATGGCCAGGCGCAGGCGCGGATTCATCGCCGGATCCGGCATGCCGACCTTGGCGGCCACCGTGATCTCTCGCGCGAGCTTGGAGAACAGCTTGGACTTCATCGCGTCCTGCCGCCCCTTGCGGTGCATGATGTTCTTGAACTGAGAATGGCCGGCCATGGAGCCCCTGTCGGAAACGCTGATTGTGCGGAATGGCGCGCCTTATAGACAGGTTGCCGCAAAACGTCCAGAAGCAAGCAGGCAAGGCCGCCCGGCCGCCAGACGTCGGAACGGCCGCGCCGGGCGCACGGCGTTCACATGATTTTCAAAGCGCCGTTCAGGCTTTCGCCTTGCCCTCGGCCGCAGCCTTCGGCGCCCTTGCTTTCCTCGGCTTCGCAGCCGCCGGCTTTGCTGCATCGGCAGGCGCCGCTGCTTTCGCCGACGCGGGCTTCCCGACGGCGCTCTTGACAGCGGCCGGCCGGGCCGAAGCCGCTTCCTCCGCCTCGACCTGCCGCGTCGCCTCCGACCAGTGACGGTCGTGGCTGCCGTGGCCCCTGCCCTCACGCTCCCACAGTTCGTAGGCGCGGGCGCGGATCTTGTGCTCCTTGTCGGACATGTCGACCTCCTGAAGGCGGATGGAAGCTGTACGCAACGTTCGGGCAGTTCCGGATGCCGCAGTGTGGACTTGATTGGCATCCGGCTCAAGGCCAAAATCCGCGGAATCCCTCGTGTGCGGCCCGGGGCCTTGCCTTCCCGCCGAACTGCGTTCAGGGTCCTGGGGGAACGGTATGCGGGAGAAGCGATGCCATCGCTCAGCCTCAGGATCAATCTCGATCCCGCCGGACGCATCGGTCCCGGCAAGGTCGACCTGTTGGAGCAGATCGCCGCCTTCGGCTCGATCTCGGCGGCCGCGCGCGCCATGGACATGTCCTACAAGCGGGCATGGGATCTCGTGGAGGAGATGAACGGCATCTTCGAGCAGCCGCTCGTCGCGGCGAAGACCGGCGGCCGGCACGGCGGCGGTGCTTCCCTGACCCCTGCCGGGCTTTCCGTCGTCGCCCGCTTCCGCGCCATCGAGCGGGCGGCGCTGGTGGCGGCCGAGCCGCATCTGGCCGCGCTTCAGCAGGAGACCGCGGCCCGGTAGAAAGGCGGCTCAGCGCCCGGCGGGCCGGCCGAAGACGAGACCGAGAAACTCGACCAGCCAGCGCTTCAGGTGGATGTCCCAGATCAACCGGCCGCCGAGATGGTCGCGGCCCTGCTGCGCGCCGGGCAGCTCGAAGCGGTGCGCGCCGTGCACGACCCAGCGCTGCATCATCACGCGCGTCAGCTCCGCATGGAACTGGATGCCCCAGGCATTCGCGCCGTAGCGGAAGGCCTGGTTCGGATAGGTGTCGGCGGTGGCCAGCAGCGTCGCGCCCGACGGCAGCGAAAAGCCCTCGCGATGGAACTGGTAGACCATTTCGGGCCAGCGCAGCAGCTCCGCGCCGGCTTCGGTGGCGTTGAGCCCGTACCAGCCGATCTCCACCAGGCCCTTGCCGTGCCCCTCGACGCGCCCGCCCAGATGATTGACCAGCATCTGAGCGCCGAGACAGATGCCGAGGAACGGCCTGTCCTCCTTCAGCGGCACGGCCAGCCAGTCGGTCTCCCGCCGGATGAACTCGTCGGGATCGTTGGCGCTCATAGGGCCGCCGAAAACCACTGCGCCCGCGTGTTCCTCCAGCGTCGCGGGCAGCGGATCGCCGAGCGGCGGGCGGCGGATGTCGAGATCGAAGCCGCTTTCCCGCAGAACCTGGCCGACACGCCCGGGAGACGAGTTTTCCTGGTGCAGGACGACCAGTATGCTGGGCCGGCGGGCGGATTGCATGAATGCCTGGTCGATCAGTGCGGCTTCTTCGGCCCCAGCGCGTGCGCTTGCGCGACCTGCCGCATGGCCACGCGGTCCCGGGTGCTGACGCCCATCAGTTCGGCCACCCGCCACAGCGTGTTGTCCTCCAGTTCGTGCAGCTCCCCGTCGGCATAGCAGACCTCCCACATCAGGCGCACGAAATCGATGCGCGCCTCCTCGTCGAGATGGCGCTTCAGCACGCTCGTGAAGGCGTAGAGATCGATCGCCTCGCCGTCCGCCCGCTCACCGGCGCGCAGCAGCTCCTCCAGCCGCGATCCCTTCAGCCCGTAGGCTTCGGCCATCAGCGTCTTGATACGCTCGCGCTCGACGTCCTGCCGCAGGCCGTCCGCGTCCATGACGTGGAAGAGCAGCGCCGCCGCGGCGATGCGCGGATCGTCCCTGCCGCCGTCGCGATCGGGCTTCGGAAGATCGCGCAGAAAGCCCAGAAGCCGCTCAAACATGCCGTCGCCCTTGTCCGCCCTTGCCGGCCGCCCGGATCCTATTCGGAACCGATAGCGGCAATGGACCGGCAAGGCGATTGTTTCCTGGCAACGGTGCGATCAAAAAAGCCTGAACTTGCGGGGCTGGTTGTCGTTCGCCTCCGAGGGATCGACGCCCGGATCGTCCGGCGGGTGCGCGGCATCGAACGCGGCGACCGGCGCGGCCGTGGCGTCCGCCGCGTCCGGCACGGGGCGAAGGACGGGCTTTTCCGTCTCCGGCGCCACGCTTTCCACCACTGGCGCGGCGGCCGCTTCGGGCTTGCCGGCCGGGACATCGGCAGGCGGCTCGGCCGGCACCACGACATGAGCCGGCGTGTCGGACGCCGTCTTTTCCGCGCCGGACGTCAGGGCGGGCAAGGGTTCGTCCTCCTGCTCGATGAGCTGGCCGACACGCTCGACCGGCACCTTCCATTCGAAGGCGTCGAGCCGGCCCGTCACGGGCGAGAACGGCGCCCAGCTGTCCGACACATGGCCGTCCGCGACCCATGCCGGATCGCGCGGCGCGCGCACCGCTCTGGCGAGCCAGTGACGGATGCGGCCCTGATCGCCGGTCTCGGCCTCCTCGATATCGGCGAGCAGCAGATAGGCGCGTTCCTGCGGCTGGATGCGGGCAGCGCTTTCCGCTTCGGCCCGCGCCAGCCGGAAGTCATGGGCATCGAGCGCGGCGCGCGCCACCGCCAGCGCCGATTCGGCGTTGTTCTGCCGCAGCGCCTGGAGCTTCTTCGCCCGGTGCAGCCGGTCGCCAATGGCATCGCCGGGGCGGGCATGGATATAGAGGTCGGCGATCTCCGGATGCGGCTCGGCGCGCCAGGCCGTCTCCAGGATTTTGGCGCCCTTGCGGACGTCGTCCTGCCGGAAGCAGGCCCTGGCGGCGGCAAGTGCGGCAGGCACGAAATGCGGCTGGAGGCGGTTTGCCTCGAGCGCCGCCGCCCGCGACGCGGCACGGTCCGTCTCGGCCAGCGCCATCGCCTTCCCGGTGAGCAGGACGGCGCGGCGGCGGTCCGCCGCCTCCTTGCCGAGCTGTTTGGAGGTCTTCTGGGCGTCCACCAGCTTCAGCGCGCCGTCCCAGTCGCCGCGCGCGGCCCTGTCGTCCAGCGTCGCATCCGCCGCCCAGCCGAGCTGCGGGGCAAGCTCCGCGGCGCGGGCCGCATAGTGCCGGGAGACCTCGCGCTCGCCCAGCCGCTCGGCTTCGAGATAGAGGCCGTGCAGTCCCAGCAGCCGCATCTCCGGATCGTCCAGCATGGCCTCGAATTTCCGGCGGGCCGCGTCGTGGTCGCCTTCGAGAATGGAAGCCTGTGCGTCGAGCAGGTGGATGAGCGGCTCCTGGTCGGCGCTGATCAGCTTGGCGGCCTGCTTGTTGAGCGCACGGGCGCGCACCGCGTAGCCCGCGCCCGCGGCGATGATGCCGGTCGACAGCGCCTGGTAGCCACGGTCGCGCCGGCGCACACGGAAATAGCGCGAGACGAGATAGGGGCTGTTCCAAAGCGTCCTGACCAGCCACCAGAGGATCATGACGGCCGCGACGATGGCCACGACGGCGACGGCTGCCACCATCAGGCTCACCTGGTACTGGTAGCCGTCGAAGGTCACGACCATCTCGCCGGGGCGATCCGCCAGCCAGGCGAAGCCGAGCCCCAGCGCGAAGACGACAAGCAGGAAGAAGAGGATGCGGACCATGGCGCGCCTCAGACGGATTTCATGGCTTCGGCGATCGCCTCGTCGGCCAGCTTCCCGACCTCGAGGCGGGCCTTCACCCGGGCCGCGTAGTCCGCGCCGGCCTGCTTGGCCGGTTCGGGCAGGCTGTCATATTCGGCCAGCGCCTTGGCGAGGTCGCCGGCTTTCACCGCCGCCTCCATGCGCGCCACCGTTTCCGGAACGCCGGCACCTGCCACGGCGCCCACGGGGCGGACCGAGACCAGCGACGACGCGCTCTCCAGAAGCTGGTCGAAATATCCGGCATCGGGGTCGACGGGTTTTGCGGCGGCGATCATCGCATCGGCTGCCGCTCCCATTTCCGCCACGAGACCCTCCTGCGTGGCGACGCCGGCCGCCGCATGGGCCCGCAACGCCTCGATCTGCGGAAGGCCGGGACTGATCGCCGCCAGCGTGTCGAGCTCGGACGCGAAGGACTGGCCCCGCTCGATGGCCGCCTTCAGTGCCGATGCCGCGATCGACAGCGCGATCTTCGGCTGGCTCGCCTGCGCCTCGACCTTGGCCGTCAGCGCGGCGACCGACTGTTCCAGCGCCGCGATCTTCTGGTCGGCCGCTCCGGCGCTGTCGGTCGCGGACTTGACGGCCGTCTCCAGCGCCGCGACCGCCTCCTTCAGGGGAGCGAGGTCGGCATTCGCGTCCGTCTGGCCGACCTTGCCTTCCACGACGGCGATCCGATCCTGGAGGGCGGCGAGCGCGGCACCGTCGCCCTGGCCATCGGCCTGCGCCGCCTCGCGGAGGCTGTCGAGATCGCCGGAAAGCTTGTCGAGACGCGCGCCGAGGTCGGCGACGGACTGCGCCACGCCGGGATCGGCCGTGGCCGCGGGCTGGCTTTCGACCTTTGCCTGGAGGTCGGCGACCTGTTGGCTCAGCGATTGCAGCCCGGCATCGTCCGCGGTTCCGGCAGACAGGCCGGGAAGAACGCCCGCATATTGCAGCGCGCCGGCACCCGCGAGCGCCACGACCGCGCCGATGATGCCGGCCGCGAGCGCCGACGTGCCGCCGCGGCGCGGCTGCGCGGGCGGCGGGGAGGAACGCGAGGTGTTTCCCGCGTCACGACCGAAGCCGAAGCCTCCGCCGGCGGACGACGACGCGCCCGCCGAAGCGGCAGGCTTCGGATCGCTTGTCGCGGAGCCTTGCGCGGAAGCGCCGCCCGATGACGATTGCGCGGATGACGGCTGCTTCGGCGGCGACTCCTTTTGCGGTTCCGCCTTCTTCTCCGGATTGGTATCCTCGCCGGCTTTCAAATCCGCCGCGGAATCGGCGAGGCGCGACGCCTCCAGCTCTATCGTCACAGGTGTCCGGCGGGGCTTGGAATGCCGAACATTGGGCGTCTTCACCATGCGTTTCTCCACGATCCCGGCAGCACGCGATGCCGGCCCGGCACGGCACTGCTCCTACCATACTCACGGCGCAGGAAAAGGGCACCCTGTCGGAGCCGCCGCCGTCATTATGCCGCGCAGACAGGAAAGCATCGACGCGTCGTCGGGTTCCGCGGCCACCGCTGTTTCGAGTCCCGCCGGCGCAAGTGTCCGCGCGACACGTGGCGAAATAGCGACAAGGTGCGGGCTCCCGAACAGCGCGCGCTGCGCATCGAGCAGCGCGAAAAGTGCATCCGCCGCCACCGCCGAATGGACGAGGATCGCATCGACGCCGCTTCGCCCGAGGCGTGCCTCGACCGCCGCCGCATCATACGCCACCGGGAGCGTGTCGTAGGTCTCGGCGGCAATGACAGCGATGCCGGCCCGCGCCAGCGCTTCCTCGAAATCCGGGCGCCGCACGCGCCCGCAAATGTAGAGCACCCGGCCCGGAGAGGCTCGGTCCCGCCCGATCAGCGCAGCGAGCGCAGCGGCATCGCCGCCACCCTCTTCGACGCGCTTCATCCCCGAACGGCGCGCGGAACGCGCCGTCTCCGCTCCCACGGCAAAGCATCTCAGCCCGGCGATCGCGGCAGCGAGCTCCGCGGAGGCATGACGGAACGCGTTGGCGCTCGTCGCGGCGACGGCATCGAAGGTCTTTGCGTCCGGCACGGTCTGCTCCAGCGCCGCGATCCGGGTCATCGGCAGCAGGACCGGCTCGAAGCCGGCATCTGCCAGACGCCGCGCCGTCGCGGAGGCACCCGGCTCCGGCCTGACGACCAGGATGCGGCGCATCAGGACCAGCTTGCGAGGAAGGACGGCCCCGCCTCGGCCCGCACCGCCTCGCCGGCCTCGCGCCCGATGGCCGCGGCGTCGGAAACGGCTCCGTGCCCGGAAATCTCGTGCGCCCGGCTTCCGTCCGGGGTCAGGATCATGCCCCTGAAGCGCAGCTCGCCTCCGGAAACCGTCGCATAGCCCGCGATCGGCGTGCGGCACGAGCCGTCCAGCGCGGCCAGGAAGGCGCGCTCGCAGGCAAGTGCGGCGGCTGTCGGCGCGTCGCCGATGGCGGCCAGCATCGCCTTCGTCCTTTCGTCGCCGGTCCGCGTCTCGACGCAGATGGCGCCCTGGCCGGGCGCCGGGGGAAAGGCGTCGAGGTCCATCACATGCGTGGCGACATGGGCGAGACCGAGCCGCTTCAGGCCCGCCAGTGCCAGGATTGTCCCGGCGGCGACGCCCTCTTCCAGCTTGCGCAGGCGCGTCTCGACATTGCCGCGGTAGAGGACGACATCGAGGTCGGGCCGCGTGCGCCGGATCAGCGCCTGCCGCCGCAGCGACGAGGAGCCGACCGTCGCGCCCTGCGGCAGGTCGGCGATTGTCGCCGCGTCGCGGCCGATGAAGGCGTCGCGGGCGTCCTCGCGCGGCAGGAAGGCGGACAGTTCCAGCCCCTGCGGCAGCAGCGTCGGCATGTCCTTCGAGGAGTGCACGGCGAGGTCGATGCGCCCGTCCAGCAGCGCCTCCTCGCGCGATCGCCACGATCGCGAACGCCTCTTCGGGGAGGCCGTGGGCGGCCATCAGGCGGGCGCGCGTCTCGTGCGCCTGCGCGAGCGCCAGCGCGCTGCCGCGCGTTCCGATCTTCAGTGTCGCCATGCCGAAGGTTTGCATCCATCCCGGTCCATGCTAACCCGGCGCCGGTGCCGGGCGAGGTTTCCCGGCCCTCCTAACATCGGACTTCGCCAGTCGGCAATGAGCCAAGAGACGCACCGCGAGATCAGGGTCCTCGGCATCGAGACGAGTTGCGACGAGACGGCCGCGAGCGTCGTGGCGCTCGGCGGCGACGGCCGCGCGCGCATTCTCTCCAATATTGTGCTGAGCCAGGTCGCGGAACACGCGGCCTTCGGCGGCGTGGTGCCGGAGATCGCCGCGCGCGCGCATGTGGAGGCGCTGGACGGCATCGTCGCGGCGGCACTTGCCGACGCGGGGACGGAACTTTCCGATCTCGACGCGATCGCCGCGACCGCCGGGCCGGGGCTGGTCGGCGGGCTGATCGTCGGCCTGATGACGGGCAAGGCGCTGGCCGCCGCCTCGGCCAAGCCGCTCCTGGCGATCAACCATCTCGAAGGCCACGCGCTGACGGCGCGCCTGACGGACGGGATTTCCTTCCCGTACCTGCTCCTCCTGATGTCCGGCGGGCATACGCAGATCGTTCTGGTCCGCGGCGTCGGCGACCACCAGCGCTGGGGCACCACGATCGACGACGCGCTTGGCGAGGCCTTCGACAAGACGGCCAAGCTTCTCGGCCTGCCGCATCCGGGCGGCCCGAATGTCGAGAAGGCCGCGCTTTCGGGAGACCCGTCCCGCTTCCGCTTCCCCCGGCCGCTGAAGGGCGAAGCGCGCCCGGATTTCTCCTTTTCCGGCCTCAAGACGGCGGTGCGGCAGGCGGCGACGTCCATCGCGCCGCTGACGGAGCAGGACGTGGCGGATATTTCGGCGGCGTTCCAGGAAGCGGTCGCCGACACGTTGACGGACCGCACGGCGCTGGCGCTGCGACGTTTCCGCGAGGCGTTCCCGGACATCACCGATCCCGCGCTCGTCGTGGCGGGCGGCGTCGCCGCCAACCGCGCGATCCGGCAGGCGCTGGAAAGCCTGGCGGGCGCCAACGGCTTCAGGCTCGTCGCGCCGCCTCTGCCGCTCTGCACCGACAATGCGGCGATGATCGCATGGGCGGGCATCGAGCGGCTGCGCGCCGGTCTTGACGGCCAAGAGGATGCCATGCGCTTTGCGCCGCGCTCGCGCTGGCCGCTGGATTCCGCCTCCACACCCGTGGTGGGCTCGGGCCGCAGGGGCGCCAAGGCATGACGGAACCGCCCCTGATCGCCGTCCTGGGCGGTGGAGCCTGGGGCACCGCGCTGGCGATCTCCGCGTTGCGGGCCGGCAATGCCGTGCGGCTATGGGCGCGCGACGCCGAAACAGTCAAAGCTCTGAACGAAGGCCGCGGCAATCCGCGCTACCTGCCCGGCGTGGCGATCGATCCCGGCATCATGGCCACCACGGACCTTGCAGAAGCGGCGGACGGGGCCGGCGCGATCCTCGTGGTGACGCCTGCGCAGAGCCTGCGCCGGGTGCTCGCGGAGGCAGCCGGGAAGCTGCCCGGCGGGGTTCCGCTGGTCCTCTGCGCCAAAGGCATCGAGGCAGGCAGCGGGCGGCGGCTCTCCGAGATCGCGGAAGAACTGGCACCCGCAAATCCGGTGGCGGCGCTGTCGGGGCCGAGCTTCGCGACAGACGTGGCGCGCGGGCTTCCGACCGCCGTGGTGGTCGCCGCCCGCGATGGAGCGCTGGCGGCCGATCTGGCGCAACACCTGTCGTCCCCGCATTTCCGCTGCTATTCGACCGACGATCTGATCGGCGTGGAGCTCGGCGGGGCGTTGAAAAACGTCTTCGCCCTTGCGGCGGGCGCGGTGGTCGGGGCAGAGCTCGGCGCCAGCGCGCAGGCGGCCATGGTGACGCGCGGCTTCGTCGAGCTGCGGCGGATCGCCCGGGACTTCGGCGCCCGCGCCGAGACGCTCATGGGACTGTCCGGGCTTGGCGACATGATGCTGACCTGCGGCTCTTCCCAGTCCCGCAACTTCGCCTACGGCATGGCGCTTGGGCGCGGCGATCCGCTGGACGGCCTGCCGCTGGCGGAAGGCGTGGCGACGGCGGCAGTCGCGGTGCGGATCGCGGCAGAACGCGGGATCGACGCTCCGATCATGAGCGCCGTCGCGGCCCTGCTGGACGGCGCCATGACGATCGAGCAGGCGGTGACGGCCCTGATGACGCGGCCGCTGCGCGCCGAGGACGACTGATCAGGAAAGAGGCGGAAAGACCGCCGAAAGAAGGGAAACGACATGCTGTTCGCGTTCATGGGCAAGGACAAGCCCGACCATCTGCAAGTGCGGCTCGACACGCGGCCTCCGCATGTGGAGTTCCTGAAAGGGCTGAACGAGGCGGGCACGCTGAAATTCGCCGGCCCCTTCCTCGACGGCGACGGGAAACCCTGCGGCAGCCTCGTGGTGATCGAGGCGGACGACATCGGCGCGGCGAAGGCCGTCTTCGCCGGCGACCCCTACGCCAAGGCCGGCCTCTTCCAGACGAGCGAGGTGATCGCCTGGAACTGGGTCTTCAACAATCCCGCGAACCCCTGAAGGCGAGGCGGCCATGGCGAAGAATCACTGGCTCTTCAAGTCCGAGCCCTCGGTGTTCTCCTTCTCGCAGCTGCAGGAGCGGCGCGCGAAAGGCACCGAATGGGACGGGGTGCGCAACTATGCTGCGCGCAACAACATGCGCGCCATGCAGGTCGGCGACCTCGGCTTCTTCTACCACTCCAACGAAGGACTGGAGATCGTCGGCATCGCCGAGGTCTGCGCGCTTGCGCATCCGGATTCCACCACCGACGACCCGCGCTGGGAATGCGTGGACATCCGCGCCCTCAAACCCGTTCCGAAGCCGGTGAGCCTCGATGCCGTCAAGGCGAATCCGAAGCTGAAGGAGATGGCATTGGTCCGGCTCGGGCGGCTCTCCGTCCAGCCGGTGACACCGGCCGAATGGAAGGAAGTCTGCCGCATGGCCGGGCTGGACCCCGCGCCTTGAGCCGCCTTGCGGCGGGCGACGCCGAGCGCTTCATCCGCGCCAACACGACGCTGTCGCGGCCGCCGCATGTGCCCGAGATCGCGCTCCATCTGGCGGACGAGGCGCACGAGCTTTGGCAGAAGACCGAGGAGGAACTGGCGGAAATCGGCCTGCCCCCGCCCTTCTGGGCCTTTGCCTGGGCCGGCGGGCAAGGCCTGGCGCGCTATGTCCTCGACCGTCCCGAAACCGTGCGCGGCAGGAGAATCCTGGATTTCGCCTCCGGCTCCGGCCTTGTCGGCATCGCCGCTATGCTGTCCGCCGCGACGGCCGCGACCTGCGCCGACATCGACCCGTTCTCCGAGGCCGCGATGCGGCTCAACGCGGCGGCCAACGGCGTCACGATAGAGCCGCTCACGCGCGACCTGATCGGCTCGGCCTCCGCGTGGGACGTGCTGCTGGCCGGCGACATCTTCTACCAGCGCGACATCGTCGACCGGCTGGTGCCGTGGTTCGCCGCGCTGCGCGGCGAAGGCTGCGAGATCCTCGTCGGCGATCCCGGCCGGGCGTATCTCCCCAGGGAAAAGCTCGAACAGCTTGCCGAATACCGGGTTCCCGTGACCAGGGCGCTGGAGGATGCGGAGGTGAAGCGCACGGTGGTCTGGCGCTTTCTTTGAAGCGTCGGCCGGAAAGCACCTTGCTTCAGCTGACGGCGAGCGCGATCACGCCGCAGGCGACGATGGCCGCCGCAGCGAGTCGAAGCGCGACCGGCCTCTCGCGGAACAGGACGATGCCGATCAGCGCGGCGAAGACGACGCTGGACTCGCGGATCGCCGACACCGCGCCAAGCGGCGCGAGCACGCTGGCATAGAGCACGAGCCCATAGGCCAGAACGGAAAGGGCGCCGCCGCCGAGCCCGATCGCGAAAGACTTCCACGAGACCGCCATGCTGAGACGCCGGCGGCGTCCCACGATGAAGAAGCCGACCGGGAATTCGAACAGGAAGAGCCATCCCATATAGCCGGTCGGGCTGCCGGAATTGCGGATGCCGATGCCGTCGACGATCGAATAGGACGCGATGGTGGCGCTGAGCAGAACGGCCACAGCGACGGCCGTCGGATCGGTTCGATTGGCGCCGCGCGCCAGCGCCAGAAGCCCGATACCGAAGGAAATGGCGGCGAGCCCGGCCCAGCCGAGCGGCGCCAGCGTCTCGCCGATCAGCAGGTAGGCGCCGAGCGCCACCAGCGCCGGCGCGAGCCCGCGCTGGATCGGATAGACCTGGCTGAGGTCGCCGAGCCTGTAGGCCTGGAACAGCAGCGCGTAATAGACGTAGTGGATCACCGTCGACAGGAAGATACAGATCCAGCTCGCCCGCGCCGGCGGCTCCGACAGGAGGATCAGCCCGATGCCGGCCAGCGCGTGCGCGGAGGCGACGGCGGCGATCGTCACGGCCCGGTCCGTCGCGCCCTTGACCACCGCGTTCCAGCTCGCATGCAGGACCGCCGCGAAGAGGACGATGGCAAGGGCCGACGCGGGCATTCCGGCTAAGGCCGGGTCAGTGGCGGAAGTGGCGCATGCCGGTGAACACCATGGCGAGGCCGGCGGCGTCGGCGGCGGCGATCACCTCCTCGTCCCGCATCGAGCCGCCCGGCTGGATGACCGCGGTCGCGCCCGCCTCGGCCGCCGCCAGCAAGCCGTCGGCAAAGGGGAAGAAGGCGTCCGACGCCACCACGGAGCCGCGCGTGGCCGGCTCGCTCCACCCGGCGGCCTCGGCGGCGTCGAGCGCCTTGCGCGCCGCGATGCGGGAAGAATCGACGCGGCTCATCTGGCCGGCCCCGATTCCCACCGTGGCGCCGTCGCGGGCATAGACGATGGCGTTCGACTTGACGTGCTTGGCCACCCTGAAGGCGAATTTCAGGTCGGCCATCTCCCGCTCGCCCGGCGCGCGTTTCGTCACCACCTTGAGGTCCATGTCGTCGACCACGCCGTTGTCGCGGGACTGCACCAAGAGGCCTCCGGCGACCGACTTCACGGCGACCCCCGGCGCGCGCGGATCGGGCAGGCCGCCGGCAATCAGCAGGCGCAGGTTTTTCCTGGCGGCGATCAGGCGAACCGCCTCCTCGCTCGCCGCCGGCGCGATGATCACCTCGGTGAAGGTTTTCACGATCTCCTCGGCGGCTTCCGCGTCGAGCGGCCGGTTGACCGCGACGATGCCGCCAAAGGCCGAGACCGGATCGCAGGCGAGGGCGGCCCTGTAGGCGTCGAGCAGCGTGGCGGCCTCTGCGACGCCGCAGGGATTGGCGTGCTTGATGATCGCGACGGCGGCCGTGCGCGCCGGGTCGAACTCCCCGACGAGTTCGAAGGCCGCGTCGGTGTCGTTGATGTTGTTGTAGGAGAGCTGCTTGCCCTGAAGCTGCGCGGCTGTCGCCACGCCCGGCCGCGGTTCGCCCGTAGCATAGAACCCGGTCCGCTGGTGCGGGTTCTCGCCGTAGCGCATCACCGACGCCAGCTTTCCGCCGAAGGCGCGCCAGGCCGGCTCCTCGATGTCCAGCGCGTCGGCGAACCATCCTGAAATGGCGGCGTCATAGGCCGCCGTCCGGGCGAACGCCTTGGCCGCGAGCCGCTTGCGGAATTCCAGCGAAAGGCTGCCGAAATTCATCTCCAGCGCGTTGAGGACCGCCGCGTAGTCCTCCGGATCCACCACCGTCGCGACATAGGCGTGGTTCTTGGCGGCCGCGCGGACCATGGCCGGTCCGCCGATGTCGATGTTCTCGACGGTCGCCGCATAGCCGGCACCTGAGCGCCGCACCTCCTCGAAGGGATAGAGGTTGACCACCAGAAGGTCGATCGCGTCGATGCCGTGGGCGTGCATGGCCTCCTGGTGCTCCGGATCGGCGCGCACCGCCAGCAGTCCGCCATGCACCGCGGGATGCAGGGTCTTCACACGCCCGTCCATGATCTCCGGGAATCCCGTCAGCTCCGACACCTCGCGCACGGCGATGCCGGCCTCCGCGATGGCGCGGGCGCTGCCGCCGGTCGAGACGATCTCCACGCCCCGCGCCGCCAGTGCCCGGCAAAAATCCACCAGACCGCGCTTGTCGGACACCGAAACCAGCGCCCGGCTCACCTGAACGAGGTCGGGAACCGGTATGTTCTTGGACGGCACGGCCATGCTGAAGACCTTAAGGGACCCTTTGCGCGCGGGCCTATCATACGGTTCGCCCCCGCGCAAAGCGTCCGGACGGCGGAAGCCCGGTCAGTCCACCGCCACCATCACGTCGGACGCCTTGACCACCGCATAGGCCGGTTTGCCCGGCTCAAGCATCAGTTCGTCGACGGCCGCATTGGTGATCGAGGCCGTCACCATCGCTCCGCCGATATCGATCTTCACATGCGCCGTGGTCGCTCCCTTCGTCACCTCGACGACCTTTCCCTTCAGCATGTTGCGCGCGCTTATCTTCATGTGTCTCTCCTGTCCTTGCTCTCAATCCTCCAGCGCGAACCGCCACCGCACGCGGGAGACCTCGCACGGCTTGAACGACAGCGCGATGTGCCGGGTCCGGCGCGGTCCGGGGAGCGCCGCGAAGAAGATGGAGTCCTCCACCGTCGGAGCGACGTCCGGCGAGTGGAAACGCCATCGGTCCTTCGCGACGACAAGCACGGGACCGCCCGTCCCGTCCCATTGCAGGTCGACGTCCGGATGGAGATGGAAGCGCACTGTCGCCCCGTCGCCGGAACCGGCCGGCAAGGCGCTCCCCCGCGGGCCAAGGAAGCTGTCCGTCCCGGAAAGCACGCGACCCTCATCCGACAAGACGATCTCGCGTTCGTGCAGGATCCCGAACCGCGCCAAATAGCCGTCGTGACTGGCGACAAATCCCTGGCGGCCCGGCCTGTCGGTCCTTTGCACATGCACCTTCGTCGGCCCGTCCACCAGAACGGAGCCGGTCCAGCGCGTGAAATGCGGCGGCAGGTTGAAGCGGGCGGAAGACGTGTCGTTGAGCGTCGCCGTGGAATGGGCCGCCGTCGCCCGGGCGAGCGGCCGGAAATCGGCGCTGCCATAGGTGTCCACGCCGGAATTGACGACGATCGCCTGCCGTCCGGATGACATCTCGAAGGACAGGCAGCCGGCATGCGCGCGTATCGACACGTCGACCGGCGGCGCGACGCCGGTGTCGGCGATCACCACGGCAGTCCCGAGCGCGAGTCGCTGGTAGCCGGAATGGGGCGCCTGCGTCAGCGGCGCGCCGGCCGTGTCGTCATGGCGCAGGATCGCCGCGATCCGCTCCTGGATGGTCGCGCCCATGCCGTTGAAGCGGGCAAGCGACCCGTCGCCCAGCCGGAAGAAGCGCAGCGCCGGCAGCATGCGCTCCACCGCCCCCACCAGCTCCGGCGGCGGCATCTCCGCCTGGTTGGCATAGGTCTGGCGCAACGGCAAAAGGTCGGCGAGCAGCTCGACGATCACCAGCGGGTTGCGCGAGACATGCCCGCCGTCGGGAAGGATCTGCCGTTCCAGCTCCTCCGCGAGCTGGCGCGAAGCCTGACGCAGCGCCGAGACCGGCGCAGGCAGGGCGAGCGCGGCATAGGCGAGCGCGATGCGCGCCCGCATCCTGTCGCGCCCGATGGGCGCCTCCCCCGCCACCGACCGCAGATACCGTATCTGGACGGCCAGCGACCGCAGGAAAGACCGGTAGAACCGGAAATCCGCGCCCTGCAGCACGACCGAGGAATGCTGGAGCCAGGCGATCACCCGCTTCGCCGTCGTATCGACCTCCCAGGCGGGGCCGGTCATGCGCCAGCCCTGCAGCGCGATCCAGTCCGCCACCAGCGAGCGGGCATTGGCCGAGGCGAGGTCCGATCCGGCGGCGCGCATGTGCCTCAGCCAGCGGAAGCCGTAGAGGCTGCGCTGCCAGCCGCGATTCGCCACCGGAAGCTGGAAGGGCGATTCCCCGCCGCTCTCCACCAGCTGGCCGGCGAGCGGATAGCGTCCGTGATAGATCTCCGCGGCGATGCGGGCGTCGGCGAGCCGCAGATCCGGCGGCGCGATCAGCACGCGCTCGGGCGTGCGCCCGGCATAGCGCCAGCGATAGCCCGGGCCGGAGCGCAGCCGGCGGCGCGTCTGCTGCCATATATTGCGGGCCACCAACGCCCACAGGCGCGGTGAATGACCGCCTCCGTTCGCCAACCAGCCGCCTCTCTGCTCACCCGTCCCGCCGACGGAATCTAGAATGATTCACCGCTTCGGGCGAGCGGGAAATACCTTCGGAGAAGAGGAGGTCAGGCGCGCTTCCTCGCCCTTGCGGCGAAGAAGCCGTCCATTCCCGAAAGCTGCGGGTCCGCGAGCCGCATATCCGCCGGCGTGGTGCGCAATGTGCCGTGCGGCGCGATGAACGCGGCTATGCCGGGCACCTCGTCCGGCCGCACCGGCTCCGCCTCCGCCAGCGGCTGGCTTGCCAGGAAAGCCGCCCACAGGGCCTCGCCTTCCTCCGGATCGAGGGAACAGTTGGAAAAGACCAGCCGCCCGCCCGGCTTCAGGAAGCCGAATGCCCGCTGCAGCAGCCGCGCCTGCAATCCGGCAAGCTTGCCGATGTCCGCCGCCGACTTCGTCCACGGCACGTCGGGGTGGCGCCGCACCGTGCCGGTGGACGAGCAGGGCGCGTCGAGCAGGATGGCATCGAAGGGAGCGGCCGGCGTCCAGGCCATGATGTCGGCTGTGAGGCACTCCACCTCCAGCTTCAGCCGGGCAAGATTGCCCGCCATGCGGGCCGTCCGCGACTTCGACGCGTCCACTGCCGTGACGCGCGCCCCGGTCAGCGCCAGTTGCGCCGTCTTGCCGCCCGGCGCGGCGCACAGGTCGGCCACCCGCAGCCCGGCGACGTCACCCAGAAGCCGGGCCGGCAGGGAGGCTGCGGCGTCCTGGACCCACCATGCGCCCTCCGCGAAGCCAGGAAGATCGGGCACGGAACCCGCAAGCTTTGCCACCCGCACCGATCCGGTCGGCAGGACGATGCCGCCGAGCCTTTCCGCCCAGAGCGCGGGATCGCTCCGGACCGTGAAATCGACCGGAGCCTCGCGGCGATGGGCGGCGAGAATCTCGGCCGTCGTCGCCGGCCCGTAGGCAGCGGCGGCCAGCCGCGCGCGAAACCAGTCCGGCGCGTCGACCGCCTCCGCGAGCGCCTTGTCCCGCAGCGCATCGCCGCCGCGGCCGACGCCACGCAATACGGCGTTGACCAAGCCGGCAAAGCGCCGCGTGCGCGGGTCGGCCTTCGCATGCGTCACCGCAAGATCGACCGCGGCACTGTCCGGAATGTCCAGGAAGAGCATCTGCGCGACAGCGACATGCAGGATATGGCGCAGCACGCTGGCATTGTCGGGAAGAGGCCGCTCAAGCCGGCCCGCGATGACGCGGTCGATCGTGACCCGGAAGCGCAGCGCGGTGCTGAGGATCGCCCGCACGAGCGCGCGGTCGCGGCCGTCGAGCGCCATGAACTGCGGATGCCCGTTCTCGTGATCGGTAAGACCGTCGAGCGGCGTATGCGCGTCCGCCACGGCGGCCAGAAGCCGCGCCGCGGCCATGCGAGCCGGCAGGCCGGGAACATCGGGCGGTGAGAAGGAGGATTTTCCCGGCGCCCGGCGGTCGCTGCGATCTTTTCCCGGGCCGGCCGCGCGCTGCCGCACGCGTCCGCTCACGACCAGGGGCCCTTGGTATCCGTCGGGTTCCGCCCCCAGGGGCCACCGCCTGAGGGAGGCGGCGGCGGATCCGCACTCTCCGCCGGGCCTGTGTCGCCGCCGCCCCACGGACCGCCGCGGCCGGGCTGGGCATCTCGTTCTACGCGCGCCTCGCTCTCGCGACGCGTCGGCGCGGGATTTTCGCGCGCGCGGCCGATGCCCTCGCGGTCCATCGCCTCCAGCGCCGCGATCCGGTTCTCCGTGCTGGGATGGGTGGAGAAGAGACTGTCCATCCGCTCGCCCGAAAGCGGGTTGATGATGAACAGCGGCGCCGTGGCCGGATTGCGCTCGGCGGCCGGATTATGGATCCGCTTGGCGGCGGCGGCGATCTTGGCCAGCGCCGAAGCCAGCCAGAGCGGATTGCCGCAGATCTCGGCACCGCCCCGGTCGGCGGAATATTCGCGCGTGCGGCTGATCGCCATCTGCACGATCATCGCCGCGAAAGGCGCCACGATCATCGCCACCAGCACGCCGATCGCGCCGAACGGATTGTGGTTGTCGCGGTTGTTGCCGCCGAGGAAGAAGGCGAAATTGCCGAGCATCGAGATGGCGCCCGCAAGCGTCGCGGTGATCGTCATGGTGAGCGTGTCGCGGTTCTGGATATGCGCCAGTTCGTGCGCCATCACGCCGGCCGCCTCCTCGTAGGTCAGCCGCTGGAGCAGGCCCGTCGTCGCCGCGACCGCCGCGTTCTGCGGATTGCGCCCCGTGGCGAAGGCGTTGGGCTGAGGGCTGTCGATGAGATAGACGCGCGGCATCGGCAGGCCGGCGCGCGCCGCCAGTTCGGAAACGATGCGGTAGAACTCCGGCGCCGTCTTCTGGTCGACCTCGACGGCATTGTGCATGGCCAGCACCATCTTGTCGGCGTTCCAGTAGCTGAAGATGTTCATGCCGGCCGCGATCACCAGCGCGATCATCATGCCGCCCGATCCGCCGATCAGGTAGCCGACGCCCATGAACAGGGCCGTCATGGCGGCGAGCAGCATCGCCGTGCGCATCACATTCACCGCCCTTCTGGCGGCGCTTCGTACCGGCTATATGATGGTATGAACCCCGTATGCTTTCAATGATCGGCGAGACGATGGAAAACGACATGCCGAAGAACCCGGAAGAGGGAGCAGGCCGCGCCGCCCAACTGCCGGAGGCCGCGCAACGCGCGCTCGCCGAGGCGGCCCAGCGCCGCGCGGCATACGAAGCCTGGCAAGCAGCCCGCCCGAAGGAGATCGGCGGCGCCAAGGGGCCGGAGCCCGTGCGCTACGGCGACTGGGAGATCAAGGGCATAGCCTGCGATTTCTGACGCGTGCAGCCGCGCCGCGCCCTCGCCGCGGCTGACCGGATCCGGCACATGTCCCTGTGCCGTATCGGGACAGCGGCGCAACGCATATGGCAGAGGTTGCGGGACGGTTAAGGCAAGGCGGCAAACACCCGGAAAATCTTCACCCGCGCTTAACCATGGCCGCCGCTCGAATCCAATGATTTCAAGAATTTGGAGGGAAATTCCCGCGCCGCGGCGTGCCGCTGCCCGGCCGGCAGGATTCCTGCTTCCCCGGAGTCACAACCGAGGGAAAGAGCGATGCGGCAAGCGCTTGATGCAAAGGGTCTCACGAAACGGTTCGCCGAGGACCGCGGTGGCAACTTCGTCGTCCTCACCGGCGTCATGCTGACGGCGCTCTGCATGGCGGTCGGCACCGCGGTGGACGTCGCGCAGTCCTACCACCTCAAGTCGAGCCTTCAGACGGCGCTGGACGCAGCCGTCACCTCGACCGCCCGCGACATCACGCTCGGCGTCATCAAGCCCGAGGACGCCCGCAAGAGCGTCGAGAAATTCCTGAACGTCAACGGGCGGGCGATCTTCTCGACCCAGGGCGCCTACACGATCAACACGCTGACCGTCGACAAGACCGCACGCACCCTCGACGTCACGGCCTTCGCCAATGTCGACCTCGCCTTTCCGTTCTTCGGCGTAAAGGACCCGCGTGTCGATGTCGGCAGCGCGGCCATCTATTCCGACAAGCAGGTCGAGGTGGCGATGATGCTCGACGTGACGGGCTCGATGGCGAAGAAGGGCACTGTGGACAAGATCGGCGACCTCAAGAAGGCCGCCAGCAACGCGGTCCACACCATGCTGGACAATCAGGATCCGAAGAACCCGCGCATCCGCGTCGCGCTCATCCCCTACTCGTCGAGCGTGAATACCGGGGATCTCAGCAGGAGCGTATTCGTCGAACCTGACAAAAAAGGCGAGTTGCCGTCGTCGACCACCAGCACCGAGCTTCCCCCGGAAGACGGCAGCAAAATGGTCAAGGAAATCAAGGCGGCCGACGGGACGAAGGACTTCCCCACCTATGAGCGATACACCGCCGAACTGGCCAATGCACTGCCGTCGGACCAGGACAAATGCGCGACGGAGCGCAAGACGCTCGACGGCAAGCCGGATTTCAGCGCGGACGGACCCGATACGCTGCGCAAGGACAAGAACGGAAAACTGTATTATGCGCTGGTCAATCGCGACAAGAACCTGTCCGGCGCCGGCATGAACCGCTGCCCGGACGCCCCGATCGTGCCGCTGACGACGGATGTGAAGGCGCTCGAGGATTCGATCGAGAGCTTCCGGGCCAATGGGTACACGGCGGGCGCCATCGCCATCCAATGGACGAGCTACATGCTTTCGCAGTCATGGTCGAACGTCATCAAGAATGCCGGCTTGGGCGACGGCCCCGGGGCCAGCGACAGCAAGCACAGGTCGAAGGTCGCGATCCTGATGACGGACGGCCAGTTCAACACGGCCTTCGCCGGAGTCTCCAAGAACTTCAACGGCCAGGGCGCTACGGCGCGCGGCAATGCCGAGACGCTTTGCAGCAACATGAAGAACGCAGGGGTCGAGATCTATACGATCGGCTTCGACCTCAACGATCCGAAAATGTCCGCAACCGAACGCGACCAGGCGAAGGCCGTGCTCAAAGCCTGCGCGACACCGGACACCGGCAGCAAGAAGCACTATTTCGAGGCGTCTACGGGCGAGGAACTGGACGCCGCCTTCCAGTCCATCATCGCCAACAACGAGCGCATCGCCCTGACGAAGTAGGTGCAGGCCTGCGACCGGCAGCCTTCTGCCGCAACCGGTTATACCCGGCAAAAAGCCGCCATCCCTCGCAGGACGGCGGCTTCCGTGTCTTCGTCCAGCGCGCGACCTGTGGCGACGGCAAGGCCGCCGGCCGCGCGGAAATCGCGCATCAGCGGAGAGGCTGCTCCCCGCAAAGGCGATCCGCCGGGATCACGCTCTGGAAAACGAAACCACTCGACATCGGATCACCTCCTTTCGCTTGTTGAACACGAGGCGCAATGTGGGGGCATTCGGCGCGCCGCGCAAGTGCTCCGCCCTACAGGAGCGCGAATGTGTCGCCTATGCTGATCCTCGATGGGCGGTCGACGGTACAATAGACGCCGATATTGTGGGCGTTGTGCCGGACGAGCGCCCGCAGGATGTCCGGGTCGTTGTCGAAATCCGCCTGGGCGATCACGGTGAAGCCGCAGCGTCGGCAATGGTCCGAAATCGTGAGCTCGCAATCGCCGATGCGCAGGCGGCGGCCGATCCACGCCGACTCGGGAAAAGCCCCCTCGGCTTCCGGCATCTCGATCACGAGATTGGGGCGAAATCGCCTCGGATCCGGCCGCCCGGCCGGATGCAGCGCCTTCAAACGGGCAAGCGAGGCGGTGGTGAGCAGGTGAACCGGCGCGGCGACGTAACGCGGCATGAAATCCTGACCATCGAACCGCCTGATCGAAACATCGAACCCCAGGAAGGCGGAGGCCGCCGCATCGGCTCCGGCGCCGGGGGCCGGCAGCCAATCACCCCCGGGGACCATGATCTCGAGATCATCGCCTGCCAGGCGGGCCGCTATTCGCGGCACCGAGTGCCATTTGGCACCACGATCCGGCCGGGCGATCTCGCCGGTGGCGCGCTCGACCAGCCCGAACAGGCGGTCTCCCTGCACGCCCTGCTCACGAACGTCGACGCGAGCCACCGCCTCGCCGCCCAGAGAGCTCGCCGGATAGCGCCACAGCGCCGAGACCTTGCCCACGGCGTTCATCGAACGGCCCGCCGTCACGCCTTCCTGTTCTGCCGGTTGGCGATAAGGTCGTCCACCACGGAAGGATCGGCAAGCGTCGAGGTGTCGCCGAGCGACCCGAAATCGTCTTCGGCGATCTTGCGCAGGATGCGGCGCATGATCTTGGCCGACCGCGTCTTCGGCAGCGCCGGCGCGAACTGGATCTTGTCCGGCGTGGCGATGGCGCCGATCTCCTTGCGCACATGCGCGACCAGTTCCTTGCGCAGTGCGTCCGAGCCGGTCTCCCCGGCATTCAGCGTGACGTAGCAATAGATGCCCTGCCCCTTGATGTCGTGCGGATAGCCGACGACGGCGGCCTCCGACACCTTGTCGTGGCTAACCAGCGCCGATTCCACCTCCGCCGTTCCCATCCGGTGGCCCGACACGTTGATCACGTCGTCGACGCGCCCGGTGATCCAGTAATAGCCGTCCTCGTCGCGGCGGCAGCCATCGCCGGTGAAGTACCTGCCCTTGTAGGTCGAGAAATAGGTCTGCACGAAGCGATCGTGATCGCCGAAGACCGTGCGCATCATGCCGGGCCAAGGCTCCTTGATGCAGAGGTTGCCGGAGCCGGGTCCCTGGATGGGATTGCCTTCGCCGTCGACGATCTCCGGCACCACGCCGAAGAACGGCCTTGTCGCCGAACCGGCCTTCAGGTCGGTGGCGCCGGGCAGCGGCGCGATCAGGATGCCGCCGTTCTCGGTCTGCCACCAGGTATCGACGACGGGGCAGCGCTTTTCGCCGACCACGTTGAAATACCATTCCCAGGCTTCCGGATTGATCGGCTCGCCGACCGAGCCCAGCACCCGCAGCGACTTGCGCGAGGACTTCGTCACCCAACTATTGCCGGCGCCCATCAGCGCGCGGATCGCGGTCGGCGCGGTGTAGAAGATGTTGACCTGGTACTTGTCGACGACCTCCCAGAAGCGCGACGGCGTCGGATAGTTGGGCACGCCCTCGAACATCAGCGTCGTCGCCCCGTTGGCGAGCGGCCCGTAGAGGATGTAGGAGTGGCCCGTCACCCAGCCGACATCGGCCGTGCACCAGTAGATGTCCCCGTCATGGTAGTCGAAGACGTACTGGTGCGTCATCGAGACGTGGACCAGGTAGCCGCCGGTCGTGTGCAGCACACCCTTCGGCTTGCCGGTCGAGCCGGACGTGTAGAGGATGAACAGCGGGTCCTCGGCCTTCATCGATGCCGGCTTGCAGTCGGCCTTCACCGAGGCCGTCTCCTCGTGCATCCAGAAGTCGCGCCCCTCGGCCCAGCCGATCTTGCCGCCGGTGCGGCGCACGACCAGCACGGTCTTCACCGTCACGCCTGCCTTGGCCGCGATGTCGATCGCCTTGTCGACATTCTCCTTCAGCGGGATGGTGCGGCCGCCACGCAGGCCCTCGTCGGCGGTGATCACCACCTCCGACTTGCAGTCCTCGATACGGCCGGCCAGCGAATCGGGCGAGAAGCCGCCGAAGACGACGGAATGGATGGCGCCGATGCGCGTGCAGGCGAACATCGCATAGGCGGCCTCCACGATCATCGGCAGGTAGATGGTGACGCGATCCCCCTTTTTGACGCCGTGCTTCTTCAGCACGTTGGCCCAGCGGCACACATGCGCGTGCAGCTCGCTGTAGGTGACCTTCTTCTCGTCATAGGGATTGTCGCCCTCCCAGATGATGGCCACCTGGTCGCCGCGCTTCTTCAGATGCCGGTCGATGCAGTTGTAGGAGACGTTGAGCTGGCCGTCCTCGAACCATTTGATCGAGACCTTGCCGGTGAAGGAGGCATTCTTGACCTTGGTGTAGGGCTTGAACCAGTCGAGGCGCTTGCCGTGCTTGCCCCAGAACCTGTCGGGGTTCTTCACGCTGTCGGCATACCACTTCAGATAGGTCTCGTTGTCGATCAGCGCATTCTTCTTCCACGCCGGCTGGACCTTGTGAACATGGATATCCGACATGAAAAGCTCCTCCGATCATGCACGACAATGAGATGACGATTACTAGAACCAATTGAGAGCGACCGGCAACACCGATCGTCAGGAATAGGAGGAAGGTCGTATGTGGCGCGATGTCTGGCTCTTGACGGCCTGCCGGCCTCGGGGCTTTCTCTTGGTCAGGCAGACCGACCGGAGATTGCAAGATGGCCAAGGCCCGCGCGCTTGTTCTTGAACGCCAGCACGAACTGGCGATTCGCGACATCGACCTGCCGATGGAGGTCGGGCCGGGGCAGGTGAAGATAAAAATCCACACGGTGGGCGTCTGCGGCTCGGACGTCCATTACTACACCCATGGCCGTATCGGCCCGTTCGTCGTCAGGGAGCCGATGGTACTGGGCCACGAGGCGGCCGGGACGGTGGTGGAGGTCGGCGCCGGCGTGACCAATCTGAAGGTCGGTGATCGCGTCTGCATGGAGCCGGGCGTTCCCGACCCGAACTCGCGGGCGAGCCGGCTCGGCCTCTACAATGTCGACCCGGCCGTCACCTTCTGGGCGACCCCGCCGGTCCATGGCGTCCTGACGCCTTACGTCGTCCACCCGGCGGACTATACGTTCAGGCTGCCCGACAACGTCTCCTTCGCGGAAGGCGCGATGGTGGAGCCCTTCGCGGTCGGCATGCAGGCGGCCGCCAAGGCGAGGATCGCGCCCGGAGACACCGCGGTCGTGCTGGGCGCCGGCCCGATCGGCACCATGGTCGCCATCGCGGCGCTTGCCGGCGGCTGCGCGCGCGCCATCGTCGCCGATCTCGCTCAGCCGAAACTGGACATCGCGGCGCGCTACCAGGGCGTCATCCCCGTCAACATCCGCGAGAAGAATCTCGTCCAGGAAGTTTCCCGGCTGACCGACGGCTGGGGCGCCGACATCGTCTTCGAATGCTCAGGCTCCGCCAAGGCATGGGAGACGATATTCGACCTCCTGCGTCCGGCCGGGACCATCGTCGCGGTCGGCCTGCCCGTCGCGCCGATCCCGGTGGACATCTCGGCCGCGTCGACGAAGGAGGCGCGGATCGAGAGCGTCTTCCGCTATGCGCACCAATATGACCGGGCGATCGCGCTGTTCGCCTCGGGACGCGTCGATCTGAAGCCGCTGATTTCCGAAACCTTCGCCTTCGAGGACTCGATCAAGGCCTTCGACCGCGCGGTGGAGGCGCGGCCGACAGACGTCAAGCTTCAGATCGTCCTGCCGCAGTAGGACGATCTAGAAGGCGCGCACGCCAGCAGCCGCGCTTGCGAGGACCGTCTCCGGCAGCGGCTGTTCCGGCGAGATCGGCTTCTCGGAGAGCTTGAGGCGATCGCTCTTCTCCGCTTCGTTCACGGTCTGCGCCGCAATCCGCTGCGCGGATTGCGAAACGGCTTGCACATCGGAACCCGCTGTCAACGAGAGGCCGCCTCCCGGAATAAGCGCTATCGCGCCCAGGCAAAGCCCCGAAAGCAGCGCGAACACGATCATGGGGCGGCGGTTGGAGGAACGGCGCAGCGTGAGCGCCGGAAAGAACGGATTGTCCAGTTCGTCCTCTATACGCGGCCTGATCGCCAGATTGTTTCCTGCCCTGCCGAACATCGCGATGTCCTTCCCTTGTCTCATTCAACGAAGAGGGAGACGCAACACTATGGCATCGAAAACGCGCCTCTCGGGGATTTGTTTCATCAAGGCGCGGTCACATCCCTGAGAGCCCGGCGTGTCGCCTCCGTGCGGGTCAGGCACCGGCGGGCGGCCGCAAAATGTCCAGCGATCTCGGGGCATTATGTGCTAAAACCCCGCAAGCTATTGCCATATCGTCATAAATAGGAGTATATTGAATGAATATTCAGCAACTATAGAGCCTCGCTCATGAACCGCCATGTGCACAATGTGGCGGTCCCGAACGATTGGGACCGCAGCGGACTGCCGGGTTGGAGCTACCATAGCCCCGCGCTTCTGGAACTGGAAAAGGAGCACGTGTTCCGCAACCACTGGCAGATCGTGGGACACGTCTCCGATGTCCCCGGTCCCGGTGACTACCTGACGCTTGACGTGATGGGCGAACGCGCCCTCGTCGTGCGCGGCAAGGACGGCGTGGTGCGGGCCTTCCACAATCTGTGCCGCCATCGCGGCAGCCGCGTCGTGGCCGACCGGCAGGGCACCTGCAGGAACGCGCTGGTCTGCCCGTTCCATGGCTGGGTCTACAATCTCGACGGCACCTTGCGCGGCGCGGCGCGGCCGCGATCCTTCCCCGATCTCGACAAGACGGAATTCGGCCTCATGCCGCTGGAGCTGGAAATCTGGATGGGGTTCATCTTCATCCGCTTCCGGACCGGCGGCCAGCCTCCGGTCACCGAGTTGATGGCGCCGGTGGCCGCCGAGATCGCTCCCTACCGGACGGAGGACATGGTTCCTTCCTACGGAATCTGGACGCAGACCACGCCCGTCAACTGGAAGTCCGTGCGCGACGTCGACAACGAGGGCTACCATGTCGCGATGGCGCATCCCGCACTTCAGGATCTCTACGGCTCGACCTATTTCGACGAGCCCTTCGTCAACGGCGTGTCGCGCTCCTTCGCCACCTACAATCCGCAGGCCGGCCGGCGCTGGAGCGTGCGCAACTACATGCGCATCGCCCCGGAGGCGGCGCACCTGCCGGAGCATCTGCGCAAGGCGTGGATCTATTACGGCCTGTTCCCCAACGCGGTGATCGCGGTGACGCCGGAATCCGCCCAGTTCTACCAGGAATTCCCGCTGTCGACCGGCGAAACGCTGCTGCGCGGCGCCATCTACCGCTACCGGGACGAGAGCCGCCAGCAGGCGGCCGCCCGCTACCTCGCCTTCCGCATCGATCGTGACACGATGGCGGAGGACGTGCAGCTCTCCGTCTGGTCGAACGAGAGCATGCTGTCGGAGGCCTTCAAGGGTTTTTATCTCTCCGACCTGGAATTCGGCGTGCGGACCCACCACGACCATCTGCGCGCCGCGCTGCCCGTGCTCGCCCTCGAAACCGCGCCGGACGAAAAGGACATGCGGAGTCTGAACGAAGCCCTTCTGAGCCGCAAGCAAACGCCTCCCGTCTCGCCTGCATCCTCACCCCTCGCCTGAAGCGGCGGAATGGCGTAAACGCATCCCGCATCCGGCGCCCTGTTCGGTGTCGGGCGGCGGGAGAGCGAGCGGATGAAAGCCATCATCGACACAGATCCGGGCGTGGACGACGCCATGGCGATCTTCTACGCGGCCTCCTGCCCCGAGATCGACCTGATCGGGCTGACCACCGTCTTCGGCAACGTCCCCGTCGAGATGGCGACCCGCAACGCGCTGCATCTGGCGGAAATGCTGGGCCGGCCGGTCCCCGTGGCGCAAGGCTGCGCCCGCCCCCTCAACGATCGCGGCTGGAAGCCCGTCTTCTGGATTCATGGCGAGGAGGGTCTCGGCGCGCTGGAGGCGCCCTCGCCGCAAGCCGCCCCGCATCCGCGGCACGCGGTCGATTTCCTGATCGAGCAGGCAGAGCGCCACAAGGGCGAACTGGTCCTCTTTCCGGTCGGCCCGCTGACCAACATCGCCGAGGCGATCCGGCGTGCGCCAGCCTTTGCCCGCAACGTCTCGCGCCTTTACGTCATGGGCGGGGCCGTGCACGTTCCCGGCAATGCCACGCCCTTCGCCGAAGCCAACATCCACAACGATCCGGAGGCGGCCCGGATCGTCCTCGATTCGGGCATCGACACCGTGCTCGTCGGGCTCGACGTCACGAACCGGACGAATCTGAGCCGCGAGGAATTCGCCGCGCTGGCGAAACGCTCGCCCGTCCATGGCGGGTTCCTGGCCGACATCGCGGACTTCTACATCAAGCTGTACGAGAGCCGCGGCCAGCAGGGATGCAGCCTGCACGACCCCGCGACGATCGTCGCCGCCATGCACCCCGAACTTTTCGACCTGGAGGACGGCGACATCGCGGTCAGCCTGGAAGGAGAAACGGTCGGACAGACGGTGATTGGACGGAAGGCCGGAAGGCAGAGCGTGCGGGCCGCCGTCGACGGCCGGACGGATGCGATCATCGCTGCCTTCATCGAGGGTATCGCGCGCCTCCCTTGACCCGCCAGACCTATCCGCGCCAGACGCCTTCCCTGCGCAGGTCGTCCATGGTGCGGCTGATGCCCTCGCGCAGGATCGCCACCATGGCGTCGATCTGCTCGCGGCTGATGATGATCGGCGGCGACATCACGCACATGTTGATGAGCGGGCGGACCAGCAGGCCGAGCTCCTGGCAATGCGCGTCGATGCGCCGCCCGACATCCTTGTCGAGCTGAAGCGGGTCCCTGCTCTCGCGGTCGGCAACGCATTCGATGCAGGCCATCAGCCCGAGCCCCCTCACCTCGCCGACCAGCGGCAATTCCTCCAGTTCCTTCAGCCGCGCTTGGAAATACGGCTCGACCGAACGAGCATGATCGAGCGCGCCGCCTTCGAGCAGGTCGAGGTTCTTCAGCGCGACCGCGCATCCGATCGGATGGCTGGAATAGGTGAGCCCGTGGCCGAACAGGGCGTCCGGATTGTTGGTCTTGCGCAGCTCCGACAGCAGCCGCTCCGAGATCATCGTCCCGCCGAGCGGGAAATAGCCGGAGGTGACGCCCTTGGCGAAGGTGATCATGTCGGGATCGAGGTCGAACACCTCTCCGGACGCGAACACCTCGCCTAGGCGCCCGAAGGCGGTCACGACCTCGTCCGAGACGTAGAGGATGTCATGCGCGCGGCAGAGCGCGCGGATCCGCTTCAGGTAGCCGGGCGGCGGCACGACCACGCCGCCGGACGCCTGGATCGGCTCCGCCACGAACGCGCCGATCCGCTCCGCGCCGAGCCGCTCGACGGTCTCGCTGAACTCGTCGACAAGGAAATCGGCAAAGGTCTCCACCGTCATGCCCGCCGGCCGGCGGAACGGGTCGGGCGAGGACAGCTTGACCACCAGCGCGTCGGCGCCGTCCATCCAGTCGCGCTCGCGCGGCCGGCCGTTCAGCGAGGCGGAGAGATAGGTCGAGCCGTGATAGGCGCCGCCGCGCGACAGGATCAGCTTCTTGTCGCGCCGACCCCGGACATTGTTCATGAACTGCATGAAGCGCAGTGCCGTCTCGACGGCCGACGAGCCGCCCGTCGTGAAGAAGACGTGGCTGAGATCGCCCGGCGCATGGGCGGCCAGCCGCTCGGCAAGCAGAGCGGACGCCGTGTTCATCGTGTACCACGGCGTGTTGTAGGAGAGCTGCATCGCCTGGTCGTAGAGGACCTGCGCCAGTTCCTGCCGCCGATGGCCGAGATTGACGCACCACATGCCGGCCGGACCGTCGATCAGCCGGTTGCCCTGGCCGTCGACGATGTGGATGCCGTCGCCGCTCTCGATCGGGCTGCGCGCCTCCGCACCGATGGATCCGGCGAGCGGCCATGGCTGGATGAGGTGGCGCTCCGCCAGCGCCGCCGCATCCTCGCCTGCTTCCCCTGAGCCCGGCGCGCCGGTCCGGTCCGCGCTCGAAATCGGCAGTTCACGCGCAACAGCCATGGATGCTCCTGATCACGAATTTACAACATGCGCGATGGCAGTTTGCAAATTCCCTTTAAAAACCCTGATTTATCGATTCATATTGAATGTCTGTTCAATCAATGAAAACAGAATTGCCGCTTGATTTCAATCCACGAATGCGCATGATATCGCGCAAGGGCCTGCATCGACGGGCTCCATGAAAAGGGGAGCGCATGTCGGATCGGCCGCACATGCTGACCGCAGCCGAAAGCGAACGACCGCAATGACGGCGGTGGCGGAACGCATTGCCGAGATCGGCACGCTTCGTTCCCGCCACAAATCATGGATGCGCTCGGAGAGCGCGCAGGGCCTCGCCCTCATAAGCCCGACGCTGATCTTCGCCATGGTCATGCTCGTGGTGCCGATCCTGGTGGTGATCGCCCACAGTTTCTGGACCCAGAACTATCTCACCATCGACCGCACCTTCACGCTGGAGCAATACCGGATCGCGCTGACCGAGCCGATCTATCGCGACCTGCTGCTGCGGTCGCTGTGGATCTCGCTGGTGGTGAGCGCGGCGACCGTCATCCTCGCCTATCCGATCGCCTATTTCATCTCCTTTCATGGCGGGCGCCACAAGAGCCTCTGGCTGTTTCTGATCACCATACCGTTCTGGACGAGCTACCTGCTCCGCGTGATGTCCTGGAAGGTCGTGCTGGGGTTCAACGGCGTGCTGAACTCGGCGCTGCTGGGCATGGGGATCATCAGCGAGCCCTCGCCGGCCTTCCTCTACAACACCACGGCCGTCGTCATCACGCTGGCGCACGCTTGGGCGGCCTTTGCGATCCTGCCGATCTTCGTCTCGCTGGAAAAGGTCGACCGCACGCTGATCGAGGCGGCCACCGATCTCGGCGACAATCCGTTGCGCAGCTTCCTGCGCGTGACGTTGCCGCTCTCCATACCGGGGGTCGTCTCGGCCATCCTGATCGTCATGATCCCGACCGTCGGCGACTTCATCACGCCGAAGATGGTCGGCGGCAAGGACGGCGTGATGATCGCGACCGCCATCCAGGCGCAGTTCGGCAAGGGTGCCAACTGGCCGCTCGGCGCGGCGTTGTCCGTTGCCACCATGATCGTCGTGAGCGCCATGGCGGGCGCGACGGTCCTTCTGCTGCGCGGCATGGCGCGGCTGGCGCGGTGAGGGAGGGGGGCGTGACGATGCTTCGCCGCATGGCCGGTGTCTGGCTTCCGGCCTATGCCGCCCTCTACGTCGCCTTCCTCTATTTGCCGGTGCTGCTGTTGCCGGTCTTTTCGGTCAACACCGCCGCGACACCGCGCTTTCCGCTCCAGGGCTACACGCTGAAATGGTACGAGGACCTGCCGCATACGCCGGCACTTCTGGACGCTGCGCGCAACAGCCTGGTCGTCGGCATCTCCGCCGCGCTGCTGGCGACGGTGCTCGGCATCTGCGCCGCGCGCGCGATCACCCGCTATCGCTTTCCCGCACGCCAGCCGATCCAGGGCCTCATCATGGCGCCGCTCGTCCTGCCGGAGATCATCGTCGCCGTCTCGATGCTGATCGTGCTCCTGCAACTCGGCCTCAGCCTTTCGCTGTTCACGGTGGTCATCGGCCACGTCCTCGTCTGCATCCCCTATTCCATGACCGTGCTGACCGCCGGCTTCGAAGGCTTCGACCGCAGCCTGGAGGAGGCGTCCGCCGATCTCGGCGAGACCGCCTTCGGCACCTTTCGCCGCGTCACGCTGCCTATGGTGGCGCCGGCCATCGTCTCCTCCCTGCTCGTCTCCTTCACCATCTCGCTGGACGAATTCATCATGGCCTTCTTCCTGACGGGCACGGAGGTGACGCTGCCGGTCTATATCTGGGGCCAGTTGCGTTTCGCCGCCAAGCTTCCGAGCGTGCTGGCGCTCGGCACCCTCCTGCTGGCCGGTTCCATCATTCTCTTGAGCGCCGCCGAGCTTTTCAGGCGGCGCGCCGAGCGCCGCACCCAAGCCGCGAGCATTCCCCTTGCCTGACCGTTCGATGATCGAAATCCGCGACGTCACGCGCGCCTACGGAACCTTCAAGGCGCTCGACGCCGCGTCGCTGTCGATCGGCGAGGGCGAGTTCTTCTCGCTGCTCGGCCCTTCCGGTTGCGGCAAGACCACGCTCCTGAGGATGATCGCCGGCTTCGACAACCCGACCAGCGGCTCGATCCTGGTGGACGGCCAGCCGATGGACGGCATCCCCGCCAACCGCCGGCCGACCAACATGGTCTTCCAGAGCTATGCCATCTTCCCGCATCTCAACGTCGAGCAGAACGTCGCCTACGGGCTGAAGCGCCGGAACCTCGAGGCGGCAGAGGAGAAGCGGCGCGTCGAGGAGGCGCTCGCGCAGGTCTCGCTCTCCGGCCTCGGCAAGCGCCGCGCCACCGAGCTTTCCGGCGGGCAGCGGCAACGCGTTGCGCTCGCCCGGGCATTGGTGATGCGCCCCAAGGTGCTGCTCCTCGACGAGCCCCTCTCGGCGCTCGACAAGAAGCTGCGCGAGCAGATGCAGGTGGAACTGCGCCACTTGCAGCAGACGGTCGGGATCACCTTCGTGCTGGTCACCCACGACCAGTACGAGGCGCTCGCCATGTCGGACCGCATCGCCGTCATGTTCGGCGGTCGGATCGCCCAGGTCGCGGCGCCGAAGGAGATCTATCAGAAACCGGTCAACCGGCAGGTGGCGGACTTCCTCGGCGGCATGAACTTCGTGAAGGCCGATCTGGTGGAGGAGGAAGCGCAGGCGATCGTCGTCGACACCGCCGGTTTCGGGCGGATTCGCACGGAGAAGCCCGCCGCCTACCGCAGCGACGGCGGGAACGCCACGCTGGGCATCCGGCCCGAGCGCCTTCGTGTTCTCTGGGACGACGAGACGGCGAGCCACGAGGTCGCCGGCCGGGTGATCGACCGACACTATTTCGGCGAAATCACCCATCTCATCGTGGAGGTGCCGGGCTTCGAGAAACCGCTTTCCGTCACCGAGACGAACAGTTTCGGCGCGGATGACATTCCGGTCGGCGCGCCGATCCGCCTCGCCTACGACCCGGACGCGCTGGTGGCGCTCGCCGATTAAATCGTCGCCGTAAATATCGTTCAGGCATCGACGAGACGAGAATGAAGACGTGACAGAATACCGAAGATATTTTGATAGTTTAATATCTCCTTAACTGAATTTTCTAAAACTCCAGAAAAGTTGCGGCATGTGTGGTATCTTGGCCGGATTATTCGGTGCAGCAGCATCGGAGAAAGGCGATGGAATTTACTATCTCGCAACTCAATTCCGCATTTTCGAGCTGGTCGGCCAAGACACGCCCGGCAACCATGGACGGAGCGCGGTCAGAAGCTGAGGCCGCATCCGCCGGAGCGGCTGGACCGACACGAGCGGCCGTCCACGCGGCGTCTGGCATCGAGACGGAGTACGACCAGTTCGGCCGGTTCGGCGCGACCCGGCCGGAACGGTCACATCACACCGGCAACGGCAGCCCCAAGGCTCCGACCGCCATCAACTGCAACAAGAACTTCCGCGCCGGAAACGCGACGGTCAGCGAGCTGGAGCAGGAATACGCCCGCACCCTTGCGGGCAAAGGCGATACGGAGCGCCGCTTCATCCCGGCTGGAATGACCGAATACAGCGTCAGCGTGCTGACGGACTACCAATACCGCTGGGCGATCGACGTTGAGCGCCGCGCCGTGGCCGACACGCCCGTGGCCAGCGAAGCACCAACAGCGGGCGCGCAAGCCCCGCACGAGTCCTGAGCCGGCTTAAAACATCGGTAGATGGCCCAAACACGTTCGGGCCTTTCGGCCGTCAGGCCGGCAGAATGGCGCCTTCCAGCGTCGTGAGCTGATGCAGGAACTGCTCGGCTTTCGTGCGATGCTGATCGTCCTTGGCGTCCGACAGATCTTCCCTGGCCTCCTGGATGCGGCGTGCCAGATCGGCACGGTCCACGTCCGTCACCGGAACGGCTTCCTCGGCCAGCAGCGTGCAGCCGGAAGGCAGAATGTCGGCGAAGCCGCCGAACACCACGTAGCGCTGCTCGGCACCGGAGGCCGGCTTCACGGTGACGACGCCCGGCTTGATGATGGTCATCACCGGTGCGTGCTGGGCCATCACCGTCATCTCGCCTTCCGCGCCCGGAATGACGACCGACTCGACCTGCTCCGAAACGAGCAGGCGCTCTGGCGAGACGAGTTCGAACTGGAAGGATTCTGCCATATGCGATTAGGCAGTCGGCAGTCGGCAGTCGGCAGTCGATAAACTGCTTCGCCTGATTGTGCCTGACCCCGCTGCCTACTCCCTTTTCCGACTGCCGATTGCCGATTTGGCGACTGCCGTTGTTACGCCGCTTCCGCCGCCAGCTTCTGCGCCTTTTCGACGGCTTCCTCGATGGTGCCCACCATGTAGAAGGCTGCCTCCGGCAGATGATCGTACTCGCCGTTCACCAGGCCCTTGAAGCCCTTGATCGTGTCGGCGAGGTCGACCAGCTTGCCCGGCGAGCCGGTGAACACCTCGGCGACGAAGAAGGGCTGCGACAGGAACCGCTCGACCTTGCGGGCGCGCGCCACCGTCAGCTTGTCCTCTTCGGAAAGCTCGTCCATGCCCAGGATGGCGATGATGTCCTGCAGCGACTTGTAGCGCTGCAGCGTCTGCTGCACCGAGCGCGCCACCTGGTAGTGCTCCTCGCCGACGACCTGCGGGTCGAGCATGCGCGAGGTCGAGTCGAGCGGATCGACCGCCGGATAGATGCCCTTCTCGGCGATTCCGCGCGACAGCACGGTCGTGGCGTCGAGGTGGGCGAAGGAGGTCGCCGGCGCCGGGTCGGTCAGGTCGTCGGCCGGCACGTAGATCGCCTGCACCGAGGTGATCGAGCCCTTGGTCGTGGTGGTGATGCGTTCCTGCAGCGCGCCCATGTCGGTGGCGAGCGTCGGCTGGTAGCCCACGGCGCTCGGAATGCGGCCGAGCAGCGCCGACACTTCCGAGCCGGCCTGCGTGAAACGGAAGATGTTGTCCACGAAGAACAGCACGTCCTGGCCCTGGTCTCGGAAATATTCGGCGACGGTGAGGCCGGTCAGGCCGACGCGAGCACGCGCGCCGGGCGGCTCGTTCATCTGGCCGTAGACGAGCGCCGCCTTCGAGCCCTCGCCGCCGCCCTTCTTGTTGACGCCGGACTCGATGAACTCGTGATAGAGGTCGTTGCCCTCGCGGGTGCGCTCGCCGACGCCGGCGAACACCGAGAAGCCGCCATGCGCCTTGGCGACGTTGTTGATGAGTTCCTGGATCAGCACCGTCTTGCCGACGCCGGCGCCGCCGAACAGGCCGATCTTGCCGCCGCGGGCATAGGGCGCCAGAAGGTCGAGCACCTTGATGCCCGTCACGAGGATCTGCGCCTCGGTCGACTGGTCGACATATTCGGGAGCCGGCTGGTGGATCGCGCGGCGCGCGGTCGCCTTGACGGGACCGGCCTCGTCGACGGGCTCGCCGATGACGTTGATGATGCGGCCGAGCATCTCGGGGCCGACCGGCACCGAGATCGGCGCGCCGGTGTCGGCGACGCTCTGGCCGCGCACGAGACCCTCGGTGGAGTCCATCGCGATGCAGCGCACCGTGCTCTCGCCGAGATGCTGCGCGACCTCGAGCACGAGCCGGTTGCCCTGGTTGTCGGTTTCGAGCGCGTTCAGGATCGCCGGGAGATGATCCTCGAACTGCACGTCGACCACCGCGCCGATGACCTGCCGCACCTTGCCCTGCGGACCCTTGGCGAGGTTGTAGCTCGCCGTCGCGCCGCGCGTGTCGACCTTGCCCGGCTTGCCTTCCGCCACCAGCTTGGCCGCCTCTTTCGCCGCAGCGCTCTTGGCGGCCGCGGCCGGAGCCTTTGCCGCGGCGGACTTTGCCGGGGCCTTCGGCGCCGGGGTCTTCGGGGTCGCTGCTTTCGCCATCGTCTCTGCCCTTTTTCGTCCTTTGGTTTGTCCGGTGTGCGCCTTATGCGCGCTGCCGGCCTAGAGCGCCTCGGCGCCCGAAATGATCTCGATCAGTTCCTTGGTGATCTGCGCCTGCCGCTGGCGATTGTAGGTGATCGACAGCCTGTTGATCATGTCGCCGGCATTGCGCGTCGCATTGTCCATGGCGCTCATCTTGGCGCCCATCTCGCCGGCCGCGTTTTCGAGCAGCGCACGGAAGATCTGGACGGCGATGTTGCGCGGAATGAGGTCGCCCAGGATTTCGCCGGGCTCCGGCTCGTATTCGTAGACGGCGCCGCCCGCGTCGCTTTTGTCCGTCGCGGCGGGAGCCGGAGCGGGGATGATCTGCTGCGCGGTCGGGATCTGGCTGATCACCGACTTGAACTCGGAATAGAACAGCGTGCAGACGTCGAACTGGCCCTGATTGAAGAGCTGGATCACCTTCCTGGCGATCGCGTCGGCATTGGCGAAGCCGACCTGCTTGACGTCGCGAAGCTCGATCCGGTCGATGATCAGGCTGCCGAAGTCGCGTCGCAGGATGTCGTTGCCCTTCTTGCCGACGGTGATGATCTTCACCGTCTTGCCGGAAGCCTGAAGCCTGCGGACGTGCTCGCGCGCCAGCCGCGCGATCTGGCTGTTGAAGCCGCCGCAGAGGCCCCGCTCCGCCGTGCAGACGACCAGCAGATGCGTGTCGTCCTTGCCGGTGCCGGTCATCAGCGCCGGCGCGTCGCCGCCGCTGCCGATCGCCGCCGTGATGTTGGCGAGGACGGCGCCCATTCGCTGCGAATAGGGCCGGGCGGCTTCCGCCGCCTCCTGCGCGCGGCGCAGCTTCGCCGCGGCGACCATCTGCATCGCCTTGGTGATCTTCTGCGTCGCCTTGACGGAGGCGATGCGGTTACGGAGGTCTTTTAGCGAGGCCATGCGCCTGTCCGGCTCCCGTCGGTGTTAGGCGAAGGTCTTCGCGAAGCTGTCGATCTCGGCCTTCAGCTTGCCGCGAAGGTCGTCGGTGAGCTGCTTTTCCTTGCGGATGCCGTCGAGGACCGCCTTGCCGGCGCCGCGCATATGGGCGAGCAGCCCCTGCTCGAACTTGCCGACCTGGTTGACGCCCAGCTTGTCGAGATAGCCGTTGACGCCGGCGAAGATCACCGCCACCTGCTCCTCGGCCTTGAGCGGCGAGAACTGCGGCTGCTTGAGCAGCTCCGTCAGGCGCGCGCCGCGGTTGAGCAGGCGCTGCGTGGCGGCGTCGAGGTCGGAGCCGAACTGCGCGAAGGCCGCCATCTCGCGATACTGCGCGAGCTCGCCCTTGATCGAGCCGGCGACCTGCTTCATCGCCTTGATCTGCGCGGCCGAGCCGACGCGCGACACCGACAGGCCGACGTTCACGGCCGGGCGGATGCCCTGGAAGAACAGGTTGGTCTCGAGGAAGATCTGGCCGTCGGTGATCGAGATCACGTTGGTCGGAATATAGGCCGACACGTCGTTGGCCTGCGTCTCGATGACGGGCAGCGCAGTCAGCGAGCCGGCGCCGTTATCGTCGTTCAGCTTGGCGGCGCGCTCCAGCAGGCGCGAATGCAGGTAGAACACGTCGCCCGGATAGGCCTCGCGGCCCGGCGGGCGGCGCAGCAGGAGCGACATCTGGCGGTAGGCGACGGCCTGCTTGGACAGATCGTCATAGCCGATCAGCGCGTGCTGGCCGTTGTCGCGGAAATATTCGCCCATGGTGCAGGCGGTGAACGGCGCCAGGAACTGCATCGGCGCCGGGTCGGACGCGGTGGCGGCGACGATGATCGAATAGTCGAGCGCGCCGCGCTCCTCCAGCACCTTGACGAACTGCGCGACCGTCGAGCGCTTCTGGCCGACGGCGACGTAGACGCAGTAGAGCTTCTCCGAATCCGGACCGCTCTCGTGGATGGCCTTCTGATTCAGGATCGTGTCGAGGATGATGGCGGTCTTGCCGGTCTGGCGGTCGCCGATGACCAGCTCGCGCTGGCCGCGACCGACCGGGATCAGCGCGTCGATCGCCTTGAGGCCGGTCGACATCGGCTCGTGCACCGATTTGCGCGGAATGATGCCGGGCGCCTTGACGTCGACGCGGCGCCGCTCGGTCGCCTTGATGGGACCCTTGCCGTCGATCGGGTTGCCGAGCGCGTCGACCACGCGGCCGAGCAGCCCCGGACCGACCGGCGCGTCGACGATGGCGCCCGTGCGCTTGACCGTGTCGCCTTCCTTGATGTCGCGGTCGTTGCCGAAGATGACGACGCCGACATTGTCGCTTTCCAGGTTGAGCGCCATGCCGCGGATGCCGCCGGGGAACTCGACCATCTCGCCGGCCTGGACGTTGTCCAGCCCGTAGACGCGGGCGATGCCGTCACCGACGGACAGAACCTGACCGACCTCGGAGACCTCGGCTTCCTGACCGAAATTCTTGATTTGCTCTTTCAGGATCGCGGAAATTTCCGCCGCACGAATGTCCATCAGCCGACCTCTTTCAGTGCAAGCTTGAGAGATGAGAGTTTTGTCTTGAGCGACGTGTCGATCTGGCGAGAGCCCATCCGCACGATCATCCCCCCGAGAAGCGAGGGATCGACGGTCAGGCCGATCTTCACGTCCTTGCCGGCGACGCGCTTCAGCGTCGCCTTGAGTTCATCCTGCTGGGCAGGGGTGAGCGCGTGGGCCGAAACGACATCCGCACCCACCTCCCCCCGCTGCTCCGCCGCGATGACGCGATAGGCGCGGATCATCTGCGGCAGCAGGA
>JAFKJW010000168.1 GCA_017305925.1 Hyphomicrobiales bacterium | reverse complement strand
CGAAACGCCCTTCGGGGCGCCGGGCGAGATCGTCGAGGCCAGGATCGTCGGGCATGGCGACGGCCGGCTGCTCGCCGTGCCGCTTTCCGCTCAACAGGCAGCGTGACGGAACACGATGGTCGGGTTCCTCAAGAAGGTCTTTTCGTTCGGCCGCAAGCAGGTGGTCGAGGAGGCGAAGCCGGAAGCGGAAGAGCCGCTCGTGCCGATCAACTGGGACGCGCTGAAGGAACTTCAGCGCGATACCGCGCCGGAGCTCCCGCCCGCCGTCGCGGAAGTGCCACCGGCGCCCCCTGAGCCAACCCCTCCCGAGCAGCAGCCGCTTGAGCCGGCAGCGTCCGAATTACCGCTTGCCGAGGTGCCTCCCGAGCCTGAAGCCGTAGCTGAGGAGCTGCCGACCGTGACCGCGGCGGCGCCCGAGCCGCCGGCCCCCCCGGAGCTTCTGGCGCCCGAGCCGGAAACCGTATCGGAACCGCCGCCGGCCGAGGCCGAAGCATCCCCGGAACCCGAGCCCCCGCCGCAGGGTGTATCAGGCGGGGCGGCTGCGGAGCCAGAACCACCGGCGCCGCCTGAGCCGCTGCCGCTTGAGCCGGAGGCCGCCCCGGAACCGCCGCCGGCCGAAGCCGGAGCATCCCCGGAACCCGAGCCCCCGCCGCAGGATCTGCCCGCCATGGTGGCGACAGAGCTTGAACCGCCGGCGCAACACATTGTCGAGTTGCCTGCCGCAGTCGAGCCGGCACACGAGCCGCCTGTCGCAATCGAGCCGGTGCACGAGCAGGTGCCGGACGAGGCGCCCGCCGCGACCGCTCTCGGAGAGCCTTCGGCAAAGGTCCGGCAGGGCAAGGTCGCGGTCGCGAAGACGGTGGCCGAAAAGGCCGAGCCGCAGCCCGTTGCCCAACCGGCGCCGCGCCTGTCATGGCTGCAACGCATGCGCGCCGGGCTGGCGCGTTCCTCGCGCGAGCTCACCGGCAACATCACCGGCCTCTTCACCAAGCGCAAGCTGGACGAGGAGACGCTGCAGGATCTGGAGGACGTGCTGATCCGCGCCGACCTCGGCGTCGAAACGGCGCTGCGCGTCACCGACGCGCTGGCTTCGGGCCGCTACGGCCGCCAGGTCTCCGACGAGGAGGTGCGCGCGGTGATGGCCGAGGAAATCGGCAAGGTGCTGGCGCCCGTCGCGCAGGCGCTGGAGCTCGACCTGTCGCACAAGCCGCACGTCATCCTGGTGGTCGGCGTCAACGGCACGGGCAAGACGACCACCATCGGCAAGCTGGCGGCGAAGCTGACCGAGGGCGGGCTGTCGGTCATGCTGGCGGCCGGCGACACGTTCCGCGCCGCGGCGATCGAGCAGCTGAAAATCTGGGGCGAGCGCACCGGTGCGCCGGTCGTCGCCTCGAAGCTCGGCGCCGACGCGGCCGGCCTTGCCTACGACGCCTTCGTCAAGGCGAAGGAGACGGGTTCGGACGTGCTGATCATCGACACGGCCGGCCGGCTCCAGAACAAGGCCGAGCTGATGGCGGAGCTGGAGAAGATCGTGCGCGTGCTGGGCAAGCTCGACCCGGAAGCGCCGCACACCGTGCTCCAGACCGTCGACGCCACGACCGGGCAGAATGCGCTCAACCAGGTCGAGATCTTCCGCAACGTGGCGGGCGTCAACGGGCTGGTGATGACCAAGCTCGACGGCACGGCGCGCGGCGGCATCCTCGTCGCGATCGCCGCCAAGCACCGGCTGCCGGTCTATTTCATCGGCGTCGGCGAGCAGGTCGACGACCTCGAACCGTTTTCCGCCAGCGAATTCGCGAGAGCAATCGCCGGCGTGGCCTGAACAAAGACGTGATCTTGAAAGGCCGCCCGCTTTTCGGCCAGATCATGCGCAAGAAGGACTTTTATGAACATCCTCGAACGCGACCCGTCCGATCCACGCCGCAAGCCGATGAATCCCGGCTTGAAGTTCCTGCTCGAACTGGGTCCGGGCCTGGTGTTCTTCTTCACCACCATCCGCGGCGAGTGGCTGGCCGGGAAATTCCCCATCCTCACTCATCTCGGCGAGCCGATCCTGATCGCCACCGCTTTCTTCATGGTCGCGACCGCGCTGTCGCTGAGCGCTTCCTGGGCGCTGACGCGCAGCCTGCCGCTGATGCCGCTGGTCTCGGCGATCGTCGTCTTTGTCTTCGGCGCGCTGGCGCTTTACCTGCAGGACAAGACCTTCGCCTTCATG
>JAFKJW010000097.1 GCA_017305925.1 Hyphomicrobiales bacterium | reverse complement strand
GATCGAGGATGTCGAGGCGGCGGTGCCGCTGGCACGCGCGCTGGCCAGAGGCGGCCTCCGGGTGATCGAGATCACGCTGCGCACCGAGGCGGCGCTGGAGTGCATCCGTCGCGCCGCCGCCGAGGTGGAGGAAGCCGTCGTCGGCGCCGGCACGATCCTCGACGGCCGCCAGTTCGACGCGGCCGCCAGGGCGGAAGCCCGGTTCATCGTCAGCCCCGGCATCGCGCCGGGCGTGCTCGCGGCCGCGGCCTCCAGCGAGGTGCCGCTGCTGCCGGGCGCGATCACGCCGGGCGAGATGATGACGGCGCTGGAAGCCGGCATCGATTTCCTGAAGTTCTTTCCCGCCGAGCAGGCGGGCGGCACGGCGTTCCTCAAGGCGCTCGCCTCGCCCTTCCAGGGCGTACGTTTTTGCCCGACCGGCGGCATTTCCGCCGCCAACGCGAAGGACTATCTCGGCCTGCCCAACGTGGTGTGCGTCGGCGGTTCGTGGCCCGCACCCGACGCCCTGGTGAAGGCAGGAAAGTGGGCGGAGATCGAAGCCCTCGCCCGCGAAGCCGGCGCTTTGAAGAAAGCGGCCTGAAACGGGCCGCTTTCCTCGGAAGGCCGGAAAGCCGCGACTGCCAGCGGTCTTGCGGGGATCAGTTCGTCTCGAAGCGGGCCACGGGCATGAAGGCGACCGCCGTGCCGATGAATTTCTTCGTCGGCAGTTCCTTGCCGCCCGGCTGAAAACCGTTCGCATAGACCTCGCGCGGCGCGGTCCTGACGAGGTTGTAGGCGAAGGAAGGCGGCGTATTGCCCGGCTTCCCATGCGCGACATAGTTCTCGTCGAACGCCCAGCGCGCATCGGACGGCTGCGCCGGCAGCACGGTCGCGGCCGGCTGCTTGCGGTCCTTGCGGGTCGCACGCGCCGACTTCTCCGTCGACTTGGCCTTGCTCGTGACCACCTGCATCGGTTCATTGGCCGCGACTTTTTCCGCCTCGAGCTCGCGCGGCTCGGTGGCACGGATCAGCGACGCGATCGCCTCGCTGTCCTCGGCGGCGGAAGCGTCCGCCACGGCGGCGCGGCTCAAGGCCGTGGTGCGCGCCTCGCGGTCGACGCCATCGTCGGCGCTGGCGACGATTTTCTCCAGTTCGGGCCGCCCCGACGGCAGGGGCGCCTTGACGTCCACCAGCGCCATCAGGACCGAATCTTCCGCTTCGCCGGCCACCGGCGAATAGTCCGGGCGCCTGGTCGGCAGCGGCACCTTCATGCCGTCCTCGGCAGCGGCCACGACGACCGGGGCCGGCTCGGGCGGCGGAGGCGCATCGGCGACGGCGTCGTTCATCGCGATCGGCATTTCGGCCGCCATCGCGGCGCCGACGATCGCCTTCGGACGGGGCGCGATCTCCGGGAGAAGCGCGGAGCGCGGCGGCAGGGCCGTCACGATGGTCTCGTTGCTCGCGACCTGCGGCGGAGCCGCCTCTTCCGCTTCCGCCGCGGGCGCGGCGGTCAGCACGGGCTGCGTCTGGCGCTTGGCCGCCTTCGGCTGGGGCTGGGGCGCTGCCTCGGCGACCGCGACACCGCTGGCAAGGCTGCTGTCTTCCTCGTCGTCGGCGCCACCGCCGCCGCCGAACAGGCGGGCCAGCACGCTGCGCGACTTCTTTGCCGGGCCGGCGGAAGCGAGCGCGAGAGCGGTGCCGCCGGAGGCGCGGCGCGCCTCATAGTCGGCCAGCGCCTGGTCGAAGCCCGGCAGAGGCTTGCCGTCGCTCGGCACATGCAGCGTTCTGCCGTTCGGGAATACGGAGACGAGCTCCTGACGGTTCATGCGCGGCCAGTGGCGCACATTGCCGACGTCGAAATGCACGAAGGGAGACCCGGAGGTGGGGTAATAGCCCACGCCGCCACCCTGCAGCTTCAGTCCGATATCGCGCAGCTTCTTCAGCGGCACGCCGGGGATGAAGAAGTCCATCGCGTTGCCCAGCATGTGCTGGCTCTTCTTCGCCACGCCCTTGGAGCGGCTGCGCAGCATGGAATTGGTGGACGGCGAGCGATAGCCGCACACGACGTTGATGTAGCCGTTCGAGCCCGTCTGCTGATAGGCGGTCCAGATCAGGTCGAGCAGACGCGGATTCATCTTCGTCGGCTCGTTGCGGCGCCAGTCGCGCAGGAAACGGTTGATCTTCTGCAGCCCGGCGGGATCGTAGCGGCCGTTGCGCTTGAATGTGATCTCGGCCTTCTCGCCCGTATGCAGGAAATAGAGCTTGAGGGTCCTGGTCTCGGCCTGCGCGAGCGACGCGGCGAACGGCAAAGCGAGCATCGCGACCAGAAAAGCGACAGCCAGCCTGGACCAGGCACACGCCGTCAGTCGCCGGCTCTCGAGGAACGTCTCGATACGGATCAAATCAACAGGCCTTCCAAGCTTCCACTTGTCCCCGGATCCGATGCCCGGACTCTCCATCGAGGTCCGAATATCCATCCCAATGGTTAATCCAAGCTTTAGAGCGCAAATGCGGTAACACCGTGGCATCAATTTGGCAAAGCCTTTGCGCCTCGCCGCGTGGTAAACGCCCGGTTTCCATGGATGAAGAGGACGAGAGGCCGTCGTTCAGGACGCGTCGGGCTGCGCCTGCGCCGCATGTGATTCGAGGCCGTGCTCGCGCAGCTTCCGATAGAGCGTCGAGCGCCCGATGCCGAGCCGCCGCGCCACCTCGCTCATCTGTCCGCGGTAGTGCTCGATGGCGAAGCGAATCATCTCCAGCTCGATCTCGGCGAGCGTGCGCACATTGCCGCGCTCGTCGAGCGTCCTCAGGACCTCGGGCGGAAGAGGCCGGGACGCGCCGGGCGCCGTCTCGCGACCGCTCGCGGGCTCCTCGCCGGCGGGTTTGCCGGCCGGCTCGGCGGCAGGCACGGCGGCGACATGATGCTTCAGCTCATGCCGGATCTGGGGAAAGTCGTCCGGGCGCAGCACGTTGCCGTCGGCCAGCAGGATGGCCCGCAGAATGGCGTTTTCGAGCTGCCTTATGTTGCCGGGCCAGTCGTAATCCTCCAGCATGCTCATGGCCGCCGGGTCGAAGCGCAGCGTCCGCTGCGGCGCATGCAGCTTGAGCGCCCGCTCCATCAGGTGGACGGCCAGCGGCTGGATGTCCTCCCGTCTCTCCCTGAGCGGCGGGATGAGGACGGGATAGACGTTGAGCCGGTAGAAAAGATCCTCGCGGAATTTGCCCGCCCGGACCTGGTCGAGAAGATTGCGGTGCGTGGCGGAGATCAGGCGGATGTCGACCTTGACGGTCTGCCGGCCGCCCACCGGGTCGACCTCGCCCTCCTGGACGGCGCGCAGCAGCTTGACCTGCGTGTCGAGCGGCAGGTCGCCGATCTCGTCGAGGAAGAGCGTTCCGGAATCGGCTTCGACGAACTTGCCGGTGTGCTTCTCGGTCGCGCCGGTGAATGAGCCTTTTTCGTGGCCGAACAGGATGCTCTCGACCAGCGTCTCGGGGATGGCGCCGCAGTTCACGGTGACGAAGGCGCGCGACCTGCGGTCGCTCGATCCCTGGATGGCGCGGGCGAAGATCTCCTTGCCGACGCCTGATTCGCCTTCGATCAGCACAGGGATGTTGGAGGCCGCTGCCCTTTGCCCGAGCCGCACCGCGCGCTCCATGGCCGGGCTGTTCAAAATGAGGTCGCGGAACGTCAGCGCCTTGCCGCGCCGCGAGGAGCGCCGCGTCTCGCTTTCGAGCTCCTCGACCTTCAGCGCATTGGCGATCGCCGTCTGGAGGCGCTCAGGCGACGCCGGCTTGACCACGAAATCGACGGCCCCGGCGCGCATCGCCGCGACGGCCGTCTCGATGCCGCCCTGCGCGGTCTGGACGATGACCGGCACGCGGATCGCGCGGTCGGCGAGGCGCGCCAGCACGCCCAGCCCGTCCAGGCCCGGCATCATCATGTCGAGGATGACGACGTTGAAGGCCTCGCCCGGCGGCCTCTCGATGAGCGCCAGCCCCGCCTCCCCGCCATCCGCCACGCCGACGGCATGCCCGAACCTGCGCACGGCCGCCTCCAGCAGGCGGCGCTGCACCGGATCGTCGTCTATGACAAGGACGTTGGCGGGCATCTGCGTCCGGGGTCTTGCGTGGCAGGAAGCGACATGCCGGGCATGTTGCGCTGGACCAACTTGGCACAGGGACCTAAATAAGCGCCGAACAAAACCGGTGAACGAAGTCTTAGGCCGCGCATCCGCCGGCCGTCGCCGCCGGAGCCGCCAAGAGGTCCTCGATGCCCCTTCCCTTCGACCGCGAGCGCGGGGCGGCAGCCGCCGGCCAGCGCGACCCGGCCCTGCCCGAGTGGAATCTTGCCGATCTCTATCCGTCGATGGACGGCCCGGAGCTGGCGTCCGACATGGCCAAGGCGCTCGCCGACGCCGAAGCCTTCGAGGCGCGCTGGCGCGGCAAGCTCGCCGGCGAAGCGGCCAGGGGTGCCGAAGGCAAGCTCGGCGAGGCGGTCCGGGAGTACGAGGCGCTGGAGGAGCTGATCGGCCGCATCGCCTCCTATGCCGGCCTTGTCCATGCCGGCGACACGACAGACCCGAAGCGGTCGAAGTTTTATGGCGACGTGCAGCAGAGGGTGACGGACGCCAGCGCGCACCTGCTGTTCTTCGCGCTGGAGCTCAATCTGATCGACGACGATGTGATCCTGGCCGCGCTCGACGCGGACGCCGCATTCGGCCATTACCGCCCCTGGGTGCTCGATCTCAGGCTGGACAAGCCCTACCAGCTCGAGGACCGCATCGAGCAGCTCTTCCACGAAAAATCCGTCACCGGCCGCGGCGCTTGGAACCGGCTCTTCGACGGGACGATCGCCGAGCTTCGCTTCGACATCGGCGGCGAGCCGCTCACGCTGGAGCAGACGCTGCACCGGCTTCAGGAGGCCGATCCGGCGGCCCGCAGGCAGGCGGCCGAGGCGCTGGCCACGACCTTCAAGGCGAACCTGCGCGTCTTCACGCTCATCACCAACACGCTGGCCAAGGACAAGGAAATCTCCGACCGCTGGCGCGGCTTTTCCGACATCGCCGATTCCCGCCATCTGGCGAACCGGGTGGAGCGCGGCGTGGTCGACGCGCTGGCGAGCGCCGTCCGCGACGCCTACCCCCGCCTCTCCCACCGCTACTACCGCATGAAGGCGCGCTGGCTGGGCATGGAGGAGATGAACCACTGGGACCGCAACGCGCCGCTGCCGGAAACCCCGCAGGCGCTGATTCCGTGGGGCGAGGCCAGGAACACCGTGCTCTCGGCTTACGACAGCTTCTCGCCGGAAATGGCTGGAATCGCCAAGAAATTCTTCGACCGCAACTGGATCGACGCACCGCCAAGACCCGGCAAGGCGCCGGGCGCCTTCGCGCATCCGACCGTGCCCTCGGCGCACCCCTATGTGCTCCTCAACTACATGGGCAAGCCGCGCGACGTGATGACACTCGCCCACGAGCTCGGCCACGGCGTGCACCAGGTGCTGGCCGCCGGCCAGGGGGCGCTGATGGCGCCGACCCCGCTGACGCTTGCCGAGACCGCCTCTGTCTTCGGCGAGATGCTGACCTTCCGCTCCCTTCTCGACCGCACGACGGACCGCCGCGAGCGCAAGGCGATGCTCGCCCAGAAGGTCGAGGACATGATCAACACGGTGGTGCGCCAGATCGCCTTCTACGAGTTCGAGCGCAGGGTGCACACCGAACGCCGGGACGGCGAGCTGACCGCCGAGCGCCTCGGCGAATTGTGGCTTCAGGTGCAGGCCGAAAGCCTCGGCCCGGCGATCCGGCTGCGCGAAGGCTACGAGACCTTCTGGACCTACATCCCGCACTTCATCCATTCGCCCTTCTACGTCTATGCCTATGCCTTCGGCGACTGCCTGGTGAACTCGCTCTACGCCGTCTACCGACAGGCCGAAGAGAGCTTTCAGCAGAAATATTTCGACATGCTGCGCGCCGGCGGCACCAAGCATCATTCCGAATTGCTAAAGCCGTTCGGGCTCGACGCCAGCGATCCGGATTTCTGGCAGAAGGGGCTCTCGGTCATCGAGGCGCTGATCGACGAGCTGGAGGAACTGGACGCCGCGCCGATGGCGTGATCGGGGCAGGCGACGCCGCGACGCCGGTTTCGCGCCGCCGGGCGGCCGTGCTAAGGCGCGACATCGGAGCGCAACACCCTTTCCAGCATGCGTCAGCCTTCGGTCATCTTCCGCGACGAGTTCGCCTTGCGCGAGCGGCGCTTCGCCGCGCCCGGCGCCGTCGTCACGGCATGGGAGCCGGCCGGATTTCCCGCAGCGCTGGAAGCGCTGGAAGAGGCACGGGCCGCCGGCAACTGGCTGGCCGGCTATTTCTCCTACGAGGCCGGCTACCTGCTGGAGCCGAAGCTGGCGCCGCTGCTGCCGCAGAACCGCCGCGCACCGCTCCTCTGCTTCGGCGTCTTCGACGCGCCGCAGGACGGCGACCTGACGGCACCCGAGACCAGCCCTGACGACACGATCCGGGACGCGCGCACCGCCTGGAGCTTTGCGGACTATGAAAGGCGCTTCGATCGGCTTCATCGCCATTTGAGGCTCGGCGACTGTTATCAGGCCAACCTGACCTTCCCGATCTCCGCCCGCTGGTCCGGCGATGCGCTGGCGACCTATGAGGCGCTGGCGGCGCGCCAGCCGGTGAAATACGGCGCGCTGGTGGAGCTGGACGGCCCGGTCGTGCTGTCGCGCTCGCCGGAGCTTTTCCTCGACATCGACGCCGAAGGCTGGATCGAGGCCCACCCCATGAAGGGCACCGCGCCGCGCGGCGCGACCAGGACAGAGGATGCGCGGCTGAAGCGCTTTCTGAAGAACGACGGAAAGAACCGCGCCGAGAATCGCATGATCGTCGACCTCCTGCGCAACGACATCTCGCGCATCAGCGAGGTCGGCACGCTCGACGTGCCGGAACTCTTCCGCATCGAGAGCTATGCGACGGTCCACCAGATGGTGAGCCGGGTGCGCGCAAGGCTGCTGCCCGGCCTCTCCATAGCCGATGTCTTCGCCGCGCTGTTCCCCTGCGGATCGATCACAGGCGCCCCGAAAATCCGCGCCATGGAGATCCTGCGCGAGTTGGAGAACAGCCCGCGCGACGTCTATTGCGGCGCCATCGGCTGGATCGCGCCGGAAGGGCCGATGCGCTTTTCCGTCGCCATCCGCACGCTGACGCTCTTTCCGGACGGCGAGGTCGTCTACAATGTCGGCGGCGGCATCGTCTTCGATTCGACCGCGAAGGAGGAGTATGCGGAATGCCTGCTGAAGGCCCGTTTCGCGACGGGGAACCCGCCGGTTTCGAGCTGATCGAAACGATGCGGCACGAACCGGCGACCGGTTTCCTGCGGCTCGACCGGCATCTGGCACGGCTCTATGCTTCGGCCGCCGAACTCGGCTTCGCCTGCGATCCGGAAGCCGTCGGCAGCGCGCTCGGCAAGGCGGTGGCAGGCGTCGGCGGCACGGCGCGCGTGCGCCTCGCCCTTCAGCGCGATGGCGGCGTGTCCGCCGCAGCCCAGCCCTACGAGCCGCCGCCCGCCGGCAAAATCTGGACCCTGCGGCTGGCCCGCACGCGGCTTTCCTCCGCCGATCCCTTGCTGCGCCACAAGACAAGTCGGCGCCAGCTCTACACCCGCGCCCGTTCCGAATATCTCGTCCAGCAGGCCGACGAGGTGCTTCTCGCCAACGAGCGCGGCGAACTGTGCGAGGGCACCATCACCACGCTGTTTGTCGAGCGCGGCGACGGCATGCTGCTCACGCCACCGCTGGAGTGCGGGCTGCTCGCCGGCGTGCTGCGCGCGGAGCTTCTGGACGAAGGCAGGGCCGAGGAGGCCGTCCTGACCCCCGATCAGCTTGCGGCGGCGAAAGCGATCCACCTCGGCAATTCGCTGCGCGGGCTGATCCCGGCCCGTCTGGCATAGGCGAAGGCCGGGAGGGCATGGAAAACCGGCCGGTCATGTCCTAATATCAGGACATGAACCGAGCCGATGCCGTTGCCCGTCTGAAGCGCAATGCCGATGCCGTGCGCGGCATCGGCGCTACCGCGCTTTATCTTTATGGCTCCGCCACCCGCGACGACGCCGGGAACGGCAGCGACCTCGATCTGTTCGTGGACTATGATCCCGAGGGCCGTTTCAATGCCTTCGATCTGATCGGCATCAAGCTGCTGATCGAGGATCGGCTGTACGTTCCCGTCGATCTCACGACCCGCGACGGCCTCCACCCGCGACTGCGGGCGCAAATTGAAAAATCCGCAATGCGCATCTTCTGATGGCCCGTGAATTCCTCCATGCGTTGGATGACATGCGGGAAGCCATCACCGGCATTGAGAATGCCGTCGCGGACAGGACCTTTAACGACTACAAGACCGATTGGATGCTGAACCATGCGATCCAGCGCGGCATCGAGATCATTTCGGAAGCCAGCCGCGCCCTGCCGGAGAGTGTTCGTTCACTGCGACCGGAAATCCCCTGGCCCCAAGTCCGCACAATCGGCAATGTGTTGCGCCACGAATATCACGGGCTTTCCGACGCCATCATCCGGCGCGTCGTCACCGATGAATTGCCACCGCTGAGCGAAGCTGTGAGCTGGATGAGCGAACATTTCGCGTCGCCGAAGGAATAGTCCTCTTCATATAAGAGTGAAGGCTTGCGTGAACAGTTAGAGAATCTATACGGCCACTGTCCCTGTCTCCGCATTTTCCACACCAGCAGGCTGCGGCCGGACAACTGGCAATGACTCACCTGGTTCATACCCCCTATGACGGCTCGTCAAAACTGTTCGCGATCGGCCTGAAGCCGCTCGACCTCGCGGATTGGACCGAGGTCGACGATACGTTCGGCGTGCAGATGCGCGAGAAGCGGCGCCTCTATGAATCGATCCCCGACATGGTTTTCGTCGAGGAACCCGACACGCGCGCGGCGCAGCAAGAGGTGCTCGGCCTGCTCAAGGCCCATGTCCTGTCGCGCTTTCCCGAACATTACCGGCGAGGCGCGGCGGGCATGGAGATGGCCGGCGGCCTCGAACTGGCGGACGCGGAAGAGGCAAGCCTTCCGCCGCTGCGGGCCGCCTCGCTTCTCGTGCAGGAAGATCTTATCCTGATGCGCAGGAGCGAGGCCGGATGGCGGCTGGCCGCCGGGTCGCTCTGCTTTCCCTCGTCGTGGTCGCTGCGCGAGAAATTCGGCCGGCCGCTACAGGACATCCACCAGCCGGTGCCCGACTTCGGTCCCGGCACCCGCATGGCGGCGCTGATCGACCGCATGTTCGACAACCTCAAGACCGGGCAGCCGGTCCAGCGCTTCAACTGGTCGCTGCAGGCGCGGCCCGATCTCTACTATCCGCTGTCGGACACCCAGCGCAGCGAGCGCGCCAATGCGCGTCCGTCCAAATTCGCCGACATGGAAGCCGTGGCGCGCGGCTTCATCCGCATCGAGCGCCAGACCGTGCGCAGGATGCCGGTTTCCGGCGACATCCTCTTCACCATCCGCATCTATCTCGACCCGCTCTCGATGCTCCTGCACCACCCGGAGGGTCCGGCGCTGGCGCACGCCCTCGCCGGCCAGCTGACGGAGCTGAAGCTCGCACAGCTCGACTACAAGGGCCTGACCGCCGACCGCGACCGGCTGGTGGCCTTCCTGACGAGCAGCTGAACGCACCGACAACCGGGGTTTCGCCGGCCCTCGGCCATGAATCGACCCGCCACCGCTTTATTGTGTCGGAAATCTGTGATTAGCAGCCCGCTGCTGAAAACAGGAATGGAGTGCATTTGAATGGCGAAAGCGAAATGGCCCGTCTACGGTGAGATCACCGGTCCCATAGTGATGATCGGTTTCGGTTCGATCGGGCGCGGTGCCCTTCCCCTCATCGAGCGCCATTTCAAGTTCGACAAATCCCGCATGGTGGTGATCGATCCGCGCGACGCCGACCGCAAGCTGCTCGACGAGCGAGGCATCCGCTTCGTCCAGGAAGCCGTCACCCGGAAGAACTACAAGGATCTTCTGACCCCGCTGCTGACGGAAGGCGATGGACAGGCCTTCTGCGTCAACCTGTCGGTCGACACCTCGTCCTTGGACCTCATGAAGCTCTGCCGCAAGCTCGGCGCGCTCTATGTGGACACCGTGGTGGAGCCCTGGCTCGGCTTCTATTTCGACAACGACGCCGACAACGCCTCCCGCACGAATTACGCGTTGCGCGAGACGGTGCGCAAGGAAGCCCGCAAGAACCCCGGCGGCACCACGGCGGTCTCCTGCTGCGGGGCCAATCCCGGCATGGTCTCCTGGTTCGTCAAGCAGGCGCTGGTCAACCTCGCCACCGATCTCAGGATCGATTTCAAGGAGCCGGGGCCGGACGACCGCGAAGGCTGGGCGAAGCTGATGAGGAAGGCCGGCGTCAAGGGCATCCACATCGCCGAGCGCGATACGCAGCGCGCCGGCAAGCCGAAGCCCATGAACGTCTTCTGGAACACCTGGTCTGTGGAGGGCTTCATCTCGGAAGGATTGCAACCGTCGGAGCTCGGCTGGGGCACCCATGAGAAATGGATGCCCAAGAACGCGAAGAAGCAGAAGCACGGTCCGAAGGCCGCGATCTTCCTCGAGCAGCCCGGCGGCAACACGCGCGTCAGAACGTGGTGCCCGACCCCCGGCCCGCAATACGGGCTTCTGGTCACGCACAACGAGTCCGTCTCCATCGCCGACTATTTCACCGTGCGCGGCAAGAAGGGCGACGTGACCTACCGCCCGACCTGCCACTACGCCTACCACCCCTGCAACGATGCCATCCTGTCGCTGGACGAGATGTTCGGGGCGGCCGGGCGGGCACAGCCCGTCCTCCACGTCCTCGACGAGAACGAGCTGGTCGACGGCGTGGACGAGCTCGGCGTGCTCCTCTACGGCCACGCCAACAACGCCTACTGGTACGGCTCGCAGCTTTCGCTCGACGAGGCGCGCAAGCTTGCGCCCTACCAGAACGCGACGGGGCTGCAGGTCACGTCGGCCGTGCTCGCCGCGATGGTCTGGGCGCTGGAGAACCCCAGGGCGGGGATCGTGGAAGCCGACGAGATGGACTATCGCCGCTGCCTGACCGTGCAACTGCCCTATCTCGGGCCGGTCAAAGGCTACTATACGGACTGGACGCCGCTGGAGGGCCGGCCGGGCCTCTTCCCGGAGGATCTCGACCGGGAGGACCCCTGGCAGTTTCGCAACATCCTCGTCAGATAATTCGGGCGGCCGCATAGCGCGCCTTGCCTTCGCGGCGAATCTTCGCAAATACGACATCGTATGCGGAGAGGACCTGGAACGATGACATCGACGCGCAAGCTTGCCTCCCTCGCCACGACGCTCCTCTGCGGCGTCGTGCTCGCGGGCTGCATGAGCAGCGGCCCGCGGGAGGTCCTCCCGCCGCGCGAAGCCGCCGCCTCCCCCTTCGAGGGCGACTGGATCGGAACCGACGGCGTCGCGCTCTCCAGCCTGCGCGGCGGCAAATTCACCTCGACCTCGCTGAAGACCGGCGAGACGCTGACCAGCGGCACCTATGCGATGCGGGGCGCTAACCTGATCGATCTGGACTTCTTCTCGCAGAAGACCGGCAACAACACGAAGGCCACCTGCCTTCTGGCGAACCGGGACCAGATGAACTGCACGCTCGCCTCCGGCACGCAGTTCATCCTGTCGCGCAAGATGGGCTGAGCCGGCGCGCCGATTCCGCTTGCGCCACCCCTTGCCTGGTGGAAGATTGAACAAAATTTGACCGGCGCCACGCCCCGCCGGTGCCTGCACCGCAAATCGGGAGCTGGAACATGAAGAAGATCGCGGTTCTCGCCGTCCTCTCGGCGTCGGCGCTCGGCCTTTCGGTCGATTTCTCCTTCGCGGACTACACGCTGAACATCCTGCACATCAACGACTGGCACAGCCGGATCGAGAGCAACAACAAGTACGAATCGACCTGCTCGGCCGAGGAGGAGGACAAGGGCGAGTGCTTCGGCGGCGCGGCCCGCCTCGTCACCGCCATCGGCCAGGAGCGCGAGAAGCTGAAAGGGCAGAACGTCCTGCTGCTCAACGCCGGCGACAATTTCCAGGGCTCGCTCTTCTACACCACCTACAAGGGCAAGGCCGAGGCCGAGTTCCTCAACCAGATGAAGTTCGATGCCATGACCGTGGGCAACCACGAGTTCGACGACGGCGAGGACGCGCTGGTGCCGTTCCTCGACGAGATCAAGTTTCCCGTCGTGTCGGTCAATGTGAAGCCGGACGCGCAGTCGAAGGTGGGCGACCGGATCAAGCCGTCGGTCGTCCTGGACGTGGGCGGCCAGAAGATCGGCATCGTCGGGGCGGTGACGACGGAGACGCCGGATATCGCCTCTCCGGGGCCGCACATCGCCATCGAGGACGACGTGGCCGACATCGCGGCGGAGGTGAAGAAGCTGGAGGCGGGCGGCGTCGACAAGATCGTCGCGCTCACCCATGTCGGCTATCCGCGCGACCTTGCCATGATCGCCAAGATCCCCGGCGTGGACGTGGTGGTGGGCGGGCATACCCACACGCTGCTGTCGAACACCGATCCGGCGGCGGCGGGCCCCTACCCGACGATGGTGGACAATCCGCTCGGCTACAAGGTCCCCGTCGTCCAGGCCGCCTCCTATTCCAAGCTGCTCGGCGAGTTCCGCGTCGTCTTCGACGACAAGGGCGTGGTCAAGGAGGCAGACGGCAATCCGATCGCGCTGGACAAGTCCGTCACGCCGGATGCCGGCGTGCTCGCCCGGGTGAAGGAGCTCGGCGCGCCGATCGAGGAGCTGAAGAAGAAGGAGGTCGGCGAGACCACCGCGGCCATCGACGGCAGCCGCGAAAGCTGCCGGGTGCGCGAATGCGAGATGGGCAACCTGGTGTCCGACGCCGTGCTCGACCGCACCAAGGGCCAGGGCGTGTCGATCGTCATCACCAATGGCGGCGGGCTGCGCGCCTCCATCGACCAGGGCAAGGTGACGATGGGCGAGGTGCTCACCGTGCTGCCCTTCCAGAACACCATCGCGACCTTCAAGATCAAGGGCGCCGATCTCGTCGCCGCGCTCGAAGGCGGCCTGAGCCAGCTCGAGGACGGCGCCGGCCGCTTCCCGCAGGTGGCCGGTTTGAAATACGCCTTCGACAAGTCCGTGAAGCCGAACGAGGGCCGCGTGAAGAACGTCGAGGTCGCCGACGGCGACACATGGGCGCCGATCGATCCGGCCAAGGACTATCTCGTCGCCACCAACAATTACGTGCGGCAGGGCGGCGACGGGTACAAGATCTTCGCCGAGAAGGCGACGGACGCCTATGACTACGGGCCGGGACTCGAACAGGTCGTCGCCGACTATCTCGGCGCCCACAGCCCCTACGCGCCGAAGCTCGAGGGCCGCATCACCGAGCTTGCCCAGGGTGAGAAGCCCCAGCCGGCGGCCGCCGGTGCGGCCGAGGAGCCCGCTGCTGCGCCGGCGCCGGAGACCCAGACGCCGGACCTGCCGGCCGGCTCCTCCGACATCGCGACGACGCCTCCGACTGTCGAGCAACCGGCCCCGGCGGCCGGTGGCGAACAGCAGCCCGAGACGCCGGCCACGCAGCAGGCCCCCGCCGGCGAGACCGCGGCGCCCGCGGAAACGGCGGCGCCGGCCGCCGGAACCGGCGAGCAGCAGCACCTCGTCGTGGCGGGCGACAATTACTGGAAACTGGCCGAAAAATATTACGGCGACGGCCGCAAGTGGAAGCTGATCGCGGACGCGAACCAGCAATACCGGCCACGCTTCATCCCGATCGGCGTCACGCTCAGGATCCCCGCCGCGACATGATCCGTAGCGGGCCGTTCCGCATTCCGGCCCTGCGGCCAAGCGAGCCATTGGAAAGTGCCGGCGGGGCCGCTAAGTCACGGCTGTTGCGGAGACTTGCTTGATGGACGCGCCAGCCCCGACGGAGACGGCCAGCAGACACCCCGGTTCCCGGCCGGCCGGGAAGGGATCGCGAGTCGGCGTCCTGCTTCTCAATCTCGGCACGCCCGACAGCCTCGACACGCCGGCGGTGCGGCGCTACCTCAAGGAATTCCTGTGGGACGCCCGCGTGATCGAGACGCCGCGCGTGCTGTGGTACCTGATCCTGAACGGCATCATCCTGAGGACGCGCCCCGCCAAGACCGGCGCCAACTACGCAAAGATCTGGAACCGGGAAAAGGACGAGTCGCCGCTGCGCACCTATGCGCGCAGCCAGGCGGAAAAGCTCGCCGGCGCGCTGTCCGACCTGCCCGGCATCGTCGTGGAATGGGGCATGCGCTACGGCAATCCGTCCACCGCCGCAGCAGTCGAGAGCCTCGTGAAGCAGGGCTGCCGGCGCATCGTGGCGTTTCCGCTCTACCCGCAATATTCGGCGACCACCACGGCGACCGCCAACGACCAGCTTTTCCGTGTCCTCATGGAGATGCGCGACCAGCCGGCGATCCGCACCGTGCCCGACTATCATGACGAGCCGGCCTATATCGACGCGCTGGCCGTCTCGATCCGCAACCGCCTCGCGGCGCTGGATTTCGAGCCGGAGGTCGTGCTCGCCTCTTTCCACGGGATCCCGAAAAGCTATTCGGCGAAGGGCGATCCCTATTACGGCCAGTGCATGGAGACCTCCCGCCTGCTGCGCGAGCGGCTCGGCTGGAGCGAAAAGCGGCTTCTCACCACCTTCCAGTCCCGCTTCGGCTCCGAGGAATGGCTGCAGCCCTATACGGACAAGACGGTGGAGCGCCTCGCCCAGGAGGGCGTGAAGTCGATCGCCATCCTCAATCCCGGCTTCTCGGTCGATTGCCTGGAAACTCTGGAGGAGATCGACGGCGAGGTGCGCGAGATATTTTTGCACGCCGGCGGCGAGAACTTCGCCCACATCCCCTGCCTCAACGACAGCCCAGAAGGCATGGCCGTCATCGAGACGGTGGTGCGCCGGGACTTGCAGGGCTGGGCGTGAGGCCGTCCGACGCCCCGACGGAACGGCGGCGCGCCTGAAGCGTTGAGCGCCGTCGCGAAGCGGGGGATCTTCATGCAGCGCAAGCTCGACCTGAGAACGGGCCGGACGGTCTGGAGCGCCTATCGCGCGCCGGCCGTGCCGCAGGAGGCGCTTGCCCGCGACCTTTCGGCCGATGTCGTCGTGGTCGGCATGGGCATCGGCGGAGCGCTCGCCGCGGATGCGCTGAGTCTGGCGGGGCTGAGCGTCGTGGCGATCGACCGGCGCGGCGCGGTGAAGGGCTCGACAGCTGCCACCACCGCGCTGGTGCAATACGAGATCGATCAGCCGCTTTGCCTGCTTTCGCGCCGGATCGGCAAGGAGAGGGCCATGCGGGCATGGCGCCGCTCGCGGCTTGCCGTCGGCAACCTCAAGGCACGCATCCTGGAGCGACAGATCGCCTGCGATCTCGCGGAGCGGCCCTCGCTCTATCTGGCCGGCGACGTGCTCGGCGCCGAGGCGCTGGAGGAGGAAGCGGAACTGCGCGGCGCCGCAGGCCTCGCGGCCTCGTTCCTGCCACGCGCCGCGGTCCGCGAGACCTACGGCATGGACCGCGCCGCGCTGCGCAGCCAGGGCAACCTGGCGCTCGACCCGCGCAAGCTGACGGCCGGCCTTCTGCTGCGCGCCAGGGAAAGGGGCGCACGGTTCTTCTCGCCCGTCGAGGCGGTCCGCTTCGCCAGCCATGCCGACGGCGTCGCGGTCGAGACAAAGGCCGGCCCGGTGCTTTCTGCCCGATACGTGCTGCTCGCCACGGGCTACGAGCTGATGGACTTCGTGCCGGCCAAGAACCATCGCATCATCTCGACCTGGGCCTTCGCGACCGCACGCCAGCCGGCGGCGCTGTGGAAGGACCGGGCCCTGGTCTGGGAAGCTTCCGACCCCTACCTCTATTTCCGCGCCACGCATGACGGACGCGTCATCTGCGGCGGCGAGGACGAGGATTTCTCGGACGAGGCGCAGCGCGACGCGCTGATCGCCGAAAAGACCGAGCGCATCGCCGGAAAGCTGAAGGCGCTGCTGCCCGCGGTCGATACCCGGCCGACCTTCGCCTGGAGCGGCTCCTTCGGCACCACGACCACCGGCCTGCCCTATGTCGGCGCCGTGCCGCGCCGGCCGCGCATCTTCGCGGTCATGGGCTATGGCGGCAACGGCATCACCTATGCCGAGATCGCCGCCGAACTCGTCACCGCGGCGATCCTGGGCCACGCCGACCCGGACGCCGACCTCTTCGCATTCTGAGGCCCGCCGATTGTAAGCCTCGCCGAAGCCATATAATCCTGCCTTGCCTGTGCGCGGTCCGGCCCCGGGCCCCGCACTGTCCAGGGAGATTGCCAATGCTGTTCACCGGCTTCGACGTCTTCATCGCGGCGCTCGTCGTGCTGGTCCTGCTGGTCCTCTTCATGGGCGTCAGGACCGTTCCCCAAGGTTACAACTACACCGTGGAGCGCTTCGGCCGCTACACGAAGACGCTGACGCCCGGCCTCAACGTCATCATGCCCTTCGTCGACCGGATCGGCGCGAAGATGAACATGATGGAGCAGGTGCTCGACGTTCCGACCCAGGAAGTCATCACCAAGGACAACGCCATCGTCTCGGTGGACGGCGTCGCCTTCTACCAGGTGCTCAGCGCCCCGCAGGCCGCCTATCAGGTCTCCGGCCTCCAGAACGCCATCCTCAACCTCACCATGACCAACATCCGCTCGGTGATGGGCTCGATGGACCTCGACGAGCTCCTGTCGAACCGCGACGCCATCAACGAGCGCCTGCTGCGCATCGTCGACGAGGCCGCCCATGTCTGGGGCATCAAGGTGACGCGCGTCGAGATCAAGGACATCAACCCGCCCGCCAACCTCGTGGAGTCCATGGCGCGCCAGATGATGGCCGAGCGCAACAAGCGCGCCCAAGTGCTCGAGGCCGAGGGACTGAAGCAGGCGCAGGTGCTGGAGGCGGAGGGCCGCAAGGAAGCGGCCTTCCGCGACGCCGAGGCGCGCGAACGGGCCGCCGAGGCCGAGGCGCGCGCCACACAGGTCGTGTCCGAGGCCATCGCCAGGGGCGACATGCAGGCGATCAACTACTTCGTCGCCCAGAAATACACCGAGGCGCTGGCGAAGATCGGCTCGTCCAGCAACAACAAGGTCGTCATGATTCCGCTGGAAGCCTCCTCGCTCATCGGCTCGCTCGGCGGCATCGGCGCGATCGCCAGGGAGGTTTTCTCCGATGCCTCCGCCGCCCGGCCGCCGCGCGGCTCCGTCCCACGCAGCAATCCCTACCCCACGTCGGATCAGGGCTGACCGGGGCAAACGCGGCGCGCCCTGAGGCGCGGTCCGGAGAAGCAAAGTCATGCTCGATCAGATCTTTTCCGAGCTCGGCGCATGGAACTGGATGGCGTTCGGCTTCGTGCTGCTCGCCCTGGAAATCCTGATCCCCGGCGTCTTCCTGCTGTGGATCGGCATAGCGGCCATCCTGACCGGCGTCGTGTCGCTGCAACTGTGGTACTGGGAGATGTGGGCCTGGCAGGCGCAGGTCCTGCTCTTCCTCGTCCTGTCGCTGATCTCCGCCTATATCTGCCACCGCTTCGGCGGCTCGAAGAAGGCCCGCTCCGACCAACCCCTGCTCAACCAGCGCGGCGCCCAGCTTCTCGGCCGCACGGCGACGCTGACGGAACCGATCAGCAACGGCCGCGGCCGCATCCAGCTCGGCGACACGCTCTGGCGCGTCTCCGGCCCCGACCTGCCGGCGGGAGCCCGCGTCAAGGTGGCGGGCGTCGCCGAGAGCGATCTCGAACTCGTGGTCGAGCCCGTCGAGACGCGCTGAAGGCCGCTCAGGCCGCGCCGATCTTCAGCAGGTCGTGGAAATGCACGATCCCGACCGGCCGGTTCTCCTCGGTGATCACCAGCGCGCTGATCTTGAATTCGTTGAGCATGGCCATGGCCTTGCCGGCCAGCGTGTCGGGTGTCGCGGTCTTCGGCGTCGTCGTCATCACCTCGTCCACCGAAACGTTGCGCAGATCGCGATGCAGGTTGCGCGCGACGTCGCCGTCCGTGACGATGCCGGCCAGCGTGCCGTCCGCCTCCAGGACGCACACGCAGCCGACCTGCTTCCGCGACAGGGTCATCACCGCCTCCGGCATCAGCGTGCCGCGCGCCGCCGTGGGAATGCGGTCGCCCGTGAGCATGATCTCGGACACATGGGTGAGGTTGGCGCCAAGCTGGCCGGCGGGATGGAAGGTGCGGAAATGGTCGGGCGTGAAGCCGCGCGCCTCCAGGAGCGCCACCGCGAGCGCGTCGCCGACGACGAGTTGCAGCAGCGTCGACGTCGTCGGCGCAAGCCCGTGCGGACAGGCCTCCTGCACCCGCGGCAACGCCAGCACCACGGTCGCCTCCCGCGCCAGAGCCGATTTCTCGCCCGCCGTGATCGCGATCAGCGGAATGGCGAAACGGCGCGCATAGGCCACGATGCCCTTCAGCTCCAGCGTCTCCCCCGACCAGGAAATGGCGATGATCGCATCGTCCCTGGCGATCATGCCGAGATCGCCGTGGTTGGCTTCGGCCGGATGCACGAAGAAGGCCGGCGTGCCGGTCGAGGCGAGCGTGGCGGCGATCTTCGACCCGATATGTCCGCTCTTGCCCACGCCGGTGACGATGACCCGGCCGCGTATGCCGCCGAGAAGCTCCGCAGCATGCACGAACGATGCGCCGAGCTCCGCACGGAACGCCTCGGCGAGCGCCTCGACGCCGGCCTGATCGGTGGCGATCGTCCGCAGCGCCGATTCCAGGGCTGCCCGGCCATCGGGCTTGGTTTTCAGGAGACGGGCTTCCATGCGTTTGCGCTTACTCCCTTGCCGCAAGGCTGTCTAATGGAGAATCGCGCAAGCGCCGTCGCCTCAACCGTTGGTTAACCAAGTGAATTTACGGTTCGGTAAGATTGGCGCCGATGCGCCGCACATGCTTCGGGAGCAAGATGCGAAAGGCCCGGCCGACGGCCCTATCCGGCATGCAGAGGTTGGCGCTGCGCATGTCTTGCGCGGCGGTCGCCCTGCTTGTGTTGGCCGGTCCATGGTCCGTGCATGCGCAGGACAGCGATTCCCTGCGCGGCGAGGTGCCCGAGGATGCCATCGCCGACGAACTGCTGCGCCTCCAGAAGCAGCGCGATTTCGGCAGCGGCACCGCCCGGGCAAAAGCCCCGGGAGAGAAGGCCGCGCAGGCCGCCGCGAACCGCACGCCGCAGCCGGCATATGCGCCTTTCAGCGCGGGCGCCACGCCGGACGACGACAAGCCCTCCGGACCGGAAGCCGCCGCTTCCGGCAGCCTCTTCGAGAGCCTGAACCCCGACGACGTACAGCCGGCGGAAGGCGCGGCGAAGCCTTCTTCCGCCCGCGAGCGCGCCAAGCAGGCGCGCGAGCGCATGCTGCCACCCGACAAGCGGCGGCAAGCCGAAAAGGCGGCGATGAAAAAGAAGAAGACGGCCGCCGCCGATGCCCCGGAGGACGGCCGCGACGACGACCTCTCCACCGCCAGCTTGCGCGCGGCCCGAGAGACCGACGGCGAGGAGCGGGAAAAGCTCGATCCGGGCTCCGAACGCGAAGCGGCCATCGAGGCGCCCTCACGCAAGCGCGCCGAGGACGATCCCTACGCTCCGCTCGGCCTGCGGCTCGGCTCGTTCAACCTCTATTCGACGCTGGAGCAGGGGCTGGTCTGGACCTCCAACGTCAACTCCTCCCCCGACGCCGAGGCCGCGCTGCAATCGGAGACCACGCTCAGGCTGCGCGCTCAATCGGACTGGTCCGAGCACGAGGCCAGGATCGAGGCCTACGGCACGCTGCGCAGGACCCTGGACGGCCCCAAGCTCGACGACGACTCGGCCGGCCTCAGCAGCGCGCTGCGCTATGACATCACCAACGACCTGCGCGCGCGCGGAACCTTCGATTACGAGATCAGTCCGGAATCGGCCACTTCCGCCGTCGTCATCGAGGGCGCCGTCTCCCGGCCGATTCGGCAGACGATCGACGCGACCGCCGGTCTGGAGAAGGACCTCGGCAAGCTGAGATTGAGCGCCGTCGCCGGCATCTCAAACGACCGCTACGGCGATGCCACGCTGGACACCGGCGAGAAACTGTCCCAGCGGGAGCGCGATTCGACGCTCTACAACCTGAGGCTGCGCACCGGTTACGAGATTTCCCCGGCCCTTACGCCCTTCGCGGAAGTCGAGGTCGGGCGGCGGGAATACGAGACGAAGGTCGACGCCGCCGGCTACCGGCGCTCCGCCGACCGGCTGGCCGCGCGGGCGGGTCTGGGTCTCGACCTCGGGGAGAAGCTGCGTGGCGAAGTCGCCGCTGCAGGTCATTTCCGGTCCGGCGCCCGACGCCAACCTCGTCTGGTCGCCTGAGCGCGGCACCGACGTGACGCTCTACGGCTCGACGACCGTCGACGGAACAACGACCCCCGGCGAAAGCGGCTCGCTGCTCTATACGCTGCGCGGCAGCGTCGACCGCAGGATCCGCGCCGACCTGACCGCCACCGCCCTGCTGGGCCTGAGCTGGCGCGACTATATGGGCTCGACCGAGCACGATCTGACGCTGACCGGCGAGGCCAGCCTGACCTGGTGGCTGAACCGCTATGTCGGCCTCACCGGCCGCTACCGCCACGAGCAGCTTTTCAGCAATGCCGACGGCCGCGACTACAAGACCGACAGCGTGATGCTGGGCATGAAGCTTCAGCGCTGAAGCATCGGACCGAGACGTGCGCGCGCTTTTCGGGCGAAGCCGACGCGATCACAAAGGGAGGAGGCGTCAGGCGATGCGCTTTCCCCGCGGCTTGATCGTGCGCAGCATCTCCTCGATGACGCCTGCCATGCTCCCGTTGATGTCGGCGCGCCACAGCGCGAAGGCGACGTTCGCCTCGACGAAGCCCTCCGGCGAGCCGCAGTCGTATGTGCGGCCCTTGTAGGCATAGCCGTAGAAAGGCTGGCGCTCCTTCAGCGTCAGCATGGCGTCTGTAAGCTGGATCTCGTTGCCCGCGCCCTTTTCCTGGCGAGAAAGCACGTCGAAGATCTCGGGTTGCAGGATGTAGCGGCCGTTTATGTAGAGGTTGGACGGCGCCGTCCCCGGCTTCGGCTTCTCCACCATAGAGGTGATCTCGAAGCCGTGATGGATGCTCCCGCCCTGCCCGACGATGCCGTATTTGTGCGCCTCGGCCGGGTCGCATTCCTGCACGGCGACGACGTTGTGGCCGGTCTGCCGGTAGAGCTCGACCATGTCCTTCATGCAGCCCGTCTCCGACTGCATGATCATGTCGGGGAGAAGCAGGGCGAACGGCTCGTCGCCGACCAGTTCGCGCGCGCACCAGACGGCGTGGCCGAGGCCCAGCGGCTCCTGCTGCCGCGTGAAGCTCGTCTGGCCGGGTCGGGGCTGCATCTGCTGGAGCTTCGCGAGCTGGTCGTCCTTGCCGCGCTGGGCCAGCGTGTGGTTGAGCTCGAACTGGAGGTCGAAATGATCCTCGATCACCGCCTTGTTGCGCCCGGTGACGAAGATGAAATGCTCTATGCCTGCCTCGCGCGCCTCGTCCACCACATACTGGATGACGGGTCGGTCGACGACGGTGAGCATCTCCTTGGGGATCGCCTTCGTCGCCGGGAGGAAGCGGGTGCCGAGGCCGGCGACCGGGAAGACAGCCTTGCGAACTTTTTTCATCGGGTTTCCTGGTGGGAGTGGGCGGAAAGGGAAGCGGCCTTACGTATCGCACGAGACATTTTCATGTCCAAATTTCCAGATAGGGTGCGGCGCTCGCGCGGCTACGGGCAAATGGCTCCGAGCCCGTTTTTCTTGTATAAGAAAGTCCATGGTAAACCAATTGCTAACCGCCTTCGGCTTCAATGAGCCCTTTCGGGCCATAGAGGAGGCAAGGATGCAGGTGCGCGAAACCTTCAGGCGTCTCGGCGGCGGTCTGGCTGTGGCCGGCCTTTCGGCGGCGCTCGTCTTGTCCGCCACCGCTGCGCGTGCCGATGACGGCTTCCGGAACTGGGTGGCGAGCTTCCGCTCGGTCGCGGTGAAGAACGGCGTGGCGGGCGCGACCTACGACCGCGCGTTCCGCAACATTCGCGACATCGACCCGGAAGTGCTGGAAAAGGCGCGCTTCCAGCCGGAGTTCAGCGCGCCGGTATGGGACTATTTCGACAACCGCGTGCATGAGGAATCGATCGCCACCGGCCGCGCCATGGCGAAGAAGTACCGGCCATGGCTGGACAAGATCGAAGCCCGTTTCGGCGTGGACCGCAACATCCTCCTGGCCATCTGGTCGATGGAGTCGAACTATGGCGAGATCCTCAAGAACGACAAGGTGATGCGCAATGTCGTGCGCTCGCTGGCGACGCTGGGCTATGCCGACAAGAAGCGCGCCAAGTTCGCGCGCACCCAGCTCATCGCGGCGCTCAAGATCCTCCAGACGGGAGACATAGACGAGAGCCACCTGATGGGCTCGTGGGCCGGCGCCATGGGCCACACCCAGTTCATCCCCACCAGCTACCAGCAATATGCCGTGGACATGGACGGCAACGGCAGGCGCGACATCTGGAACTCCGTGCCGGACGCGCTGGCCACCGCCGCCAACCTTCTGCGCAAGAACGGCTGGGCCGCCGGCAGGACCTGGGGCTACGAGGTGAGCCTTCCGCGCGGCGGCAAGTTCCCGAAGGGCACGATGCCGGTCGCCAAGTGGGAGGATCTCGGCATCCAGCGCGCCAGCGGCAAGCCGTTCAGGAACCCCAACGAGAAGGCCACGCTGAAGGTGCCCGACGGCCGCGGCGGCCCGGCCTTTCTCGCCACGGGCAATTTCTCCGTGCTGAAGCGCTACAACAACGCCGACAAATATGCCCTTGCGGTGGGACTGCTGGCCGATGCGATCGCCGGCTATGGCGGGCTGGTGCAGGACTGGCAGCGGCCGTTCACCAAGCTGTCTTTCGAGCAGCGCCAGGAGTTGCAGAAGCGGCTCTATGAAAGCGGCTACTATGACGGCAAGTTCGACGGCAAGATCGGCCAAGGCTCGATCGCCGCGATCAAGGCCTACCAGCAGAGCGCCGGGCTCGAGCCCGACGGGCACCCCAGCCTCGAAGTGCTGAAGAAGCTGCGGCGAAAGTAGTTCGGAGAATGCATGGGCTCATCGGCAAAGCGTGGTGATGTCGTCCGGCACGCTTTGACCCGTGGCCTCGTGGCGCTGGCGGTTGCGCTGGTCGCCGCCCCGCTGCTTCTGGCCGCCTTCTCCCCCGACGCGCTGGCGCAGGAGCAGCGCCGCCGCTGGTTCTCGCTGCGCGAGCTCTTCGCGCCGCGGCGCGAGCGCGTCGAGCCGGAAATCGACCGCCCTCCGGTCTCGAACGCGGTACCCAAGCGCGTCGTGAAGCCGCCGCAGAAGAAGCACCCCGTGCCGCGCGAGCCCGAACTGGTCATCGCGCCCAAGGCCCCGGACGCCCGCACCGTGCTGGTGATCGGCGACTTCCTCGGCGGCGCGCTGGCGAACGGCCTGAACCAGGCCTATGCCGACAACACCCATGTCGCGGTGATCGACCGCACGCAGGCCTCCTCCGGTCTCGTGCGCAACGACGTCATGGACTGGCCGAAGGGGCTGAAAGCGCTGGTCGAGAAGGAGAAGCCTTCGGCGATCCTGGTGATGCTGGGCGCGAACGACCGCCAGTCGATGCGCGTCGGAGGCGACAGCCAGCCGCTCGGTTCGGAAAAATGGACCACCGAATATGTCGCGCGCATCGACGCCCTGACGAAAGCGCTGGCCGATACGAAGCTGCCGTTCGCCTGGTTGGGCCTGCCGTCCTTCAAATCGTCTAGAATGTCCGATGACATGCTGGTGCTCAACGAACTCTACCGCGCCTCCGCAGGGCGGGTAGACGGGCAGTTCATCGACGTCTGGGACGGCTTCGTCGACGAGAACGGCGCCTTCTCCTCCACCGGTCCGGACGTGAGCGGCCAGCCGGTGCGGCTGCGCACCGGCGACGGGATCAATTTCACGGCCGCCGGCAAGCGAAAGCTCGCCTTCTTCGCGGAGAAGCCGCTGGCCAGGATGCTCGGCCTGTCGGAGACCGGCGAGCCGGCGGTTGCCGCCCTGCCCGACGCCAGCCTCTCTCCGGGAGACGCTGGAGCCGGAGACCGCACTCCGCCCATGTCCCTCAACGATCCGGCACTCGACGGCGGCACCGAGCTTCTCGGCGCGACCGTCGAACCGGGCGGCGCCAAGCAGCGACCCGGCGCGGAGCCGGACGTTTCGGCACGCGCAGCATCGGGCCGCGCCGACGATTTCCTCTGGGCCCGGCAGGCAGCGGAGCCGGCCTCCGGAAACGCAGAGGCCACCGCCTCCACGCGATAGGGCTACCGCGGCAGGACGGTCGATCCCATCAGCGCCTTGTCGATGGCGTGCGCGGCCTGCCGTCCCTCCCGGATCGCCCAGACCACCAGCGACTGGCCGCGGCGGACGTCGCCTGCCGCATAGAGGCGCTCGACGCTTGTGGCATAGTCGCGTTCGTTCGCGGCGACGTTGACGGAGCGGCGCATGTCGGTGCTCGTCCTCAGCCGTCCGCCGAGATCGGCCAGGACGCCGTCCGCCAGCGGGCCGGAAAAGCCGATCGCGATGAAGGCCAGATCCGCGCGGATGACGAACTCGGTCCCCTCGATCGGCTTGCGCTTTTCGTCCACCTCGCAGCACTTGACGCCGGTCAACTGCCCTTCCTCGCCGATGAACTCCAGCGTCGCCACCTGGAACTCGCGCTCCGCGCCCTCGGCCTGGCTGGAGGAGGTGCGCATCTTGGTCGCCCAGTAGGGCCAGACCGTCAGCTTGTCCTCCCTTTCGGGCGGCTGCGGACGAATGTCGAGCTGCGTGACGCGCACCGCGCCCTGTCGGAACGCCGTGCCGACGCAGTCCGACGCCGTGTCGCCGCCGCCGACGACGACGACATGCTGGCCGTTGGCCAGGATGGGCTCTGACAGCCACGCCACCGAGACGATGTCCTCGTTGCCCAGGCGCTTGTTCTGCTGGACCAGGTAGGGCATCGCATCGTGCACGCCCATGAGATCCGCGCCCGGGATGCCGGCGGGGCGCGGCGTCTCCGAGCCGCCGCAATAGAGCACGGCGTCATGCGCGGCGAGCAGATCGTCGACGGACCTGTCCACCCCGACATTGACGTTGCAGTGGAAGGTGACGCCCTCGCCCTGCATCTGCTCGGCGCGGCGGTCGATCGTGTGCTTCTCCATCTTGAAGTCGGGGATGCCGAAGCGCAGCAGGCCGCCGACCTTCGATTCGCGCTCGTAGACATGCACGTCATGGCCGGCGCGCGCCAGTTGCTGGGCGGCGGCGAGGCCCGCCGGCCCCGACCCGATGATGCCGACAGACTTGCCCGTTTTCGCCGCCGGCGGCTGCGGCCGGACGAAACCCAGTTCGTAGGCCTTGTCGGCGAGCGCCTGCTCGACCGTCTTGATGGCGACGGGGATGTCCTCGAGGTTCAGCGTGCAGGCCTCCTCGCAGGGCGCCGGGCAGATGCGGCCCGTCCATTCCGGAAAATTGTTGGTCGAATGGAGGTTGCGGATCGCGCTCTCCCAGTCGCCGTTGTAGACGAGGTCGTTCCAGTCCGGGATCTGGTTGTGGACCGGGCAGCCGGTCGGGCCGTGGCAATAGGGCACGCCGCAATCCATGCAGCGGGCGGCCTGCTTCTCCACCTCCTTCTCCGACATCGGCAGCGTGAACTCGCGGAAATGCCGGATGCGGTCGGACGCCGGCTGGTACTTCTGCACCTGCCGGTCGATCTCAAGGAAACCTGTCACCTTGCCCATGGGATTCCAATTTCACTGGATAGTTACGTTTACGGCTGCGCGTGCAGCCAGTTTTCAACTTTCAGTCCCGGCACGCGGGAGAATTCGCTTGTATTGCCCGTCACCAGCGTTGCATCCAAAGCGAGGGCGTGAGCGGCGATGAACAGGTCGTTGGGTCCTATCGGCCTGCCTTCCGCCTTGAGATGCGCCCGTAGCTCCGCGTATTTCCGGTCCACCGGCTGCTCGAGATTGAAAATCGTCAAGCTCTCAAGCATTGCCATCATCATCCCGTGCAAACGATGCCCTTCCTTGTTTTGCAGCCCGAAAAGCACTTCCGACGAAACGATGATGCTCGTACCGACCTCGCTCGGCATTTTCGACTGATAGCGCTCCGCCGCAACACCGTTCGGATCGCGCGCGATATTCGAAATCGTGTTCGTGTCGAGAAGATACACGTCTACAACTCGATGTCGTCGAGAGGCGGCAGGTCGCTGTCGTCAATGTCTGGAAACCGATCTTCAGGCCCCAGCGGCGACTGCGCGCGCAGCCACTCAACCAGTTCCTTGGGGGATCTCTTCTTCTTGGATGGCTCCAAGATCAGTTTCCCAGTCTGGTCGCGTGTGATCAGAACCTCATCACCTTCGAACTCGAACTCTTTCGGTATTCTCACCGCCTGGCTGCGCCCGTTGCGGAACAGGCTGGCCGTGCGGACGTCCTTGTCATGCGCATTCATCTCGCGCCTCCCGTTTTGCATATGCCAAAACATATGCCAAACACCTCACAGCTTCAAGGAAGCGCCTACTCCGCCGCCACATTCATCCTGAGCCGCTCCATCTCCTGGAGCGCGCGGCGGTATTCGACCGGCATCACCTTGCGGAATTTCGGCCGGTAGGCGGTCCATTCGTCGAGGATCGCCTTGCCCTTGACCGAGCCGGTGTAGTGCACATGGTTCGAGATGAGCTGGTAGAGGCGCTCCTCGTCGTGGCTGGTCATGTCGCCGGACACGTCGACGCGGCCCTTGTGCGCGATGTCGCCGCCGTGATGCAGGAGCTTCTCCATGAGGTCGTCCTCTTCCGGCACCGGCTCCAGCTCGACCATCGCCATGTTGCAGCGGGTGGCGAAGTCGCCGTCCTCGTCCAGAACATAGGCGACGCCGCCCGACATGCCGGCGGCGAAGTTGCGCCCCGTCCGGCCGAT
>JAFKJW010000096.1 GCA_017305925.1 Hyphomicrobiales bacterium | reverse complement strand
CGGGACCGGTCCGCCGGGCTCATGGCGGGGCCGGAGCCGTCGCTCGCCCCGGTCTCGCGCAGGTGCCGCTTCAGATCCCGCATGGCGAGCGCCATGCCGATGCCGGCTTCCGTGAACGGCCTGCCCGTCGGCCCGAGCGCATGCGCGCCTGCCCCGAGCGCGCGGGCCGCAAGCGGGATGTCGCCGGTCACGACGATGTCGTTTGCGGAAAGATTCGCCACGATCCAGTCGTCGGCGGCGTCCGCCGTCTTCGGCACCACGACGTTGCGGATCATCGGGTCGCGGGATGGCCGCAGGCCGCCGTTCGAGACGAAGGTCACGGCCAGTCCGAGGCGGGCCGCGACCTTCACGGTCTCGTCCTTGACGGGGCAGGCATCGGCGTCGACGAAGATGGCAGGAAGCGGCATGACGGACCGGCAGCGGAAGATTCCGGCGTTGATACAGCAGTTTTTGCCGGAGCGCGACCTGTGCCGCGGGAGGCGGGATCCTGTCGTTCTTGACCGCGCGCGGGAACGACATAAAAAGATCTTCGCCGAAGAAAGATGCCCTCCGCATGTTCAAGAAGATCCTCATTGCCAATCGCGGCGAGATCGCCTGCCGCGTCATCAGGACGGCCAGACGGATGGGCATCGCCACGGTGGCCGTCTATTCCGATGCCGACCGCGACGCCGTGCATGTCGAAATGGCCGATGAGGCAGTCCATATCGGCCCGCCTCCGGCCTCCCAGAGCTATCTCGTCGCCGAAAAAATCATCGCCGCCTGCAAGGAGACCGGTGCGGAGGCGGTCCATCCCGGCTACGGCTTCCTGTCGGAGCGCGCCTCCTTCTGCGAGGCGCTGGAAGAGCAGGGCATCGTCTTCATCGGTCCCAAGCCCAAGGCCATCCGCGCCATGGGCGACAAGATCGAATCGAAGAAATTCGCCAATGCCGCGAGGGTTTCGACCGTTCCCGGCCATCTCGGCGTCATCGAGGACGCCGACCACGCGGAGAGGATCGCCGGCGAGATCGGCTATCCGGTGATGATCAAGGCGTCCGCCGGCGGCGGCGGCAAGGGCATGCGCATCGCCTGGTCGAAGGAAGAGGTGCGCGACGGCTTCGAGCGCGCACGCTCGGAGGCTAGAAACTCCTTCGGCGACGACCGGGTGTTCATCGAGAAATTCGTGGTCGAGCCGCGCCACATCGAGATCCAGGTGCTGGCGGACAGCCACGGCAACGCGCTCCATCTGGGCGAGCGCGAATGTTCCATCCAGCGCCGCAACCAGAAGGTCGTCGAGGAGGCTCCGTCGCCGTTCCTCGACGAAAAGACGCGGGCCGCCATGGGCGAGCAGGCGGTGGCGCTGGCAAGGGCGGTCGATTACCAGAGCGCCGGAACGGTGGAGTTCATTGTCGACAAGAACAAGAACTTCTATTTCCTTGAAATGAATACGCGATTGCAGGTCGAGCATCCGGTAACGGAGCTCGTCACCGGCATCGATCTGGTGGAACAGATGATCCGCATCGCCGCCGGCGAGAAGCTTGCTTTCGCGCAGAAGGATGTGAAGCTCACCGGCTGGGCGGTGGAAAGCCGGCTCTACGCAGAAGATCCCTATCGCAACTTCCTGCCGTCCATCGGCCGGCTGACGCGCTACCGGCCGCCGGAGGAAGGGCGGTTCGGCGACGCGGTCGTGCGCAACGACACCGGGGTCACGGAAGGCTCGGAAATCCCCATGTTCTACGATCCGATGGTGGCCAAGCTGTGCACCTGGGCGCCGACCCGCATCGAGGCGATCGACGCCATGTCGGACGCGCTGGACAATTTCGTGGTGGACGGGATCGAGCACAACATTCCGTTCCTCGCCGCGCTGATGCGGCATCCGCGCTGGCGCGAGGGCCGGCTTTCGACGGGCTTCATCGCGGAGGAGTTCCCGGACGGGTTCGCGCCGGTGACGCCGGACCGTCACGAAACGACGATCCTAGCGGCGGTGGCGCTCGCGGTGGAGTTGCAGCGCCGCGATCGCCTGGATCGCCTCGGCGGCCGCCTGCGGCCGCATTCGGGCGCGATGAAGCGTGATTGGGAGGTGCGCGTCGGCGACGGGTTCGTGCCCGTGCAACTGTTGGAGGGCATGGTCTCCGTGCCGCTCGAAGCGGATCTTTCGGTCGCCGGCGGCAAGGCGCTGACGGTCGCGTCCGACTGGCGGCCCGGCGACCCGGTCTGGAAGGGACGGGTGGGCGGAACCGCCGTCACGGCGCAGATCCGTCCCGTGCTCAACGGCGTGCGGATCGACTGGCGCGGCATGTCGGTCGTCGCTCGCCCCATGCTGGCGGCGACGGCCGCGCTCGACAGGCTGATGCCGGTGAAGCTGCCGCCCGACACGTCGAAACTCCTGCTGTGCCCGATGCCGGGCCTCGTCGTGACCATCGCCGTCGGCGAGGGGCAGGAGGTGAAGGCGGGCGAGACGCTGGCCGTGGTCGAGGCGATGAAGATGGAGAACGTGCTGCGCGCCGAGCGCGACCTGACCGTCGGCACGATCAGGGCAAAGCCGGGCGACAGCCTCGCCGTGGATGCCGTCATCATGGAGTTCGCATGAGGCGGTCGGCCGTGATCGATAGGTGTGACTTCCGTCACGCTCGGGGTGGACTGGCGGGTCCGGCTTGCCGACAATGGACGGGTCTTCAACCCGAGTCTGCGAGAACACGCGATCCATGCCGGACGACCGACTTCCACGCGATCCGCTGAGGCGCGAGGCATTGCAGGGCGCGGCCAGGCCAGCCGCTGCCGCGCGCCCGTTCATCCACCTGCGGGTGCATTCGGCCTACTCGCTGCTGGAAGGCGCGCTGCCGATCGCCAAGGTGATCGCGCACGCGGTGAAGGACGATGCGCCGGCCATCGCCGTCACCGACACCAACAACCTCTTCGGCGCGCTGGAATTCGCGCAGAAGGCCACCAAGGAGGGCGTGCAGCCGATCGTCGGCTGCCAGATCGACGTGCACATGGCCGCGCGGTCCCCGGAGGAGGGGCGCGTCGGCCAGCGCTCCGCCGGCGCCGAGCTTTCGCCCCTCGTCCTGATCGCGGCGACCGAAAAGGGATATGCGAATCTGGTCGACCTGGTGAGCGCGGCCTATCTCGACGCGCCGCCCGGAGCGGCGGTGCAGGTGTCGATCGCCGACGTCGAGGCAAGGGCCGAGGGGCTGATCTGCCTGACGGGGGGACCGCGCGGTCCGATCGGGACGGCGCTGAGGAGCGACCATGCCGAGCTCGCGGAAAACCGGCTGCTCGCGTTGAAGGCGATCTTCGGCGACCGGCTCTATGTCGAGATGGAGCGGCTGGCCGGTTACGACCGCCGCATCGAGGCGGCGACCGTGGATCTCGCCTATCGCCACGAGCTGCCGCTGGTCGCCACCAACGAGGCCTTCTTCCCGGCCCGCGACGGCTACGAGGCGCATGACGCGCTGATCGCCATCGCCGAGGGCGCGGTCATCGCCTCCGACGAGCGCCGCCGCCTGACCCCCGACAATCATCTGAAGAGCCAGGCCGAGATGGCGGCGCTGTTTGCCGACCTGCCGGAGGCGATCGACAACACGGTCGAGATCGCGCGGCGCTGCTCCTACTATCCGACGAAGCGCAAGCCGATCCTGCCGCGCTTCACAAAAGTCGGGACGGCCGATCCGGAGGAAGCGGAGAAGGCGGAGGCGGCGGAACTGCGCCGCTTCGCGGGCGAAGGCCTGGCGATGCGTTTCGCCACGCAGGGCCTGACACCGGGCTATACCGAGGAAGACTACCGCAAGCGCCTCGAATACGAATTGGGCGTCATCGAGCGCATGAAGTTTCCCGGATACTTCCTGATCGTGTCCGACTTCATCAAATGGGCCAAGGCGGAAGGCATTCCGGTCGGGCCAGGGCGCGGCTCGGGCGCAGGCAGCCTCGTCGCCTACGCGCTGACAATCACCGACATCGACCCTCTGCGCTTCTCGCTGCTCTTCGAGCGTTTCCTCAATCCCGACCGCGTGTCGATGCCGGACTTCGACATCGACTTCTGCCAGGACCGCCGCGAGGAGGTGATCCGCTACGTGCAGCAGCGCTACGGCCGCGACCAGGTGGGGCAGATCATCACCTTCGGCACGTTGCAGGCGCGGGCGGTGCTGCGCGATGTCGGGCGTGTGCTCCAGATGCCTTACGGGCAGGTGGACCGGCTCTGCAAGATGGTGCCGGCCAATCCCGCCAATCCGGTCAAGCTCGCCGACGCCATTCGCAACGAGCCGCGCTTCGCCGAGGAAGCGGAGAAGGAGCCGATCGTCGACACGCTGCTCGACATGGCGCAGAAGCTCGAAGGGCTCTACCGCCATGCCTCCACGCACGCGGCCGGCATCGTCATCGGCGACCGACCGCTCCGCCAGCTCGTGCCGATGTACCGCGATCCGCGCTCCGACATGCCGGTCACGCAGTTCAACATGAAGATGGTCGAGGACGCGGGGCTGGTGAAGTTCGACTTCCTCGGCCTGAAAACGCTGACCGTGCTCGAAACGGCGGTGAAGCTGATCCGCCGGCGCGGCGTCGACATCGATCTCTCCAAGCTGCCGCTGGATGACCGGAAAACCTACGAGATGCTGTCTCGCGGCGAAGTCGTCGGGGTGTTCCAGGTGGAAAGTGCCGGTATGCGCAAGGCGCTGATCGGCATGAAGCCCGACCGCATCGAGGACATCATCGCGCTGGTGGCGCTCTACCGGCCGGGGCCGATGGAGAATATTCCGACCTACAATGCGCGCAAGCACAAGGAAGAGGAGATCGCGTCGATCCATCCGAAGATCGACCATCTGGTGGCCGAGACGCAAGGCGTCATCGTCTACCAGGAGCAGGTGATGCAGATCGCGCAGGAGCTTGCCGGCTATTCGCTCGGCGAAGCCGATCTCTTGCGCCGCGCCATGGGCAAGAAGATCCGCGCCGAGATGGACAAGCAGCGCGAGCGCTTCGTCTCGGGCGCTGTGGAGCGCGGCGTTGCCAAGCCGCAGGCCGACTTCATCTTCGACCTGCTGGCCAAGTTCGCCGACTACGGCTTCAACAAGTCGCACGCCGCCGCCTATGCGGTGGTGTCCTACCAGACGGCCTATCTCAAGGCCCATTATCCGATGGAGTTCCTCGCGGCGTCGATGACGCTCGACATGAGCAACACCGACAAGCTCGCCGATTTCCGGCAGGACGCGATGCGGCTCGGCATCGAGGTGGTGCCGCCCTCGGTGAAAACCTCGTTCCGCGACTTCGAGGTGGACGACAACCGCATCTTCTACGCGCTCGCCGCCATCAAGGGCGTCGGCGAGGCGGCAGTGGAGCACATCGTCGAGAAGCGCGGCGAGCGGCAGTTTGCCTCGCTGGAGGATTTTTGCGAGAGGATCGACCCCCGCGTCGTCGGCAAGCGGGTGTTCGAGAGCCTCATCATGGCGGGGGCCCTCGACTGTTTCGGCCATGACCGGGCCGCCATGATGGCCGGCGTGGAACGGATGATGGGCATGGCGTCGCGCGCCAGCGAGAACGCGGCGCTCGGCATGATCGACATGTTCGGCGCCTCGTCGGCCGCCCGCTCGGAGCGCATCCAGTTTCCGGCCTGCGAGCCATGGCTTCCTTCCGACCGGCTGCACCGCGAGTTCCAGGCGGTCGGCTTCTACCTCTCCGCGCATCCGCTGGACGAATACAAGGCCGTGCTGGAGAAGATGCGCGTGCAGAGCTGGGCGGATTTCGCCGCCGCCGTGAAGCGCGGGGCGGCGGCGGGCCGGCTCGCCGGCACGGTGACGTCGAAGCAGGAGCGCAAGACGCGCACCGGCAACAAGATGGGCGTGGTCAATTTCTCCGACACGTCCGGCCAGTACGAGGCCGTGCTGTTTTCCGAGACGCTGGCGCAGTACCGCGACCTGCTGGAGCCGGGCCGCTCGGTGGTCATCACCGTGTCGGCCGAGGACAGGCCGGAGGGCGTCAACCTGCGCATCCAGACCGTGCAGTCGCTGGAGGACGAGGCGAGCCGCGTGCAGAAGGCGCTGAGGGTCTTCCTGCGCGATGCCAAGCCGCTTTCGGCGGTGGCGACCCAGCTCGCGGCGAAAGGCGAGGGACAGGTCAGCTTCGTGCTCATCAAGGAGGGCGCGGAGAGCGAGGTGGAAATCGCGCTTCCCGACCGCTACCGGATTTCCCCGCAGATCGCGTCCGCGCTGCGCGCCGTGCCGGGCGTCGTCGAGGTCGAGCTCGTCTGAGGGGTTTTCCGAGGCGCGTGGGCGGGGCGGGCGATCTGCGAGGACAGTGGCATGGAAATCCGGGAAGACGACCTGTCGGGAGATCGGACGCGCGACCTGCTGCGCATCCATCTGGAGGGCATGCACGCGAACTCGCCGCCCGGCCACGTCTTTGCCCTCGATCTGTCGGGCCTGAAGGCGCCTGGCGTCACGGTCTGGAGCGTGTGGGACGCTGGCGAAATCTGCGGCGTGGGCGCGCTCAAGCAAATAGACGGCACGACGGGCGAACTGAAGTCCATGCGCACCCACCCGCGCCATTTGCGGAAGGGTGTGGCGGCCCTGTTGCTTGAGCATATCATCGGGATCGTCCGGGCGCGGGGGCTGCGCAGGCTCAGCCTGGAAACCGGAAGCGGCGCGGCCTTCGAGCCGGCTCTGGCACTCTACCGCAAGCGCGGTTTCGTCGACGGCGATGCGTTCGGCGGCTACGAGCGCAGCGAATTCAACCAGTTCCTGCACCTCGACCTGGACGCGCCGACGACTTGATTGCCGGCAGAGCTTGCCATGAACCGAACGGCGGTGCCCTATGGCGGAAATCGCCATAGGATCAAGGGAGACGGACATGGACGACAAGGTCGCGATCATCACCGCCGGCGGATCCGGCATGGGCGCCGCCGTCGTGCGCAGGCTGGCGCGGGACGGCTACCGCGTCGCCGTGCTGTCCTCGTCCGGCAAGGGCGAGGCATTGGCCGCGGAACTCGGCGGCATCGGCGTCACCGGCTCCAACCAGTCGAACGACGACCTCAAGCGGCTGGTGGACGCCGCGATGCAGAAGTGGGGCCGCATCGACGCGCTGGTCAACAGCGCCGGCCACGGCCCGCGCGCGCCCATCCTGGAGATCACCGACGAACAGTGGCACCAGGGCATCGACGTCTATTTCATGAACGTCGTCAGGGCCACGCGCCTCGTGGCGCCTGTCATGCTCGCGCAGAAGCAGGGCGCCATCGTCAACATCTCGACGGCCTGGGCCTTCGAGCCGAGCGCGATGTTCCCGACCTCGGCGGTCGCCCGCGCCGGCCTGGCGTCCTATACGAAAATCTTCGCGGACCAGTTCGCCGCCGAGAATGTGCGCATGAACAACGTGCTTCCGGGCTGGATCGACAGCCTTCCGGCAACGGAGGAGCGGCGCGAAGGCGTTCCCATGAGGCGCTACGGCACTTCGGAGGAGGTTGCCGCCACCGTGGCCTTCCTGCTGTCGGAAGGCGCGGCCTACATCACCGGTCAGAACATCCGCGTCGACGGGGGCGTTACCCGGTCGGTGTGACGCCGATTCGGCCGCCATCTGCGATGTTGTGCGGCGCGAAAACTCACAGTATCTCTGCCGCGGTGACGGACGGCGCGGCGCACGGAGTCGGAGAGCATGAAGGGGGAAATCGGTCGATGAAGATTGGCGCGCTGAGGGAAATATTCCCGGGCGAGACGCGGGTTGCGGTGACGCCGTCTTCGGCGGGACATCTTGCGAAGCTCGGCCATCAGGTTTTCGTGGAAGCGGGGGCGGGGGTTGCCTCGGGCTTTTCCGATGCCGACTACAAGAAGGCGGGCGTGACCGTCGAGAAGACGGCGGCGGCGCTCGTCAAGGCCGTCGACGTGGTGGTGAAGGTACGCCAGCCGACCGAGGCCGAGCTGAAGCGCATGAAGAGCGGCCAGACGCTGATCTCCTTCTTCTATCCGGGCCAGAACCCGGATCTGCTGAAGCAGGCCGAGAAACAGGGCGTGACGGCGGTGGCCATGGACATGGTGCCGCGCATCAGTCGCGCGCAGAAGATGGACGCGTTGTCCTCCATGGCCAACATCGCCGGCTATCGGGCGGTGATCGAGGCGGCGAACAATTTTGGCCGCTTCTTCACCGGCCAGGTGACGGCGGCCGGCAAGGTGCCGCCGGCCAAGGTTCTGGTGATCGGGGCGGGTGTGGCGGGACTGGCGGCCATCGGCGCCGCTCGCGGGCTCGGCGCCATCGTGCGCGCCTTCGACGTCAGGCCGGAAGTCGCCGAGCAGATCGAGTCGATGGGTGGCGAGTTCCTGTTCCTCGATTTCTCCGACAGCCAGGACGGCGCCGCGACCGGCGGCTATGCCGCGCCGTCGTCGCCGGAGTTCCGCGCCAAGCAGCTCGAACTCTTCCGCGCGCAGGCGCCGGAGGTGGATGTGGTCATCACCACCGCGCTGATCCCCGGCCGCGATGCGCCGAAGCTTTGGACCAAGGACATGGTTGAGGCGATGAAGACCGGCTCGGTCATCGTCGACCTCGCCGCCGAGCGCGGCGGCAATTGCGACCTGACCGTGCCGGACCAGAAGATCGTCACCGACAACGGCGTCACCATCGTCGGCTATACCGATTTTCCGAGCCGCATGGGCGCGCAGGCCTCGGAGCTCTATTCCAACAACATCCGCCATTTCATCGCGGATCTCACGCCTGGCAAGGACGGCGTCATCGTCCACAACATGGAAGACGACGTGATCCGCGGCGCCACCGTCGCCCACGACGGCGCGATCACCTTCCCGCCGCCGCCGCCGAAGATCGCCGCCATCGCCGCGCAGAAGCCCAAGGAAAAGCCGAAGGAATTGACGGTCGAGCAGAAGCGGGCGAAGGAGCTCGCCGAGTTCCGGGCGCAGACGCGCTCGCAATACACGCTGCTCGGCATCGGCGCGGTGCTGATGCTGATCGTCGGCCTGTTCGCGCCGCCGAGCTTCCTGTCGCACTTCATCGTCTTCGTGCTCGCCTGCTTCGTCGGCTTCCAGGTGATCTGGAACGTCAGCCATTCGCTGCACACGCCGCTGATGGCCGTCACCAACGCGATTTCCGGCATCATCATCCTCGGCGCGTTGTTGCAGATCGGGCTGTCCTCCTGGTGGGTGGTGGTGCTGTCCGCCGTCTCGGTGCTGATCGCCTCGATCAACATCGTCGGCGGCTTCCTCGTCACGCGGCGAATGCTCGCCATGTTCCAGAAGTCTTAAGGGGGCGGACATGGAAATCGGATTGACCACGGCGATCTACGTCGTCGCCGCCATCCTCTTCATCCTGTCGCTCGGCGGCCTTTCGGGGCAGGAAAGCGCCAAGCGCGCCGTCTGGTACGGCATCGTCGGCATGGCGCTGGCGGTCGTCGCAACGCTGTTCGGCGCGGGCTCCGGCCACTGGTATCTCACCCTCGTCATGATCGCCTTCGGCGCGCTCGCCGGCTGGTACGTCGCCAACCGCGTGCAGATGACGGAGATGCCGCAGCTCGTCGCCGCGCTCCACTCCTTCGTCGGCCTCGCAGCCGTCTTCATCGGCATCAATGCCGAGATCTCGCTGATGGACGTGGTGGCCGCGCGTGCCTCGGGCGCGGCGGAAGCCTTCACCGGCTTCGCGTCCGTGCTGGCGCACAAGACGCCGGCCGAGATCGCCATGCTGAAGGTCGAGGTCTTCCTCGGCATCTTCATCGGCGCCGTCACCTTCACCGGCTCCATCGTCGCCTTCGGCAAGCTGGCCGGCAGGATCGATGGCAAGGCGAAGAAATATCCGGGCGGTCACGCACTGAACGCCGGCGCGGCGATCATCTGCCTGGCGCTCGGCATCGCCTACTGCATGGGCGCCGGCATCTGGACGCTCATCCTGATCGCGCTCTTCGCCGGCTTCATCGGCTGGCACCTCATCATGGGCATCGGCGGCGCCGACATGCCGGTGGTGGTGTCGATGCTCAATTCCTATTCGGGCTGGGCGGCGGCGGCGATCGGCTTCACGCTGGGCAACGACCTTTTGATCGTCACCGGCGCGCTGGTCGGTTCCTCGGGCGCGATCCTGTCCTACATCATGTGCAAGGCGATGAACCGCTCCTTCGTCTCGGTCATCCTCGGCGGCTTCGGCGGTCCGCAGGCCTCGACCATGCAGATCGAGGGCGAGCAGGTGGCGATCGACGCCGACGGCGTGGCCGCGGCCTTGAACGACGCCGAAAGCGTCATCATCGTGCCGGGCTACGGCATGGCGGTCAGCCAGGCGCAGCAGTCGGTCTCCGAACTGACCCGCAAGCTGCGTGCCGCCGGCAAGGAGGTGCGCTTCGCCATCCATCCGGTCGCCGGACGGCTGCCAGGCCACATGAACGTGCTGCTCGCCGAGGCCAAGGTGCCCTACGACATCGTGCTGGAGATGGACGAGATCAACGAGGATTTCCCGAACACGGACGTCGTCATCGTGATCGGCTCCAACGACATCGTGAACCCGGCCGCTCAGGAGGACCCGAACTCGCCCATCGCCGGCATGCCGGTGCTGGAAGTCTGGAAGGCCAAGACCGTGTTCGTGTCCAAGCGCGGCCAGGGCACCGGCTATTCCGGCATCGAGAATCCGCTGTTCTTCAAGGAGAACACGCGCATGTTCTACGGCGACGCGAAGAAATCCATCGATGCCTTGCTGCCGATGATCAACTAGAATTCCGGAGACGAGCCATGGAAATCATGCGGGCCGGATCGCGTCCGTCGGGGAAGGGGCCGGCCGACTGGTTTACCGGAAGGGTGCGGATCGATCCGCTGTTCAATTCCCACGATCCGGAGCGGGTTCAGGGCGCGTCCGTCACCTTCGAACCCGGCGCGCGCACGGCCTGGCACACCCATCCGCTCGGTCAGACGCTGATCGTGGTCGCCGGCTTCGGCCGCGTGCAGCGCTGGGATGGGCCGGTCGAGGAGATACGGCCGGGTGACGTGGTGTGGTTCGCGCCCGGCGAAAAGCACTGGCACGGCGCATCACCCGCGACCGCGATGACCCACATCGCGCTCCAGGAGGTCAAGGACGGCAAGGTGGTCGACTGGATGGAGCACGTCACGGACCAGCAATACGGCGCCTGAAGCGCAGTCCGATCGCGCCGTCCGGCTACCCCGCGTCCTCCTCGACACGCCGCCAGAAGGACGACGAGATCCCCGGATCGCGGTGGGCCTTGAAATGCTCGAGCAGGGGATAGCCCTGTTCGAAGATGTCGCGCGGCAGACGGCCGTCCTTGGCGGGATAAAGACGTCCGCCGGCTTCGCGGACGATGCGGTCGAGCCGCGCGAGAAGGGCGAGCGTCGAGGCGCCGTGATTGGGAAAGTCCAGCGCGAGCGTGGTGCCCTCCGCGGGGAAGGACAGCATGCCCGGCGAGGCCACGCTGCCGAAAGTCTTCAGCACCGCCAGGAACGATCCCTGCCCGGCGCGCGATATCTCGTCCAGCATGGCCGCCGTCGCATCGGCTGCTACCGAGGGAGGGACGACGCTCTGGTACTGATACATGCCGCGCCGGCCATAGAGCCTGTTCCAGTGGCCGATCCTGTCGAGCGGATAGAAATAGCTGTCGTATAACTCTCTCTTGTGCCCGGCGCGCCTGCGTCCGAGCGAATAATAGCCGAGATTGAGCGCACCGATCGTCACCCGGTTGAGCAGGAAGCCGGGCAGTTCGAACGGGATCGTCGGGCCTTTCCGCGGCTTTGCCTCCAGGGTGCCGCCAACGGCGTGGTTGGCGCGCGTGAGGATGCCGCGCCCGAGCGCCTTGCCGGAAGCGAGGCAATCGATCCAGGCCACCGTGTATTCGTGGCTGGCGATGCTCTCCTCGCTGAGGGCGAAGAACTCGCGGAGATTTTGGAAGGGCAGCGTCTCGACGTCCATCTCCGTGCTCGAAACGCGTCTCAACCGGATCGTTGCGTCCGTGATGAAACCGGTCAGCCCGAGACCGCCCACGGTGGCCGCGAAAAGGCCTGTTCCATCCGCTGGTGTCAGGCGGCGGGTGGTCATGTCGGTGCGCAGCAGGCCGATCTCCTCGACGCAGCAGCCGAAGGTTCCCGCCCGGTGATGGTTCTTGCCATGCACGTCGTTGGCGATCGCGCCGGCCAGCGTCACATATTTCGTGCCGGGCGTGACCGGCAGGAAGAAGCCGCGGGGCAGGGCGAACTCGATGATCTTCGCCAGCGAGATCCCCGCCTCGGCCTTGAGGAGGCCTGTCCAGTCGTCGAAAGCCAGGATGCGGTCGATGCCCGACATGGCGATCAGGCCGCCGTCCCGATTCAGATTGGTGTCGCCGTAGGAGCGGCCGAGGCCCCGGCCGAGCAGGCCTTGCCCGAACATTCCGGCGCCCTCCAGCAGGAGGCCTTCCAGATCCGCCCGGCTGGCTGGTTCGGCGACAAACTGCCGCGGCCGGTCCACGCGGCCCCATGAGAGCATGTCCGACCGCTCCCGGAATTGGCTCATCGGGCGAAACGCAAAAACGGGCCATTTGGCAACGCGCGTCTTCTGCGCGCCGACAGGCGCGCGATCCCTATCGGCCACAGGCTGATAGGAGGCCTTTTCCGCAGCGATTTTGCGTGCCGCTTCCATAGGCCACCTGTTCCAACGTTCCGATCTCTCGGGGCCAAAAAGCCGGAAATGACGGGCAGATTCCGCATCGAGCAGATGCACTTAGCCCAAAACACTTACCAACAGGTGCATACACCGGCGAATGGCGGTGGCGCCGGTTTGGCGCGATGCGGTCCATGCCCCGCAAAGCCCCTCGGTTAATCGCCTGATAAACATTTTCTGCCAGAGAGTGACTTTCAGGACACGCCCGCAACGAAGCCGGGCGGCTAGGGTGGCCGGACAATTCGATCCGACCATGGACATCTGATCGGGGGCGATTTGAGAATGCTTGCTCCAACGCGCATACGCGTTGCCCGCGGCGCCGGCTTGTTCGGCGCGGTTCTGGCGGCTGCGCTGCTTGCCGGCTGCGGTGCACCGGCGCCGAAGGCAATGGTCGCCAAGCGCGCCCATTCCAAGGAATATTTCGCCGAATCCGAATATGGCGTGAAGGCGAGCCCGCGCGTGTCGATGCTGAAGTCCAACCTGCCGCGCGGCGGCGGCCGCGACCAGATCGGCAAGCCCTACCAGGTGCGCGGAAAATGGTATTATCCCAAGGAAGACAGGGGCTACCGCAAGGTCGGCCTCGCTTCCTGGTACGGTGATGCCTTCCATGGCCGGCTGACGGCGAATGGCGAGATCTACGACAAGACGCACCTCACCGCCGCGCATCCGACCATGCCGCTGCCGAGCTACGCCCGCGTCACCAACGCGCAGACCGGAAGCTCCGTCATCGTTCGCGTGAACGACCGCGGGCCGTATGCCGACGGCCGCATCATCGACCTGTCGCAGCGCGCCGCGGAAATGCTCGACTACCAGCATCACGGCACCGCCAAGGTGGTGGTCGAATATGTCGGGCGCGCGCCGCTGGACGGCAACGACGACCAGTATCTGATGGCGTCCTATCAGCCGGGCAACAAGCCGCTCGATCCTTCCGTGGGCCTGCCGGACGGCGTGATGATCGCCATGAACGGCAGGACGCCGGGCGGCTCCTCCTCGCTTCCGGGCGTAAGGGAAGGGAACGGCGCCGAATTGCTGGCCGCGATGGGCGCGAAGGGCGATTCGGCGGACGTGCCGCTGCCGACATTCGGCCCCGTCGCGGCCGAGCGTCCGAGCGACGACGGGTTCGGTAACGGCGTCCTTATGGCCTCCGCGGGTCTCTCCTACGCGGAGGAGGCGCCGGCGGCGCGCAGCGCCCGGGCCTTCGCGGCCTTGCAGGGCGAAGAGGCGCAGAACGCCGAGGTCTATGTTGCCGCCGGCTCGTATCGCGATGCGGCGCAGGCCAGAAAAATCGCCGATCGCCTGTCCCGGTACGGACGCGTCGAGGTGTCGCACGACCGCATGGGCGGCCATGTCTGGCACTCCGTCAATGTCCATCCGCGTGGCGGTGATTCCGTCGACGCGCTTCTGGAAGCGGCATGGGCGAATGGCGCGACCGATGCCTTCGCAGTACACGACTGACAGCGCATGATGTCCGGGCGGCCGCTTCCGGCCGGTCTCGGCCCATGCTGAAACGGCTTGTCCTTGCCGGTCTCTTCGCCGCGGCGGCGCTGGCGCTCGCTGCCGGCGATGCGCCTGCCCAGCCTTTCGAGAGCAAGGCGGAGCAGGCTTTCGCGGTGGAAACCGCGACCGGCACCGTTCTTCTGTCGAAGAACCCGGACACGCCGGTCCCGCCCGCATCCATGGCCAAGCTCATGACGGTCGCCGTGGTTTTCGAGGCGCTGAAGAGCGGCAGGATCACGCTCGACACGGAATACAAGGTCAGCGAGAACGCCTGGCGCACCGGCGGCGCGCCGTCGGGAACCTCCACCATGTTCGCGGCGCTGAAGTCGTCGATCCGCGTCGAGGACCTTCTCAAGGGCGTCATGGTGCAGGGGGCCAATGACGGCTGCATCATCCTGGCGGAGGGGCTCGCGGGCGACGAGCAGAAATTCGTCGCGATGATGAATGCGCAGGCGCGGGCCCTTGGGCTGACAAGGTCGCATTTCGTCAATTCCACCGGGCTGCCGGCTGACGGGCAGGGCATGACCATGCGCGAGCTCGTGCGGCTGGCGCGCCACGTGGCCGAAACCTATCCGGAATACTACGCCTATTTCGCCCTCCCGGACTTCACCTGGAACAAGATCACGCAGCGCAACCGCAATCCGCTGCTCGCCATGAACATCGGCGCGGACGGCGTTCTGACCGGTTTCACCGAAGGATCGGGCTATGCGCTTCTGGGATCCGTCCGCCGCGGCGACGGCCGCATCGTCGCCGCGATCGGCGGGCTGAAATCGGATAGGGAGAGGGCCGATGAGGCGCGTCGGCTGTTCGACTGGATAAACGGTGCCTTCTCGGCGAGAAGCCTTTTTGCGGCGAATGCCGTTGTCGGCTCCGTTCCGGTCTATGGCGGCAGCGTCTCGCATGTCGCGGTGCGCACGCATGCGCCTGTCGGGCTCTTCCTGCCGGCCGACAAGGCCGGATCGCCAAGGGCGAGCATCGTCTATAGCGGGCCGCTCGTGGCTCCGGTCGAGGAAGGGGACGCCGTCGGCATCCTGCGTATCCAGCTTGACGGCGCCGTTATCCAGGAAACGCCGCTCTACGCCGCGCAGGCCGTGCCGGAGGGGCCGTTGCACAGCCGCGCCATGGATGCCCTTGCCGAGCTTCTGACCGGCTGGATCCACAGGCTCTGATTCCACTTTCCGGGGCCATGCCGCATGGACGCGTGGCCCGCCTGTGGCTAAACACGGTCCTTGCATGGCCGAAAAGGGATTCTTCATAACCTTCGAAGGCGGCGAGGGCGCCGGCAAGTCCACGCAGATCGCGCGGCTTGAGCGCAAGCTGCGCGAGAAGCGCTACGATGTGGTGGTGACGCGCGAGCCCGGCGGCTCTCCCGGCGCGGAGGCGGTGCGCGCCGTCATCCTGTCCGGCGCGGTCGAGCCGCTCGGCACAACGATGGAGGCGATCCTCTTCGCCGCGGCGCGCGCCGACCATATCGAACAGGTCATCCGGCCGGCGCTGGAGCGCGGCGGGATCGTGCTGTGCGACCGCTTCGTCGATTCCTCGCGCGTCTATCAGGGCGCGACGGGCGACGTGGACCCCGAAGTGCTGGCGGAACTGGAGCGCGCGACGGTGGGCCCGTTCATGCCGGACCTGACGCTCGTCTTCGATCTCGACCCGCAGATCGGCATGCGGCGCGCAGCCGCGCGGCGGGGCGCGTCGTCGCCCGACCGCTTCGAGAAGGAGACGCTCGACATGCAGGAGGCGCGGCGCGCCGCCTTCCTGGCGATCGCTGCGCGCGAGCCTGAGCGCTGCATGGTGATCAATGCCGCGCACGATCCGGACACGGTGGAGGACCAGGTGACGGATGCCGTGTTCGCCGCGCTCGCGGAGCGCGTGGCGCGCACATTCAATTCCGGCGATCTCTGATGGAACGCCTCGCGCCCGAGCAGCACGACACGCTGGACGATGTACCCGAACCGGCGGAAAATCCCGTGCTTTTCGGACATCGGGCAGCGCTTTCCGACCTTGCGGCCGCTTACAGGGCAGGGCGGCTGCCGCATGCGCTGCTCTTCGTCGGACCGCGCGGCATCGGCAAGGCGACGGCCGCCTACCATCTCGCCAACCATCTTTTGCGCCATGGCGACCCGGCGGCGGCTCCGGCTGAAATTGCCGCGCCGGACCCAGCCTCCGCGCTGTTCCGGCAGGTCGCGAGCGGCGCGCATCCGGGGGTGCTGCACCTGACGCGGCCCCTCAACAAGGAAGGCAAGGGCTTCAGATCCGCCTTGACGGTCGACGAAATCCGCAGGATCAACCGCTTCCTGTCGCTGACCTCGCATGACGGCAGCTACCGCATCGTGATCGTCGATCCGGCCGACGACATGAACGCCAATGCCGCCAATGCGCTGCTGAAGAACCTCGAGGAGCCGCCGGCGCGCACGCTCTTCATGCTGATCGCCAATTCGCCGGGCGCGCTGTTGCCGACGATCCGCTCGCGCTGCCAGGTCGTGCGGCTGGCGCCGCTCGGCGCGGCTGATCTCTTCGAGGCGCTCGGCAGAGCGGGGTTCGAGGCTCCCGCCGGAGACGAGGCGCGCGACGCCCTTGCCGAACGCTCCGGCGGCAGCGTGCGGCGGGCGATCATGCTGACGCAATATGGCGGCCTGGAGATCGCCGAGGCGGTCGACAGGATCGCGACGGCGAAGGCGGTGAATGTGCCGGAGGCGCACAAGCTCGCGGACGCGGTCGGCGGGCGCGATCGCGCCGTTCCGTTCGAACTCTTCAACGAGCACGTCCTGTCGCTCCTGTCCGGGACGGCGGCGGGCGCGGCCCGACACGGCGACCTTGCCCGCGCGGCGGCGCTTTCGGAAGCCTGGCGCGAGGCGCGGCTTGCGATAGACGAGGCGACGACCTACAATCTGGACCGCAAGCAACACGCGCTCAACATGCTTTTCCGTCTGAACGACACGCTCCGAATGTGAAGCCCTTGCCGGGATGGCATCCGCCGTCCCGATGCGCTATGCCCGCCCCGAATTTTCAAGCATTCCGAGCGACGTTCCATGTCACGCGAAAAATTCTACATCACCACGGCCATTTCCTATCCGAACGGCAGGCCGCATATCGGCCACGCCTACGAGCTGATCGCCACCGATGCGCTGGCCCGCTTCCAGCGGCACGACGGCAAGGACGTCTACTTCCTGACCGGCACCGACGAGCACGGCATCAAGATGCTCCAGACGGCCCGCAAGGAAGGCATCACGCCGCGCGAGCTCGCTGATCGCAATGCCGCGGAATTCAAGCGCATGGCGGCGGCGCTCGACGCGTCGAACGATGATTTCATCCGCACCACCGAGGAACGTCACCGCATTTCCTCCCAGGCGATCTGGAAGGCGATGGAGGCCAATGGCGACATCTACAAGGGCGGTTATGCCGGCTGGTACTCCGTGCGCGACGAGGCCTATTACGGCGAGGACGAGACGGAACTGCGCGCCGACGGCGTCCGCTACGGGCCGCAGGGCACGCCGGTCGAGTGGGTGGAGGAGGAAAGCTATTTCTTCCGCCTCTCGGCCTATCAGGAAAGGCTGCTCGCGCTCTACGAGCGGGAGCCCGGCTTCATCGGCCCGCAGGAGCGGCGCAACGAAGTGGTGAGCTTCGTGCGGTCCGGTCTGAAGGATCTGTCGGTGTCGCGCACCACCTTCGACTGGGGCATACCGGTCCCCGGCGACGAGAAGCACGTCATGTATGTCTGGGTCGACGCGCTCACCAACTACATCACCGGAGTCGGCTATCCCGATGAAAAGGCACCGCTCTGGCGCTATTGGCCGGCCGATCTCCACGTCATCGGCAAGGACATCGTGCGCTTCCACGCCGTCTACTGGCCGGCCTTCCTGATGTCGGCCGGCATCGCCTTGCCGAAACGCGTCTTCGGTCACGGTTTCGTGTTCAACCGCGGCGAGAAGATGTCGAAGTCGGTCGGCAACGTCATCGATCCGTTCGCGCTGATCGAGCACTACGGGCTCGACCAGGTGCGCTATTTCCTGCTGCGCGAGGTGCCGTTCGGGCAGGACGGCAATTACAGCCATGAGGCGATCGTCAACCGCACCAACGCCGACCTCGCCAACGATCTCGGCAATCTGGCGCAACGGTCGCTGTCGATGATCGCCAAGAATGCCGGCGGCAAGGTGCCGGCGAAGGGAACGCTGGCGGAAGCCGACCGGGCGATCCTCGACCAGGCGGCGGCCGCACTGGAGAGCGCGCGCAAGGCGATGGCCGACCAGCAGATCCATCTTGCGCTGGCCGCCGTGTTCGCCGTCGTGGCGGATGCCAACCGCTATTTCGCCGCGCAGGAGCCCTGGGCGCTGAAGAAGACCGATCCGGCGCGCATGGAAACCGTGCTTTGGACCACGGCCGAGACGGTGCGGCGGGTGGCGATCCTGTGCCAGCCCTTCATGCCGGGATCGGCGGCAAAGCTGCTCGACCTGCTCGCGGTGCCGGCGGACAGGCGCGATTTCGCCGCCGTCGCCGACGCGGCGGCGCTTGTGCCGGGCGATGCCCTGCCGCCGCCGCAGCCGGTGTTCCCGCGCTATGTGGAGAAGGCAGAGGGCGAAGGCTGACCGATGCTGATCGACAGCCATTGCCATCTCGACTTCCCGGATTTCACCGAAGAGCGCGACGCCGTGATCGCGCGGGCGCGCGAAGCCGGCGTCGCACGCATGGTGACGATCTCCACGCGCGTCGCCCGCTTCAACGAGGTGCTGGCGATCGCCGAGGCGCATGAGGAGATCTATTGCTCGGTCGGCACCCATCCGCACAATGCCGCCGAAGAACTCGGTGTCACCGCCGAAAGGCTGATCGAGCTGGCCAGGCATCCGAAGGTGGTGGCGATCGGCGAGGCGGGGCTCGACTACCACTACGACAAGTCGCCGCGCGCCACGCAGGCGCAAGGTTTTCGCACGCACATCGCGGCGGCGCGGGAAACCGGGCTGCCGCTGGTCATCCATGCGCGCAGCGCCGACGAGGACATGATCGCGATTCTCGAGGAAGAAAGCGGCAAGGGCGCCTTTCCCTTCGTCCTCCATTGCTTTTCCTCCGGCCGGCGCCTCGCGGAGGTCGGGGTAGCGCTTGGCGGTTACGTGTCCTTCTCTGGGATCCTGACCTTCAGGAACTCGCCCGATATCAGGGAGATCGCGGCGGCCGTGCCGCGGGACCGTCTGCTGGTCGAAACCGACGCGCCCTATCTCGCGCCGGTCCCGCATCGCGGCAGGCGCAACGAGCCGGCCTTCGTGGCTGAAACCGCAAGGGTGCTCGCCGGAACGATCGGCGTTTCGTCCGAAGAAGCGGCGCGCCTGACGACGGAGAATTTCTTCCGGCTGTTCGCCATGATGCCGCGCCCAACGGAACCCGGCGCGCGTTCGTGACCGACCGCCTGCGCTTCACGATCCTCGGCTGCGGATCGTCGCCCGGCACGCCGCGGGTGACGGGCGACTGGGGCGCTTGCGATCCGTCCAATCCGCGGAACCGGCGCATGCGGTGCTCGGCCATGGCCGAAAGAATATCGGAGCACGGCGTCACGCGCGTCGTCATCGACACCGGCCCCGACTTCCGCGCCCAGATGCTGATGGCCGATGTCCGCCATATCGACGCGGTCGTCTACACGCATCCCCATGCCGACCATATCCACGGCATCGACGATCTTCGCAGCTTTGCCCTCGACCAGAGGCGCCGCATGGATGTCCATGCCGACGCTTTCACGGAAGCGAGGCTGAGGGAGGCGTTCGGCTATTGTTTCGAGACGCCGCCGGGCAGTTCCTACCCGCCGATCCTGACCGCGCGCCGCATAGACCACGCAAAGCCCGTGGTGATCGAGGGCGCGGGGGGAGCGATCGCGATGATGCCGCTCCCGCAGGTGCACGGCGAAATCCACTCGCTGGGGTTCCGCATCGAGAGCCTGGCCTATTGTCCGGATGTCAGCGCCTTTCCGGAGGCGACGCCGGCGCTCTTGCGGGATCTCGACGTGCTGGTGATCGACGCGCTGCAATACAGGCCGCACCCAAGTCACTTTTCGCTCGGCGAGGCGCTCGAATGGGTCGCCACCCTGAAGCCCGGCCGGGCGTACCTCACGCACATGCATGTGCCGCTCGACTACGAGACGGTGCTGCGCGAGACGCCGGAGAACGTCGAACCCGCCTATGACGGCATGACGATCGAGATCCCGCTCGGCTGAGCGGGACTCAGATCTCGGTGACGTGCGGGATCGGGCTGTGCAGGACCTGGAACAGCTTTCCGCGTTCGGCGATCAGCACCATCAGGAGCGCCAGAAAGCCGACGACGCAGAAGCCGAAGGCGAGCGGCGTCGTGGTGCCGTTGAAGGCCTGCCCGATCAAGGCGCCGATCAGCCCGCCGCCGAGCCCTGCACGGCCGCGGCCGTGCCGGCGATATGGCCGAGCGGCTCCATCGAGATGGCGTTGAAGTTCGAGCCGATCCAGCCGAACTGGAACATCGCCGCGGCGAAAAGGATCACGAAACCCACGACCGGCACTGTGCCGAACAGAGACCAGACGAACCAGATGGCACTGACCACGATGAAGCCGATCAGCGCGCTGTGGGAGAGGCGGCGCATGCCGAACCTGCCGACCAGCCGCGAGTTCAGGAACGACGAGACCGCCATCATGCCGGCCACCACCGCGAAGATGACGGGGAACCAGACGCCGAGCCCGTAGATGCCGACATAGACCTGCTGCGCGGAATTGATGAATCCGAACAGCGCCCCGAAGACGATGGTCGAGGCCAGCGTGTAGAAGAGCGACAGGCGGTTCGTCAGCACGATGGCGAAAGCCTTCGCCACGGAACCGAGATCGATCGGCCGGCGGTTCTGCGGCGCCAGCGTCTCCGGCAGGCGCAGGAAGGCCCAGCAGCCGATGGCGAAGGCGATGCCTGCCATGCAGTAGAAGATCCAGTGCCACTCGGCGAACAGCATCACCAACTGCCCAATGCTCGGCGCGACGACCGGGATCACCATGAAGACCATGAAGATCAGCGACATGATCTCGGCCATCGCACGTCCGCCGAAGCGGTCGCGCACCATCGAGACGGCGATGACGCGCGTCGAGGCCGCGCCGATGCCCTGGATGAAGCGCAGGACGAGCAGCGTGGTGAAATCGGTGGCGAAGCCGGCAAGCAGCGCGGCGATGACATAGACCCCGATGCCGAAGAACATCGGCGCGCGTCGGCCGAATCGGTCCGACGCCGGCCCATAGGCGAGCAGCGCAAAGGCAAGGCCGGCGAAATAGGCGGAGATCACGAACTGGCGGTGGTTCTCGTCCTCGACGCCGAGGCTGGCGCCGATCTGCTGGAGACCGGGCAGCATGATGTCGATGGCGAGCGCGTTCAGCGCCATCATGGCGGCGGCGATGGCGATGAATTCGAGCTTCGGAATCCCGAATGAGCCACCATGCAGCGCGGGTTCGGTCTGTTGGTCCATGTCCTGTCCCGTATGAAGCCGGAAACGAAATGCGCCGGGCAAACCGGCGCATCGCTTGAGCGGCCCCGCGGGAATGCGGGACCCGATGGATTTCGGTGACGGCTATGCCGTGCTGGAGGCGCTGACGCCCTTTTCGGCCAGGAAGCCCGGCAGTTCGCCCGCCTGGAACATCTCGCGGATGATATCGCAACCACCGACGAACTCGCCCTTCACGTAAAGCTGCGGGATGGTCGGCCAGTTGGAATATTCCTTGATGCCCTGGCGCAGCTCGTCCGAGGTCAGGACATTGACGCCCTTGTAATCGACGCCGAGGTAATCGAGGATCTGGACGACCTGGCCGGAGAAGCCGCACTGCGGAAAGCCGGGAGTGCCCTTCATGAAGAGGACGACGTCGTTGCCCTTCACTTCGCTGTCGATGTAGTCGTTGATGCCGCTCATGAGCGCATGCCTTCTGTCATGCCCGCCGGAGGCGGGCCGAAAATACTACCTCACCAGATAACGCCGCAGGCTGGCGGAAACAAGGTGAAAGCGGCACTGGCGCAAATATACGGCAGCTTTCCTGCCAGAATGAGGAAGAAGGACGGGTGACAGTCCGGGCAAGAGCGGCGATGATCGCGGCGCTGTGCATCCTTGCGGGCGCAGCGGCTTGGATCGTTGTTGCCCGGATGCGAGCCCCGATGAGCGAACCTGCCATGCCCTTGCCGGAAACCTGCCGCGACATGGCGTTCGAGGCTGTCGGCTACATCGTCTGCGCGGTCGATCCGATACAATACGACATCGCGCTGCGTCTGCACGATGCGGCAGGGCGGCCCTACGGCAGCCTCGGCGCACTCGCCGAGGCGGAACCTTTCCTCTTCGCGATGAATGGCGGGATGTACCACGAGGACATGTCGCCGGTCGGCCTCTATGTCGAGGACGGCAAGGAACTGGCGCCGCTCAACACGGCGGACGGGGAGGGCAATTTCTTCCTGAAGCCGAACGGCGTGTTCTTCATCGATGCGCAAGGGCGGGCAGGCGTGCGCGAAACCGGCGCCTTCGCGGCCGCGCGGCCTGATCTGAAAGCCGCCACCCAATCCGGCCCGATGCTGGTGATCGACGGAAAAATCCATCCGCGCTTCGAGCCGGACGGCACCTCGCGCTACATCCGCAACGGCGTCGGCGTGGACAGTTCCGGAACGGCGATCTTCGCGATCTCCCGCGCGCCGGTCAGCCTCGGCAGCTTCGCGCGGCTGTTCCGCGACGCGCTTTCCTGCCCGAACGCGCTGTTCTTCGACGGCGCGATCTCGGCGCTGCACGACGGCAAAAAGTATCTGATCGGCGGCAGGTTTCCGGCCGGGCCGATGGTGATGGTCCGCAAAAAGGCCGAGTGACGACGCACGTTTCGTCTATGCAGCCCATCTTGCCGGGCTCAGGACAGGCGCGCGGCCACCCAGGGATGTCCGGTGCAATCGGCCAGATCCCTGTAGAGCACGCCTTCCCATCCGTGCGCCCTGGCTGTGGCCACCACCTTGGCCGAATCGTCGAAGAAAAGCGGCGACTCGTCATGCGGGCCGATAAGCGCTTCGGCGCGTTCATAGAACTCCGGCCGCTGCTTGCCGGCGCCAAAACGGGATGCGTAGAACATATCCTCAAAATAGTGCTTGAGGCCCACCGCGCTCCATAAATGGAATGCGCGGATATGCTCCTGATTGGTGGCGATGAAGGGTCTCGCGCCCGTCCCCCTCAGCCGGCGAACCACATCGAGCAGTTGCAGGTTGAGGTGCACGTCATGTGTCAGCCAGTAGTCGAAGAAGTCGAGCGACGACCCCTGAAAGCCGATCGTCGGAAGAAACTCGTCGAGCGCTGCGATGATCGACATGCGGCCCTCCACGATGTCGACGAAACCGTCGCCGAAAAACGGCTCCAATGCCTCCCGCCTTACGCCGAGATCGTCGTGCAGATGCTGGTCCCAGCGCCGTCGCCGCGCCGGATCCGGGTGGAAGAAGCTGTGGATCAGCACGCCATCGACATCGAACAGGACGGCGCGCAACGCTCAGTCCGGCACGCTGGTCTGGACCGCGAGCGCGTGCAGCACGCCGCCCACATTGCCCTTCAGCGCGTCGTAGACCATCTGGTGCTGCTGGACGCGGCTCTTGCCGCGGAAGCTTTCGGCGACGACCTCGGCGGCATAGTGCTCGCCGTCGCCGGCGAGGTCGCGGATCGTCACCTTGGCGTCCGGGATGCCTTCCCGGATCAGTCTTTCGATGTCGTGAGCGTCCATCGCCATGGGCAAAAGCCTCCGGTCAGCCGTTCATGAAAGCGGGGAACCATGATTCGTGCGCCGCCTTCAGGTCGCCGACTGGTATTCCACGCGCATCGCCGAGTTTCAACTCGGGCCCGCCGGTCGAGCCGATCCGCGGCGCGAAGATACCGAGCGTCTGCGCCTCGCGCACAAGATCGTCCATTTCTTCCTGATGCGGATCCAGGTTGAGCGTGACGAGATAGCGCCCCTGGTCCTCGCCGAACCAGACCGGGATCGGGTCGATGTCGACCAGCCCGGGAATGACGGCGCCGATGCCGGAAGCCATTGCCATCTCGGCCAGCGCGACGGCCAGCCCGCCGTCGGAAAGGTCGTGGCAGGCGGTGACGATGCCGGAGGCGATCAGCTTGCGCACGAAGTCGCCGGCCTTCTTCTCGTGCGCCAGATCGACCGGCGGCGGCGTTCCGTCCGTGCGGCCATGTATGTCGCGCAGATAGGTGGACTGACCGAGATGCGTGCCCCATTCCGGCGGAGCGCCGATCAGCAGGATCGGATGGTTTTCGGCGGCAAAGCCGATGCGGGCCATTTTTTTCCAGTCGGCCAGCAGGCCGACGCCGCCGATGGTGGGCGTGGGCAGGATGCCTTGCCCGTTGGTCTCGTTGTAGAGCGAGACATTGCCCGACACGATCGGGAAGTCGAGCGCGCGGCAGGCCTCGCCGACGCCCTTTATCGCCTGGACGAACTGGCCCATGATCTCGGGCCGCTCGGGATTGCCGAAATTGAGGTTGTCCGTCGCCGCGAGCGGCAGGGCGCCCGTCGCCGTCAGGTTGCGCCAGCATTCCGCCACCGCCTGCTTGCCGCCCTCGTAAGGGTCGGCCTCGCAATAGCGCGGCGTAACGTCGGAGGAAAAGGCAAGCGCCTTGGTTTCGTGGCCCTCGACGCGCACGACGCCGGCGTCGCCGCCGGGGCGCTGCAAGGAATTGCCCTGGATCAGCGTATCGTACTGCTCCCAGACCCAGCGGCGGCTGGAGCCGTTCGGCGAGCCGAGCAGTTTGAGCAGCGCATCGGCGACATCCGCCTGCGGGACATCGTCGGCGCGCAGCGGCGCCGGCTTCCTCGGCTCCACCCAGGGGCGGTCGTATTCGGGCGCCTTGTCGCCGAGATCCTTGATCGGCAGGTCGGCGACTTCCCCGCCCTGATGCAGGATGCGGAAGCGCAGATCGTCCGTGGTGCGCCCGACAATGGCGAAATCGAGGCCCCATTTGCGGAAGATCGCTTCGGCTTGCCTCTCCTTTTCGGGTTTCAACACCATGAGCATGCGCTCCTGGCTCTCCGAAAGCATCATCTCGTAGGCGCTCATGCGCTCCTCGCGCACCGGCACCTTGTCCAGATCCAGCTCGATGCCGAGATCGCCCTTGGCGCCCATCTCGACGGCCGAGCAGGTGAGGCCCGCCGCGCCCATGTCCTGGATGGCGATGACGGCGCCGGACGCCATCAATTCCAGGCAGGCCTCCAGAAGGCATTTTTCGGTGAAGGGATCGCCGACCTGCACGGTCGGCCGCTTCTCCTCGATATGCTCGTCGAACTCGGCCGAGGCCATGGTGGCGCCGCCGACACCGTCGCGACCCGTCTTGGCGCCGAGATAGACGACGGGCAGGCCGACGCCCTTCGCCTCGGAATAAAAAATCGCGTCCGTCTTCGCGAGACCCGCCGCGAAGGCGTTGACGAGGATGTTGCCGTTGTAGCGGGCATCGAACTCGACCTCGCCGCCGACCGTCGGCACGCCGAAGGAATTGCCGTAGCCGCCGACGCCGGCGACCACGCCGGCCACCAGATGCCTCGTCTTGGGATGGCCGGGCTCGCCGAAGCGCAGCGCGTTCATCGCCGCGACCGGGCGCGCGCCCATGGTGAAGACGTCGCGCAATATGCCGCCGACGCCGGTCGCGGCACCCTGATAGGGCTCGATGTAGGAGGGGTGGTTGTGGCTCTCCATCTTGAAGATCACCGCGTCGCCGTCGCCGATATCGACCACGCCCGCATTCTCGCCCGGCCCCTGGATGACGACGGCACCGGTGGTCGGCAAGGTGCGCAGCCACTTCTTCGAGCTCTTGTAGGAGCAATGCTCGTTCCACATGGCGGAAAAGATGCCGAGCTCGGTGAAGGTCGGCTCGCGCCCTATCAGGTCGAGGATGCGCTGGTATTCATCCGGCTTGAGGCCGTGCGCCTTGACCATCTCGTCGGTGATCTTCACGTCGTTGGGAATCGTCATCGTCGGCAGCGCTGTCCGGTTTCGCCAATCCCGGCTCCATAGCGCATGGGACCGGCGGGATACACAGGGCGGCGGTGAAAAATCGTGGAGGCCGCCAGCCCCCTTGTGCGACCTTTTGCCGGTCCCTACCATGGTCGTGTGTTCCCGCCTCATGCTGGACATCCCGACCGCTCGGAGACCCGTCATGCAGATCGTCACGCCCGACGCGGGCGCCATAGCGCTCTTCGCGGCCGCAGCCCTTGCGCTGCTGGTCACGCCGGGACCTGCGGTGCTCTACATCGTGGCGCGCTCGGTCGAGCAGGGAAGGCTGGCGGGGCTCGTGTCGGATCTTGGCGTCCATGCGGCGACGCTGATCCATGTGCTGGCCGCGGTGCTCGGCCTGTCGGCACTGCTCGCCTCCTCGGCGCTCGCCTTCGGCATCGTGAAATACGCCGGCGCCGCCTATCTGATCTGGATCGGCCTCCGGAAGCTTTTCGGGCCGGCATCCGCCCCGGCCTTGGATGCGGCCGCCGGGCGGCACGCCTATCGCCGGCTGTTCCGCGACGGCTTCGTCGTCAACCTGCTCAACCCGAAGACGGCGCTGTTCTTCCTCGCCTTCCTGCCGCAGTTCGTCGATCCGGCAAAGGGCCACGTGGCCTCGCAGGTCCTGGTCCTCGGCCTGTTGTTCATCCTGCTCGGGCTGGTGAGCGATGGTTGCTACGCGCTGGCGGCAAGTGCCGCCGGCGGCTGGCTGAAACGCAGCCGCACCTATCTGGCGGTGGAGCGCTACGTCAGCGGCATCCTCTTCATCGGGCTCGGCCTGACCGCCGCCTTTGCCGGCGGCCACCGCAAATAGCGGCCCTCCGGCACATATTTTCTTCTCGATCCGAGCTCAGGCGGCGCTGCCGCAGCTCTGGTTGCCGGTCTGCCAGCGCTTCAGATCGGCGGTGATACGCGCGCCGAGCGGCTCCGCCAGCAGCGGGCCGAACACCTCCACCTGGCTGGAGGCGCCGCGTGCCTGTACGACGAGCGCCGGCAGGCCGCCGAAATTCTTCGCCGGCACCAGCAGGAATCGCGGCTGGCCGCTCATCGAGTTCAGCTCGTTGGCGAATCGGTAGGGGCGGAACGCCTTGTCCTTGCTGTCGAACCAGCATTTGTAGGCGGCGATGGATACCTGCTCCATGACGCGCAGCGACGCGCTCTTGCCCGATCCGCCGCCGCCGCCGGAAGACTTCGGCTGGGATTGGCATCCCGCCAGCGCCGCGACGGCGAGCAGGGTGACGGCGCTGGCCCACGCCATGCTTCGGACACGCCGCCTCATGCCGCAATCCCAAGGACGGCTTCGAACAGGGCACGGCCGTCGTCGCCGCCATGCGCGGCCTCAATCAGGTTTTCCGGGTGAGGCATCAGCCCCAGCACGTTCCCGCTTTCGTTGACGATGCCGGCGATGTCGTTCATCGAGCCGTTGGGGTTCGTTCCTTCCGCGTAGCGGAACACCACCTGGCCTTCGCCTTCCAGCCGCTTCAGCGTTTCCGGATCGGCGAAGAAATTTCCGTCATGATGGGCGACCGGGCAGCGGATGATCTGGCCGGGCCTGTAGTTGCGCGTAAAGGCGGTGTTGGCGTTGGCGACCTCCAGCTTCACTTCGCGGCAGACGAAACGCAGCGAGGCGTTGCGCATCAGGGCCCCCGGCAGCAAGCCGGCCTCCAGCAGAATCTGGAAGCCGTTGCAGACGCCCATCACCAGCACGCCCTTCCTCGCTTTCTCGGCGACCGCGCGCATGACGGGCATGCGGGCCGCGATCGCGCCGCAGCGCAGATAGTCGCCATAGGAAAAGCCGCCGGGAATCACGATCAGGTCGACGTCCGGGATGTCGCCGTCGCTCTCCCAGACGGTTACCGGAGGCGTGCCGCCGATCCTGGTCAGCGCCGCGATCATGTCGCGGTCGCGGTTGAGGCCGGGAAGAAGGACGACGGCTGATTTCATGGAACCGGCACCTGATGCGAGTCTCGCAAGGTGCGTATCGGGCCGTGGCACCGCGGTCAAGGCTCGCGCGCTGCCGCGCTTTGCGCTGCCCCTTTGCGTCCTGCCGAAGCTCGTCTACTGAAGGATGCGACACGCGTGAGGATCATATGGCTGCGCCCGATACCATCTTCGCCAACGCACGCCTTGCCGACGGCCGCAAGGCCGATGTCGCGGTGACGAACGGCACCATCATCGGCGTCGATCCGGCGGGGCAGGGCAGGCATCCGGACGCAGAGATCATAGACCTGCAAGGTTTGCTGCTCGTCCCGGCCTTCGTGGAAGGACATATCCACCTCGACACCAGCTTCTACGGAGACGCCTGGCGGCCGCACAAGCCTTGCACCAGCGGCTTCGACGTGCGCGAGCGCGTCGCCTTCCAGGCGCAGAATCTCGCGGCAGCTGCCCCCATGGACGTGCGCGCCCGCAGCCAGCTCGACCTCTGCATCGGCAACGGCAGCCTGACGATGCGCAGCCACGTCATGGTGAGCGCCGATGTCGGGCTGAGGCATGTCGAGACCATCCTCGCCGTGCGCGAGGAATACCGCGACCTGATCGACATAGAGCTCGTCGCCTTTCCGCAGAGCGGCATCCTGTCGTCACCGGGCACCGCCGAACTGATGGACGAAGCGATGCGGCTCGGATGCGGGATCGTCGGCGGGCTCGATCCGGCAAGCTTCGACCGCGACGTGGAAAGGCATCTGGATGCCGTCTTCGGCATTGCCGAGAGAAGGAGCGCAGGCGTCGACATCCACCTGCACGACGGCGGCACGCTCGGCGTGTTCGAGATCGAGCAGATCTGCGCGCGGACCCGCGCGCTCGGCCTGCAAGGGCGCGTCGCCGTGAGCCATGCCTACGGCCTCGGGGACGTCTCCGCGGACGCGCTGTCGCGGGTTGCCGAGACGATCGCCGCCAGCGGCGTCGCCATCATGACCAACGCGCCTGGCGATCACGCCTTTCCGCCGGTCGCGGCGCTGCGCCGGGCGGGCGTCACCGTCTTCGGCGGGTCGGACAACATCCGCGATTCCTGGTGGCCCTATGGCGACGGCGACATGCTCTCCCGCGCCAACATCATCGGCTACCGCTCCGGTTTCTACGAGGACCGGGAACTGGAAGCGGCCTTCGACGTGGTGACGGAAGGCGGGGCGCGGGCGCTCGGCCTGGAGACCTACGGCATCGTGCCGGGCGCAAGGGCCGATTTCGTTACCTTCGCGGCGGCGCATGTGCCGGAGGCGGTCGTCGCCATGCCGCGGGGCCGTACCGTCTATCGGGCCGGCAAGGTGATCGCGCGGGACGGAAGGCTGCTGGGTTAGAGCCGCTCGCCCGCCGTTTCGCCGGCATCCTGTCTATTTGGCGAATTTTCGCGCCCCCGCCACGCACAGCACGACCGCAACGGTCACGACGAGCATCAGCGGGCTCACCTCTTCGCGCAACAGGCCCGCGGCAAGCGCAAGACCGAAGAAGGGCTGGAGCAATTGCAGCTGTCCGACGGCGGCGATGCCGCCCTGCGCCAGCCCGCGATACCAGAACACGAAGCCGATCAGCATGCTGAACAGCGACACGTAGGCGAGCGCGGTCCAGGCCGCGCCGCCGATCGCCGCAGGCGAGGGTGGCATGGTGGCGACCGTCAGCGGCAGCATGACGGGCAGCGACAGGACAAGAGCCCAGGAGATCACCTGCCAGCCGCCGAGCCGGCGCGACAGTTTCGCGCCTTCCGCATAGCCGAGGCCGCAGACGACGATGGCGCCCAGCATGAGCAGGTCGCCGACGGGCGAGACGGTGACGCCTTGAGACAGCGCGAAGCCGGCGACGAGCGCGCTGCCGAGGCACGAGAAAAGCCAGAAGGCCGGTCGGGGTCGCTCACCGCCGCGCAGAACGCCGAAGATCGCGGTCGCCAGCGGCAGGAGGCCGATGAAGACGATCGAATGCGCCGAGGTGACGTATTTCAGCGCCAGCGCGGTCAGCAGGGGAAAGCCCACCACGACGCCCAGCGCGACGATCGAGAGCGAAACCAGATCGCTGCGCGCCGGCCGCTTTTCCCTGAATATCGACAGCAGCCCGGCCGCAAGCAGCCCCGCTATGGCTGCCCGCGCCACTGTGAGGAAGACAGGATCGAGTTCCATCACGGCGACGCGCGTCGCCGGCAGCGACCCGCTGAAGACGAGCACCCCCAGAAACCCGTTGATCCAACCGCTCGCCGTCTTGTCCACCGCACGCTCCGCCTTTTCGTCCTTATCAAGGGCGGCGGCTGGCGTTGCCATGGACAGTACAATACAGTTCGACAATACTGTTATGGGATTTGTGGCAATACGGATGGACAGACGAACCGGCGTCGAGGAGAAGGATAAAACGCTGATCGGCAGCGCCATGGCGACGATCCGCGAGCGGATTGCCGCTCGCAACCTCACGCCGGGAGCGAAGCTGCCGTCCATCCGCTCCTTCGCCAGGACGATGCGGGTCTCCACCTCCACCATTGTCGAAGCCTATGAGCGCCTGGCGGCGGACGGCGTGATCCGGGCGCGTCCGGGCTCCGGCTTCTACGTCTGCAGCCCCCTTGCGCCGCTCTCCTTGTCGGAGATCGGCCCGAAGCTCGATCGCGCGGTCGATCCGCTCTGGGTATCGCGCCAGTCGCTGGACGCTGGAACCGAGATGCTGAAGCCCGGCTGCGGCTGGCTGCCGAGTTCGTGGATGCCGGGGACGGGATTGCGCCGGGCGCTGCGGAGCTTGGCGCGGGCCGACGACCAGGTGCTCGCCGATTACGCCACGCCGCTCGGCTTGGCGCCGCTTCGCCAGCTTCTGGCCAGGCGCATGGGCGACCATGGGATCGAGGCGTCGCCCGACCAGATCGTGCTGACGGAATCGGGCACGCAGGCCGTCGATCTCCTCTGCCGGTTCCTGCTCGAACCCGGCGACACGGTCTTGATCGACGATCCCTGCTATTTCAATTTCCATGCTCTGCTGCGCGCACAGGGCCAACATCGTCGGCGTTCCCTACACGCCGTCCGGGCCGGATATCGGGCAGTTCGCAGAGGCGCTGAACGCGCATCGCCCACGCCTCTACATCACGAATTCCGCGCTTCACAATCCGACCGGCGCGATCCTTTCGCCCGTCGTCGCGCACCGGCTGCTGAAGCTGGCCGAACAAGCGGACCTGACGATCATCGAGGACGACATTTTCGCCGATTTCGAGACCGTTCCCGCGCCGCGCTTGGCGGCGTTCGACGGGCTCAACCGCGTCGTCCACACAGGCAGCTTCTCAAAAACGCTTTCGGCCTCCGTGCGCTGCGGTTTCATCGCCGCCCCGCGCGACTGGATCGACGGCCTTGCCGATCTCAAGATCGCGACCTCGTTCGGCGGCGGCCGACTATCGGCGGAACTGGTGCTCACCACGCTGAGGGACGGCAGCTACCGCAAGCACACCGAAGCGCTGCGGGCGCGGCTGTCGCGCGCCATGAGCGAAACGATCCCGCGCCTGGCGGCGGTCGGCATCACGCCGTGGCTCCAGCCGTCGGCGGGCATGTTCCTCTGGTGCCGCCTGCCCGAGGGCATCGATGCGGCCGACATCGCCCGGCATGCGCTGGCGGAAGGAATCGTGCTCGCGCCCGGAAACGCGTTCAGCCTCGGCCAGTCGGCGAACGATTTCCTGCGTTTCAACGTCGCTCAATGCGGGGACGAACGGATATTCAGAGTGCTGGAAAAGGCGATCAAAAGCCAAGGCGTCGGCACCTCCAGGCACGCCGGATGCGGCGACACGAGGCGTTCGTGATAAATGCTGACATTCACCAAGGTTTTGAAGATATTGTCTCCCGGGTCTCGGGGAAGATGGAGAATTGAACTTGGCCGCCTATCTCGTGTGCACCATGACGATCCACGATCCTGAGACCTATCGCAAATATACCGCGCTGACGCCCGCCACGCTGGCGCGCTACGGCGGCAAGTTTCTCACCCGCGGCGATCCGGTGGAGACGGTCGAGGGCGGCCCGGCGTTCGCCGAGCGCATGGTGCTTCTGGAGTTCCCGGACCGGGAAAAGGCGCTGGCCTGGTACAACGACGCCGATTACCAGAGCGCGGCGATCTTCAGGCGGCAGGCCTCCACGGCGCGCATTCTCATGCAATCAGGCCGAGACAACACCCAGGACCCTGAACCGAACGTGTGACGCGCCGGCTTTTCATCCGGCGGATCGCGGTGTCGGGCGGTAGTGCTGGAGCCCTTGCCTTGCAAGGGCTCCAGGTTTTCAGGCGTTGATCCCTACACTGAATAATACATGTCGAACTCGACCGGGTGCGGCGTCATCTCGAAGCGCATCACCTCGACCATCTTCAGCTCGATGAAGGCATCGATCTGGTCGTCGTCGAACACGCTGCCCGCCTTCAGGAAGGCGCGGTCCTTGTCAAGCGACTGAAGCGCCTCGCGCAAGCTGCCGCAGACGGTCGGGATCTTCTTCAGCTCCTTCGGCGGCAGGTCGTAGAGATCCTTGTCCATGGCCTGGCCGGGATGGAGCTTGTTCTTGATGCCGTCGAGGCCGGCCATCAGGAGCGCGGCGAAGCCGAGATAGGGGTTCGCGCCCGGATCGGGGAAGCGGACCTCGACGCGCTTGGCCTTCGGGTTCGAGCCGAACGGAATACGGCACGACGCCGAGCGGTTGCGTGCCGAATAAGCGAGCAGGACGGGAGCCTCGTAGCCCGGCACAAGACGCTTGTAGCTGTTGGTGAGCGGGTTGGTGAAGGCATTGACCGCCTTGGCGTGCTTGATGACGCCGCCGATGAAGTAGAGGCAGCTTTCCGACAGGCCGGCATATTCATTGCCGGCGAAGGAAGGCTTGCCGCCCTTCCAGATCGACATGTGGACGTGCATGCCCGAGCCGTTGTCGCCGAAGACCGGCTTCGGCATGAAGGTCGCCGTCTTGCCGTAGGCGTTGGCGACTTGGTGCACGACGTACTTGTAGAGCTGCATCTTGTCGGCGTTGCGCACCAGCGTGTCGAACTTGATGCCGAGTTCGTGCTGGGCGGCCGCCACCTCGTGATGGTGCTTTTCCACGCGCACGCCCATCTCGGCGAGCACGGTCAGCATCTCGGAGCGCATGTCCTGCGCCGAATCGATCGGCGGAACCGGGAAGTAGCCGCCCTTGATGCGCGGACGGTGGCCGAGATTGCCGGTCTCGTAGTCGGTGTCGTCGTTTGTCGGAAGCTCGGAACAGTCCAGCCGGAAGCCGGTGTTGTAGGGGTCGGCCTTGTACTTGACGTCGTCGAAGATGAAGAACTCGGCCTCGGGCCCGACATAGATCGTGTCGCCGATGCCCTCGGACCTCAGATAGGCCTCCGCCTTCTTGGCCGTGCCGCGCGGGTCGCGGTTGTAGGCTTCGCCGGAGACCGGATCGAGGATGTCGCACAGGACCACCATGGTCGACTGCGCGAAGAAGGGGTCCATATGGACCGTCTCGGTGTCCGGCATCAGCACCATGTCGGACTCGTTGATCGCCTTCCAGCCGGCGATCGAGGACCCGTCGAACATCACGCCGTCCGCGAACATGTCCTCGTCGACCTCGACCACGTCCATCGTGAGGTGGTGAAGCTTGCCGCGCGGGTCGGTGAAGCGCAGGTCAACGAACTTCACGTCGTTGTCCTTGATCTGCTTCATGATGTCTTTGGCTGTCGTCATAGTGTTTTCCTATCGTATTGAATGCTTTTGAATGGGGGGGCCGGGTGCGGATCAGATCGCGTCGATGCCGGTTTCGCCCGTGCGGATGCGCACGACTTCCTCGATGTTGGAAACGAAGATCTTGCCGTCGCCGATGCGTCCCGTCTGCGCCGCCTTGCGGATCGCCTCGATCGCCGCCTCCACCGCGTCGTCGCCGAGCACGACCTCGATCTTCACCTTGGGGAGGAAGTCGACGACATATTCGGCGCCGCGATAAAGCTCCGTGTGGCCCTTCTGCCGGCCGAAACCCTTGGCCTCCGTGACTGTGATGCCTTGCAGGCCGGCTTCCTGCAGCGCTTCCTTCACCTCGTCCAGCTTGAAGGGCTTTATGATCGCCTCGATCTTCTTCATTCGAAATTCAGCCTCCGCTTCCGTCTGCGGGTTTGCCCCGCCCGCGCACCATCAAGCATGAAGCGTGCCAGTTTCCTTTCACCCGTTTCGACTGCGGAAAACTGCGCAGGGCGCGTGATTCGAGATGCCAGGGCGAAGCCTCAATCCGGCAGATTTGCCTATCAATTAGGCAGTATGCCTATTAATTGTCCCCGCTTCCCCTTGTGTCGGCGCAGATAGTCCGCGACGGGTCGCTTGATCGCCTCCAATCGCGGACGCAATGTGCCGGCGTTTCCATGTGGCGGGAACCGAGGAGCCGAAACTTGCCCGGACCGGAAGGATGGACGAGTGCGGTGCTGACGCCGGCCGAGATGGCGGTGGCGGACGGACGTGCGATCGCGGCCGGCCCGTTCAGCGGCATCGAACTGATGACCCATGCGGGAGAGGCGGTCGCGGCCGCGCTGCTGGCGCGGTTTCCCGCCGCGCGGACCGTGCATGTGCTGTGCGGCCCGGGCAACAATGGCGGCGACGGCTATGTCGTGGCGGAGTGTCTGCGGCGTGCGGGCCTTGCCGTCGCGGCCTATGGCGAGGGCCCACCGCGCGAGGGCAGCGACGCGGCGATAGCGGCCGGGCGCTGCTCCGTCTGGCCGCAGCCTCTCGCCGCCTTCCAGCCGGAGCGCGGCGATCTCGTCGTCGACGCGCTTTTCGGGGCGGGGCTGGCGCGCCCGGTCGGCGCGTCCATACGGCGCGCGATCGTGGCGGCGCGGACGCTCGATCTCGCCGTAGTGGCGGTCGATCTGCCGAGCGGCGTATCGGGCGAAACCGGGCAGGTGCTCGGCGATGCGTTCGACGCCGTGCTGACCGTGACCTTCGTGCGCAAGAAGCCGGGCCATCTGCTCCAGCCGGGGCGGACGAAATGCGGAGAGCTGGTCGTCGCGGATATCGGCATCGCCGACGATATCGTCGGCGGCCTCGCCCCCCGTTGCAGCGAAAACGGCCCCGGCCTCTGG
>JAFKJW010000095.1 GCA_017305925.1 Hyphomicrobiales bacterium | reverse complement strand
ACCCGGCTCACCGTCTCGGTGCAGCGGAATCGCTCGGCCAGCATGTAGATGATTGCCGCATCGATATTGTCGATGGAGGCGCGCAGGTCCTTCAACAGCACGCGCGCCCGTTCCACGTCGTCGGCTTCCTCCGCCATCGTCAACTCCTCATTTCTTCTTGGGCAGGCCGGGGAAACCGCCGCCGAGACCCGGAAGCTTCGGGGCGCCAAGGCCTGGCAAGCCGCCCTTGGGAAGACCGGGCATGCCGCCGCCGAGACCTGCCTGCCGGGCCTGCTTCTGCAGTGCCTCGAGCGCCTTCGGGTCCATCTGCGAAAGGTCCGGCATGCCGCCGCCCATGCCTGCCATGCCGCCCAGGCCGCCGAGACCCATCTTGGCGGCCATGCCGCCCATCATCTTCTGCATCATGCCGGCGCCCTTGCCCTTGCCGCCCATGGCTTTCATCATGTCGGCCATCTGTCGGTGCATCTTCAGAAGCTTGTTGATGTCGGCGGCGTTGGTGCCGGAGCCCTTGGCGATGCGCTGCTTGCGCGAGTGCTTGAGGACGTCGGGATTGGCGCGCTCGGCCGGTGTCATGGAGGAGATGATGGCGAGTTGACGGGCGAAGACCGAATCGTCGAGCCCCGCAGCGGCTGCCTGTTCCTTCATCTTGCCCATACCAGGCAGCAGGCCCATGATGCCGCCGACGCCCCCGAGCTTCTGCATCTGCCTGAGCTGGTCGGCGAGGTCGTTCAGGTCGAACTTGCCGGCCTGCATCTTCTTCGCCATCGCCGCGGCCTTTTCCGCGTCGATGTTCTCGGCCGCCTTCTCGACGAGGGAGACGATATCGCCCATGCCGAGGATGCGGTCGGCGATGCGCTTGGGATGGAACTCCTCCAGCCCGTCCATCTTCTCGCCGGTGCCGAGCAGCTTCACGGGCTTGCCGGTCACGGCGCGCATGGAAAGGGCGGCGCCGCCGCGACCGTCGCCGTCCATGCGGGTCAGCACGAGGCCGGTGATGCCGACGCGTTCGTCGAAGTTCCTGGCGAGGTTCACCGCGTCCTGGCCGGTCAGCGAATCGGCCACCAGCAGGATCTCGTGCGGATCGGCGGCGCGCTTGATCTCGGCCATCTCGGCCATCAGCGGCTCGTCTATATGGGTGCGGCCGGCGGTGTCGAGGATCACCACGTCATGGCCGCCGAGCCTCGCCGCCTGCACCGCGCGGCGCGCGATCTCGACCGGCCCCTGACCGGCGACGATCGGCAGGGTGGCGACCTTCACCTGCTCGCCGAGCTGGCGAAGCTGCTCCTGGGCGGCCGGCCGGCGGGTGTCGAGCGAGGCCATCAGGACCTTCTTGCCCTGCCGCTCGGAAAGCCGTCTGGCGATCTTGGCCGTGGTGGTGGTCTTGCCGGAGCCTTGCAGGCCGACCATCATGAGGACCACCGGGGCGGGCGCGTTGAGGTCGATCGCCTGACCCTCGGCGCCCAGCATCTCGACCAGCTCGTCATGGACGATCTTGACGACCATCTGGCCGGGCTTGATCGACTTCAGCACCTCGGCGCCGACCGCCTTTGCCCGCACCTTGTCGGTGAAGGAACGCACGACCTCCAGCGCGACGTCGGCTTCCAGCAGGGCGCGGCGGACCTCGCGCAGCGCGGCCGACACGTCTGCCTCGGACAGCGCGCCGCGGCCGGTCAGGTTGTTGAGGATCGAACCAAGTCGCTCCTGGAGGCTCTCGAACATCCGTTTTCCTTCAATCCCGAGTCTGGATCAGACCCGGGAGGTAGTCGCTTCGCGACAGACAACAAGAGCCAAAGCCGAAAAGCACCCGGGGGCGCATCGCGCTGCCGGGTGTTGGCCTCCGGGATCGATCTGCGGGCCGAATACCTGGCCTGCACTGTCCCGGTCGGCGGCTCGGAGTGAACCTCGTCGCTGAATTTGCGCGGTTTAAGACAGGATTTCCGGCCGGAAGTCAAGCTTCGCGCAGGCCGAAGCGCTCCGCATGGCGCGGCGCGAACACCTCGATGGCGTCGCGATAGCCCTTGATCTCGTGGCGACCGCAGGATTCGAACGCGGCCGCGCCCTCCGGCCATCCTTCCAGGAAGGCGGCGCTGACCAGCATGGGCCGCTGCACGAAACGCGTCAGGCCCTCGATGCGGAAAGCCATGTTGACCGCGTCGCCGAGCGCGGTGCTGATGCCCTTGCCCATCGCGCCCATCGCGACCTGCCCGACATGGATGCCGATGCGACAGTCGAGCGCGATGCCGGCCTCGGCGCGCAGGAGAAGGCGCGTCGCCGACACCGGCGCCGCCTCGACGGCGCGCAATGCCTCGGCGGCCCGCACGGCGCCGGAGCGGACGGAAGGCCCGGTTCCGTGCCAGTAGGCGAAGACGCAGTCGCCGATGAACTTGTCGATCGATGCGCCGTGCCGCTTCAGGACGGCCTCGCAGTCGGCGTACCATTCGCGCAGCAGGTCCGCCACCTGCCCCGCCGTCAGCCTCTCGCAGATGGCGGTGAATCCCTTGAGGTCCGCCACCAGCAGGGTGACGGGGGTGCTGCGCAGGGGAACCGGCGGCAGTTGCGCAAGCTCGGTCCTGTCGGCATGGACGCCTCCGGGATCCGGGGCGGCGTCCTCCAGCTCGAACACCAGGACGGACGCGCCGACCTGAAGGCGGTCGCCGCTCTGGAGGACGCGCGCGGCGCTCAGCGCGACGCCGTTCACGAAGGTGCCGTTGGCGCTGCCAAGGTCGACGATCCAGAACCGCCCGTCCTCGAAGCGGATCGCCGCGTGCTGGCGCGAGACGCTGCCATCGGAGAGCCGCACATCGGCGCCCTCGGCGCGCCCGATCAGCGACGTGTCGCCGAGCTCATGGCGCTGCCCGCTCCCCAGGTCCCTCACCACAGGCGGCATCGGTTCGTACTCGCGACGGACGTCCAGGCCGACGATCGGCACGACGACTATGCAGCGGCCCGTGCCGTCAGGTCCAGCGTCAATTCGGGAGCCGACAGGCTGCGAAATCCATGCTATCCGGGAAGGATGGCGGCGCTCGGAGGTCTCGCGCGTATGGAACTGTCCTCGCTTCTCATCTTCGCCGGGGCGCTGCTCGTCGCCGCCGGCTCGCCCGGCCCGTCGATCGCGGCGCTCGTCGCGCGCGTCATCGCCCGGGGCTTTCGTGACGTCCTGCCCTTCCTGCTCGCCATGTGGATCGGCGAGGCAATCTGGCTGTCGCTCGCCGTTTTCGGTCTCGCCTATATCGCGCAGACCTTCCACATGGCGTTCGTCGCCGTGAAGTGGGTCGGCATCGGCTATCTCGCCTGGCTGGCCTGGAAGATGTGGAACGCGCCGGTCGCCGTCTCCGAGGGCGAACTGCCGCGCGAGGATTCGGCCGTAAAACTCTTCCTCACCGGCATGGCGGTGACGCTCGGCAATCCCAAGATCATGATGTTCTATCTGGCGCTCCTGCCCACCATCATCGACCTGGCGTCGGTGACGCTCATCGGCTGGGCCGAGCTGACGCTCACCATGGCCGTCGTGCTCGTCGCCATCGACCTCACCTGGGTGACGGCGGCCGCGCAGGCCCGCCGGCTGATCCGCAGCCCGCGCGCCATGCGCCTCGCCAACCGCGTCAGCGCCGGCACGCTGGCAGGTGCGGCGGCGGCCATCGCGGCGCGTTCCTGAGCGGCCAGCGACGCCTGCCAACGGGAATCCGTCGCTGGCCGAGTGGCCCCACGGATCGGGCACGCTATATTGGTCTTGTCTCCGGCCATTCGCGCCGGTTCGCCATTTCAACGAAAGGAGATTTTCATGGATCGCTCAGCGACAGCCGTCTGGAAGGGGGGACTGAAGGACGGGACCGGAATCCTCGATCTGCAAAGCGGTGTGTTCAAGGCGCAGCCCTACTCGTTCAAGGGACGCTTCGAGGACGAAAGCGGCAAATCCGGCACCAACCCCGAGGAACTGATCGCAGCCGCCCATGCCGGCTGCTTCGCCATGCAGCTCTCGCATTTCCTCGCCGAGAACGGCACGCCGGCGGAAAAACTCGACGCCAGGGCCGTGGTGACGGTCATTCCCGGCACCGGCATCACGAAGAGCGCGCTAACGCTGGTCGGCACAGTGCCCGGCATCGACCAGGCGAAGTTCAAGGAACTCGCCGTCAATGCCAAGGAGAACTGCCCCGTCTCCAAGGCGCTCGGTGCAATCGAGGTCACGCTGGACGCCAGGCTCGGTTGATCGCCCGCCATCGGCGAGGATCGGGCTGACGAGCCCGGTCCTGCCTCCCCAGGCTCCGTCAGGCGCCTAATTCCGGCCGCTCGAAGTCGCCCGTCTTGCGATTCATGATCCACAGCTCGCCGGTGGAGATGTCGAACCAGGCGCCGTAGAGATTGAGCTTGCCCTTCTCCTCCAGGACGCGGATGCAGGGGAACGTCCTCAGATTGGCGATCGAGAAGCGGATGGAGATGCGCTCCAGCGCGGTCTGGCGCTCCGTCGCCGTCATCATGGCGTTCTGCGCGACAATCTCCGCGGTCGGCGCGAGCTGGCTCATCCACTTGCCGATGAAATCGCCGGGCGAGAGCGGCGCGGCATGCGGGTCCAGCGCGGCGCGGATGCCGCCGCAGCGGCCGTGGCCCATGACGACGATGTTGCGCACCTTGAGGCTCTGCACCGCGAATTCCAGCGCCGCCGAGGTGGAATGGAACTCGCCGTCCGGGGCATAGGGCGGCACGAGGTTGCCGACATTGCGCACCACGAACAATTCGCCGGGTCCGGCATCGAAGATCGTCTCCGGCGCCGAGCGGGAGTCGCAGCAGGCGATCATCATGATCTCGGGATTCTGCCCTTCCCGCGCCAGATCCTTGTAGCGCCAGCTCTCCGCATGGTAGCGGCCCGTCATGAAGCTGTGATAGCCTTTGAGGAGGCGCTCGGGCAGGTCGGTCATGCCTCCCGATTACAACCCTGTCCGCTTCCGATCAATCGAATATTGCAGCGCACTACGACGGCTTTCGACGCGAGGCCATGACTGAGGCGATCGGCCGAGGACCGAGCCCGCGGGCCGCCGGGGCTGCCCGCAGAGGCGACAGCGCGAAGACGAAATCAGGCCGCCTTCTGCTTGGGCTGAATGAGCCCCTTGGCGACCAGCAGCTCGGCGATCTGGATGGCGTTGAGGGCCGCGCCCTTGCGCAGATTGTCCGACACGATCCAGAGGGCAAGGCCGTTTTCCACCGTTGCGTCCTCGCGGATGCGCGAGATGTAGGTGGCGTCCTCGCCGGCGCTCTCGATCGGGGTGATGTAGCCGCCGTTCTCATGCTTGTCGACGACGAGACAGCCCGGCGCCTCGCGCAGGATGTCGCGCGCCTCGTCGGCGGTGATCGGCTTCTCGAATTCGAGGTTCACCGCCTCCGAATGGCCGATGAAGACCGGCACGCGCACGCAGGTGGCCGTCACCTTGATCTTCGGGTCGAGCATCTTCTTGGTCTCGGCGACCATCTTCCACTCTTCCTTGGTGTAGCCGTCCTCCATGAACACGTCGATGTGCGGGATGACGTTGAAGGCGATGCGCTTGGTGAACTTCTTCGCCTCGACGGGGTCGGCGACGAAGACGGCGCGGGTCTGCTGGAACAACTCGTCCATGCCTTCCTTGCCGGCGCCGGAAACCGACTGGTAGGTCGACACCACGATGCGCCTGATCGTCGCCGCGTCATGCAGCGGCTTCAGCGCCACCAGCATCTGCGCGGTCGAGCAGTTCGGATTGGCGATGATGTTGCGCCTGGCGAACTGGTCGATCGCGTCGGGGTTCACCTCCGGCACGATCAGCGGCACGTCGGCGTCGTAGCGCCAGGCGCTGGAATTGTCGATGACGACGCAGCCCTGCCGGCCGATCTTCGGCGACCATTCCTTGGAGACGTTGCCGCCGGCCGACATCAGCGCGATATCCGTGTCGGAGAAGTCATAGGTATCGAGCGCCCGCACCTTCAGCGTGCGGTCGCCATAGGACACCTCGGTGCCCTGGCTGCGGCGGGAGGCCAGCGCCACCACCTCGTCTGCCGGAAAGCCGCGTTCCTCCAGGATGTTCAGCATCTCGCGGCCGACATTTCCCGTCGCGCCGACAACCGCTACCTTGAAACCCATCTCGAAAAATCTCCTGTCGCTCTCCGCTTGCTCGCTTTGGAGAACCCGCCGGCCGCCGCGGGTCCCGTCCCCCTCCGGCCGGACCCGGGGAGAGGGCGGATTGGCCAAGGGAGATCAGACCGTTTTGACGGCGGTCGTTTTGGCCATGGCTTTGGTCGAGACGGAGCGCACGCGTGCACGATCGCCCTGCGTCCCGGACATCTGTCCGTGACCCGGAAAGCCGAGCGTGATCAGCGCCATCGGAAGGCCGCGCATTGGAAGCTCCGTAACGGCGTGGCCTATGGCGCGGTTCGGCGGAAGAGTCAACGCGCCTGCGCCAATGCGATCGGCTGAAATGCGTAGACAAGGCCGAATAGCCGGCCCCGCGCCGGCATCGGCGGCCCCTTTCGCCAAAGGGTCAAACTTTTTCCCCGGAAGGGTTGTCGTTTGGCCGCCCATTGACCACTCTTGCCATCGACGATTGACGGGGAATCGGGACGGGCACGCATGCGCGGGGAAATCCTACACTACGACGTCGAGCAGGGCATCGGCTTCATCGCCGCCGAGGACGGCAACCGCTACCTGTTCTCGCGCGGCGACCTGATGCAGTCGCAACGCGTCGGCAAGGGCACCAAGGTCGACTTCCGGCCGGATACGCAAAATGCCCGCGAGGTCTACGTCATCGATCCGCGCGGCCCCGCGGCGGCGGCTGCCGCACCGGCCCGCAGCGGGGTGCCGAACATATCCGCCTCGCAGCCGCTTGCCGCGCCGGGCACGGAGACCACAGGTCAGGCGCCCGCGCCCTCGGCGCGCTATGCGCCGTCTCACCTGCCGCCGACGCCCGACCGCAGCCTCTGGGGCCATTTCGTCAGCGCGTGGACGTCGAACTACGTCACCTTCCAGGGCCGGGCGCGCCGCAAGGAATATTGGGGCTTCGCGCTGTTCTACACGCTCGCCCTCTTCGTCCTCAGCTTCATCGGCCGGGCGATCAACGGCGCGCTGGGCGACCTCGGCGGCTCGAACGGCGACGGCCCCGTCGCCACGGTGGTCGTGATGGTTCTCGGCCTGCTGTTCTTCTTCCTGCCGGGTATCGCCATCACGGTCCGGCGCTTTCACGACGTCGGCCTGTCGGGATGGCTCTATCTGCTCTTCATCGTGCTTTCGGTGATCTATATCGGCGGCATCATCATCTTCGTGATCAGCCTGCTGCCGTCGCAGAGGCACGACAACAAGTGGGGTCCGCCCCCGGAAGGCATCCGGTTCTGAGGCGCGGCGCGGAACCCGTCCGCGCGGCCCTCCTCCGCCCGATCAGGCCGAAAGCGCCCGGAATTTTCCGGTGATCTTCTCGCCCATCGCCACGGTGCCGATCTCGGTCATGCCGTCCGACATGATGTCCCGCGTGCGGTAGCCTTCCTCCAGCACGGCGGCGATCGCCGCCTCCAGCCTGTCGGCCTCCGCACCCATGTCGAACGAATAGCGCAGGCACATGGCGAAGGAAGCCAGCATCGCGATCGGGTTGGCGATGCCCTTGCCGGCGATATCGGGGGCGGAGCCGTGCACCGGCTCGTAAAGCGCCTTGCGCTTGCCCGTCTTCGCGTCAGGAGCGCCGAGCGACGCCGAGGGCAGCATGCCGATCGAGCCCGTCAGCATGGCCGCGATGTCGGAGAGCATGTCGCCGAACAGATTGTCGGTGACGATCACGTCGAACTGCTTGGGCCAGCGCACGAGCTGCATGCCGCCGGCGTCCGCCAGCATGTGGTCGAGCTTCACGTCGGCGTATTTCGCCTTGTGGGTGGCCGTGACCACCTCGTTCCACAGCACGCCGGACTTCATGACGTTGCGCTTTTCCATGGAGGTGACGTGGTTTTTCCGCGTGCGCGCCAGCTCGAAGGCGACACCGGAGATGCGCTCGATCTCGAACGTGTCGTAAACCTGCGTGTCGATGCCGCGCTTCTGGCCGTTGCCGAGGTCGATGATCTCCTTCGGCTCGCCGAAATAGACGCCGCCGGTCAGCTCGCGCACGATCAATATGTCGAGGCCTTCGACGACTTCCTTTTTCAACGAGGAGGATTCGGCCAGCGCCGGATAGCATATCGCCGGACGCAGATTGGCGAAAAGCGCCAGGTCCTTGCGCAGCCGCAGCAATCCGGCTTCCGGCCGCACCTCATAGGGCACGGGGTCCCATTTCGGCCCGCCCACCGCGCCGAACAGCACCGCGTCCGCGGCAAGCGCCTTTTCCATGTCGGCTTCCGAGATCGCCTTGCCGTGCGCGTCGTAGGCGCAGCCGCCGACCAGCCCCTCCTCGGTTTCGAAACCGGCGCCGAGCTCGGCGTTCATCACCGCGATCAGCTTCTTCACCTCTGCCATCGCCTCGGGGCCGATGCCGTCGCCGGGCAGGAGGAGAAGTTTGCGCGAAGCCATGATGTCCCTCGTGAGATCCTGAAACGGCGTCTTGCTACCGGCCAAGCGGCCGGCAGGCAAGCACTTTGATCAGGTCCGGGGACTGCCCGGCCGCCTGAGCGCCGTCACCTCGATCTCGATCTTCATTTCCGGCCGGTTCAAGCCGCACACGACCATCGTCGCGGCCGGCCGGATCTCGCCGAAATGCTCGCCGAGAATCGGAAACACGGTGTCCACATGGGCGCGATCGGTGACGTAATAGTGCGCCCGCACCACGTCCTCCAGCGCGAAGCCGCCTTCCTCCAGCGCCCTGGCGATCGTGGCGAGGCAGTTGCGGGTCTGCGCCTCGACGCTCTCGGGCATGGTCATGGTGGCATAGTCGTACCCCGTCGTCCCGGAGACGAAGCACCAGTCGCCCTGCACGACAGCCCGGCTGTAGCCCGCCGTCTTCTCGAAGGGCGAGCCGGTGGAGATCAGCCGCCGCGTCACTGGGAATTTCCTATCGCCTTGGCCATCGCCGTCTTCAACGACTCCGGCCAGCCCGCGAGATCCGGCCAGGCATCCGGCTTGCCGGCATCGCTGTTCTGCTGGGCGAAATAGAGCTTCTTCGCCGTGGGATCGATCGCCATGAACGTGTCCGACACGCCGCAGGCATGCGGCACGCAGCCATAGCCGGTGATCGTCCCGTCGGGCTGCTTCTCCGCATCGCCGCCCGTCAGCAGGCCGGCGATGACATCGCCGAACCTGTCGCCGAGCAGCGCCTTGCCGGCTTCGTAGATTGCGGCGTTGTCGAAGGCAGCGATCATCGAGCCGGGATTCTCCGTATCGAGCGTCTCCCAGCTCGTGTCTGGCTGCGGCGTGAAGGAAAGCGTGCCGCCGGTCCTCAGCCCCGTTTCCGGTGACCATGTCAGCAGCGGCCTGCTGGCGCCAGGCAGCAGGTAGGGCACGAAATAGAGCTGGCTGTCGCCGACCGACACCGGCGGCGCGCCGTCGCAATCGTCGCCCACCACGACCGTTCGCAGGCCCTTTTCCGGGACCTTCCACGCGATCACCTCGGAGGCCCCGCAGGCATTGCCGCCGTCGCCGACGGAGAACAGAGCGACATTCGTCTCGCCCAGCTTCACCATGCGGTCGTAGAACACCATGTAGTTGCGGGCGATCTCCTTGCCGTCATAGGTAAGGACCCTCTCGAAGTCCTCGTTCTGCGTGATGGTGAAGGTGCCGCCCTCGAAGGGAATGTCCTTCGGCGGCTCGACATCCTGCGCCGCCGCGGCGCCGGCCGTGGCGAGCAGCAAACCGAATAGGACGAACGGACGAAGCATCCCGATATCTCCCGGCATGATGGCGGCCGGGAGTCGAGCCGCCTTTCAGGCGGCCGTCAAGTCCGGGGGTGTCAGGCCCACGGGCGGCTTTCCGCCGTCGCCTTCTCGAAACGGTCGATGGCGGACGACTTCTCCATCGTCAGGCCGATGTCGTCGAGGCCGTTGAGCAGGCAGTGGCGCTTGAAGTCGTCGAGGTCGAACTTCACCACGCCGCCGTCCGGCCCGCGGATTTCCTTGGCCTCGAGGTCGACCGTCAGCGTCGCGTTCGAGCCGCGCGAGGCGTCGTCCAGCAGCTTCTCCAGATCCTCGTGGCTCACCGTCACCGGCAATATGCCGTTCTTGAATCAGTTGTTGTAGAATATTTCGGCGAAGCTGGTGGAGATCACGCAGCGTATGCCGAAGTCGAGCAGCGCCCAGGGCGCATGCTCGCGGCTCGACCCGCAGCCGAAATTGTCGCCGGCCACCAGGATTTGCGCCTTGCGATAGGCCGGCTTGTTCAGCACGAAATCGGGGTTCTCCGAGCCGTCCTCTTTGAAGCGCATCTCGGCGAACAGGCCCTTCGAGAGGCCGGTGCGCTTGATCGTCTTCAGATAATCCTTGGGGATGATCATGTCGGTGTCGACATTGACGATCGGCAGCGGGGCCGCGACGCCGGTGAGCTTGGTGAACTTGTCCATGATCTTGCCTGCTCGAAATACGGTCCGCCCGCTTTACACAAACGGGACGGGGAATCAAAGACCCTTCACCGGATGTCGCGGGGCCGCACCAGCAGGCTTGACCCGCATGGCGGCGGCGCCATGTCCTTCCCATGGGCGCAATCCGCATCGGCACGGCCGGCTGGAGCATCTCGTCGCGCTATCGCGAGGACTTTCCGGCCGCGGGCTCCCAGCTGGAGCGCTATGCTGCGCGCTTCGGCTGCGTCGAGATCAACTCCTCCTTCTATCGTCCGCACAGATCCGAGACCTACCAGCGCTGGGTTGCAGCGGTGCCCGAAGACTTCAAATTCTCGGTGAAGGTGCCCAAGACAATCACGCATGAGAAGCGGCTCAGGGGTTGCGAGAGCGAGATCGACGCCTTCTGCCGGCAGGTCGCGGCGCTGGGCGCCAAGCTCCGCGTCCTGCTGGTGCAGACGCCGCCGAGCCTCCGGCTCGAGCCGCAGGCCGCTGCGGCATCGTTCACCGCGCTGCGGGCAGGAACCGATGCGGCGATCGTGGTCGAAGCGCGCCATGCGAGCTGGTTTACGCCGGAGGCGGACACGCTGCTCGGCGCGCATGGCGTCACCCGCGTCATCGCCGACCCGCCGCATGGCGAAGCGCGGCCGACGGAGGCAAGCCCCGTCTATTTCCGCTTTCACGGCCGGCCGCGCGTCTACTTCTCGAATTATGACGACGACGCCCTGAACGAGATCGCCCGCCGGCTGCGAGCCGCCGCCGAGACGTCCGAAACGTGGTGCATCTTCGACAACACGGCCGAGGGCCACGCGGTCGCCAACGCGCTCTGCGTGCAGCGCCTTCTTGGCCCGCGAGCGGTCAGATCACGTTGAGCTCGCGGAAGGGCCTGCCCTCGGCAATGCGCCCGTAGCCGAAGGCCGAGCAGTCGATGGTGCGGTAGCCGCCATGGACGATCAGTTCGGCGAGCGCCTTGCCCACGGCCGGCGCCTGCTGGAGGCCATGGCCGGAAAAGCCGTTGGCGAAAATGAAGTTGGCGACATCCGGATGCGGTCCGACCACGCCGTTCTGGTCGAGCGTGTTGTAGTCGTAGTGGCCGGCCCAGGCGCGCGTCGCCTTGATCGCCTCGAAAGCGGGGATGCGGGTTGCGAGCGCCGGCCAGATCACCTCCTCGAACAGCGGCCAGTCGGGCTCGAAATCGGCCGGATCGGCAGCCCCCTCGCCTTCGGAGGATTCCGCTCCGCCGGTCACATAGACCGCGCCCTCGGGCCGCACATAGATGCCGCTCGGATCGACCAGGAGCGGCATGTCGTCGAAGCGGTCCCTCGCCTCGAAGACGAACACCGAGCGCTTGCGCGGCTCGACCGGCAGCTCCAGCCCTGCCATGGCGGCCACCCTGCCGCCGCTCGGGCCGGCGGCGTTGACGATCATCCCGGCCGTCAGCCGCTCGCCGGTGTCGAGCGTCACGCCGGTCACGCGGTTTCCTTCGCGCGCGATGCCCGTGACGCCGGCGGTGAGGAGATCGACGTCCTTCGCCTTCAGCGCCTTGCGGAAGAGGCCGAGCAGGGCGTGCGCGTCGAACCAGCCCTCGCCCGTAACGCCATAGGCGCCGGCGCGGATGCCTTCGCCCGAGAGCCAGGAGAAGCGCCGCTCCAGCGCCGCCGCATCCTCCAGGACGATGTCGGCGTGCTCGGCCTTCTGGACCGCGTGATTGGCCTCAAGCACCGGCAGCCCGCCTTCGCTGGCGAGGATCAGATAGCCCTTCTCGCGGAAACCGATGTCGGCATCCGCGCCGAACTCCTCCTTGAGCCGCCGGAACAGGCCGAGCGTGAACCGCGACAGGCGGATGTTCTCGGGGATGGAGAATTGCTGGCGGATGGAAGCCAGCGAAAGCGTCGTCGCCGCGTGCGGGAACTGCGGATCGCGTTCGATGAGAGCGATCCGGCCGGCAAAACCCTCGGCGCGCAGATAGTAGGCGACGGAACTGCCGACGATCGCGCCGCCGACGATGACGATACCGTAATGGGACATGGAAGAACCAGGCAGGATGGACGTTCTTCCCGACTAGAAACAGCTTTGGGCGCAACCTGCAAGCTCTTGCGCATGAGGCCAGCGGCGGGCATGACATGGCCATGCCGCGCCCGGCGCCGATCCGGCGGACGCGCCCTCCAGACGAGGCTTTCCATGAAACTCTACCGCTTCCTCACCGGCCCCGACGACGCCACCTTCTGCCACAAGGTGAGCGCCGCGCTGAACAAGGGCTGGCACCTTTTCGGGTCTCCGACCTATGCCTACGACGCCGAGACACGCGCGATGAAATGCGGGCAGGCCGTCGTCAAGGACGTAGAGGGCAAGGACTATTCGCCGGACCTGAAGCTCGGCGAGCAATAGGGCGGCTGCCGGCGCGGGGCAGGCCTGCCCTCAGTGCTCGCCGCTCCTGTCCGGCTTTGCCCTGCGCCGGCGGGCCAGCATGTTGAGGGCCTCGACCAGGGCAGAGAAGCCCATCGCGGCGTAGATGTAGCCCTTCGGCACATGGTAGCCCATGCCGTCGGCGATCAGCGTCATGCCGATCATCAGCAGGAAGCCGAGCGCCAGCATGACGATGGTCGGATTCTTCTCGATGAAGTCGGCGAGCGGCGTGGCCGCCAGCATCATCACGCCCACCGCCACGATCACCGCGATGTACATGATGGCGATCTCGTCGGTCATGCCGACCGCGGTGATGATGGAATCGATCGAGAAGACGAGGTCGAGCAGCAGGATCTGGAAGACCGCTCCGCCGAGCGTCATGCTGACGGCCCTCCCCACGAGGTCGTTCTTGTGGTCGGCCGGATCGACCGTGTGGTGAATCTCCTTCGTCGCCTTCCAGACGAGGAACAGGCCGCCGGCGATGAGGATCATGTCCCGCCACGAGAAGCCGTGCTCGAATACCGTGAAGACGGGCTGCGTCAGCCGCACGATGACCGAGATCGTAGCGAGCAGGATGAGCCGCATGACCAGTGCGGCGCCGATGCCGAGACGGCGGGCCTTCACGCGGTGCTGGGGCGGCAGTTTGTTGGTCAGGATGGAGATGAAGATCAGATTGTCGATGCCGAGCACGACCTCCAGCACGACCAGCGTCAGCAGCGCGACCCAGGCGGTGGGGTCGTTCACGAAAGCGAAATGGGGCGCCAGGAAGTCGATGATCGGCATTCTTGGAGGAGTTCGCTTTCGCGCCTTCTGGAGGATGTCGCCGTCAGGTAGGGCGCCGCCGTCACACCGTCAACGCCACCCGACATACAAATTCCTACCAGAAGGACGGGACCGTCTCCTCCAAGCGGGGACCGAGGCGGAGCGGCGCGATGCGTTCGGCAAGGCCCGTGCGGTCCGAGATGTCGAGGCCGACGCCGCAGATGGTCGCCGGCCCGCCGGCCGCCTCGAAGCGCCCGCGCGGCACCTTGGAGAGAAAGCGGTTCAGCGGCTCCTCCTTTTCCATGCCGAGGGAGGAATCGTAGTCGCCGCACATGCCGGCGTCGGAGATGTAGGCCGTGCCGCCATTGAGGATCTGATGGTCCGCCGTCGGCTGATGGGTGTGCGTTCCCACCACCAGGCTGGCGCGCCCGTCGACGAAATGCGCGAAGCAGACCTTCTCCGAGGTCGCCTCGGCGTGGAAATCGATGATCGCGGCGTCCACCTGCTCGACCAGCGGGCATTCGGCCAGGATGCGCTCGCCCGCCTGGAAGGGATCGTCGAGGTCGGGATGCATGAAGATGCGGCCCATGACGTTGGCGACCAACACGCGCGCGCCGTTGCGGGCCACATAGACGCCTGAGCCGCGGCCGGGCGTGCCTTTCGGAAAGTTGGCCGGGCGCAGGAAGCGCTCCTCGCGCGGCGCGAAGGCGAGCGCCTCCCGCTGGTCCCAGACATGGTTGCCGGTCGTCACGACATCGGCACCCGCCTCCAGCGTGGCGCGGAAGATCTCCTCGGTGATGCCGAAGCCGCCGGCCGCGTTCTCGCCGTTGACGATGACGAAATCGAGCCGGAAATCGGCGATGAGGCCCGGAAGCCGCTCCCACACCGCCACGCGGCCGGTGCGGCCCACCATATCGCCCAGAAAAAGAAGTCGCATGCGGCTTCGTAAGGCGTGCACCGCCGTCGCGCAAGACACGGCCGGCCCGACGATGGCCCTCGAAGGCCCCGCACGAGGTAGAGGTGTCAGAAGCGGAGAGCCAAACGCGCCCCCGCATTGTCGAGGCCGTCATTGGACGCGGCGAGTCCCGCGTTCGAATAATGGTTGATGTAGACCTGAAACGCGGTGTTCTCGGTTATATCCAAACCTGCGCTGGCCTGAAGATGAAAAAGAACCGTCGATCCCAGATCGCGCGGGCCCAGCCGCTTGTCGGTGTTCACGGAACCGCCGGCGCTGAAGCCGACATAGAGTTTGCCGGCAAGCCGCGCTTCCCAGTTCAGTCCGGCGTAGAAGAAATGCACCGGGTCGGAGGATACGGCCACGTCGGTGCCGATATAAGGTCTCGGGGAGCCGATCCGTCCGAGGATATCGGGAGACGGTGCCAGCACCTCCCCGTTGATCGTCCCGCCGTCGAAATCGTGGGGGCCGAATATCCCGGCGTCGTATAGTCCCCCGCCGAACCTTGCTTCCCACATGTCTGCGTGCGGCGCGAGCCACCTCTTCGCATCATCCGCCTGCGCGGTCGTCGCCATGGCGGCATTGAGCAGCAGCGCGGCAGCAGCGGAGAGCGCATAGGGGAGCTTCACGAATCACCTCCATATGCCCCCCTCACCCGATAAAGAGCGTTTTATGCGGCAGTAGTAAAGTCTTGCATCCCACTAGGAGATCGCAGCCGCCGGAGCATCCTCCGTGGAAACGAGCAGCAGCGCAGAAGCCACATGACCTTGCGCCATCCGCTCCGACGGATGGCGGCGAGGGTATCGCGCAGTCCTTACATATCGCCGTTAACGGTCCGACGCAGCCCGGATTCGGTGAGCAGTTCCGGCAGATGGATGTCGTGCCACTCGTCCGGCACAAGCGGCACTTCCTGGCAGTCGAAGGCGACGCCGATCAGCCGCGGCTCCATGCCCTTCGCGTGAAGCCTGGCGATAGCGCGGTCGTAATAGCCGCCGCCATAGCCGATGCGGTGGCCGCGCGCGTCGAAGGCGGCAAGCGGGACGAACATGACCTCGGGATCGAGCACAGCCGCGTCCTCGGTCGGCCCGACGGTGCCGAAGCCCATGTCGATCATGGGCGCCTCGCGCACCAGTTCGCGGAAGACGATCGTCTCCTTGTCGAGGATCGCCGGCAGGCAGAGCCGCGAACCCGCCTCGCCCAGCGCATGCAGCAGCGGCCGCAGGTCGACCTCGGAGCGCATCGGCCAGAAGCCCGAAACCACGGTGCCGGGTTCCGGCGCCATCGTCCTCAGCACCGCGTCCGCCATGGCCAGCGAGGCCTCGACGCGCCATGCCGGGTCGAGCGCGTCGCGGCGCGCGAGCGCGGCACGGCGGAGCTCCCTCTTCGTCGGCCGATCCGGCATCATCGTCTCACCAGCCGAGCGCCAGCCCGTCCTTGCGGGGATCCGAACCGCCGATCAGGAAGCCGCTCTCATGATCCACGACGATGACCTGACCGCCGCCATGCGGCGAGCCGGCGTCGCGCAGCACGTGGCCGCGCTTCGCAAGACCGTCGCGCACGTCCGCGCCGATGCCGGACTCGGCGGCAAGCACCTCGTCCTCGTCCCAGAACAGGCGCGCATGGTCGAGCGCGGCCTGCGGATCCATGCCGAAATCGACCATGTTGGCCAGCACATGCGCATGCCCCATGGGCTGGTAGGCGCCGCCCATCACGCCGAAGGAGATCGCGACGCGCCCCTTCCTCATGGCCATCGCCGGGATGATGGTGTGCATCGGGCGCTTGCGGGGCCCGAGTTCGTTCGGATGGCCCACTTCGAGGCTGAAGCAGGCGCCGCGGTTTTGCAGCGCGAAGCCGCCCTTCGGCATCACCACGCGCGAGCCGAAACCGTCATAGACGGAATTGATGAAGGAGACGGCGCGGCGGTCGCGGTCGACGACGGTGAGGTAGATCGTGTCCGCATCCGGCAGCTTCGGCAGGACGATGTCGGTCGCGCGCCGCTCGGGATCGATGCGCGCGGCCAGCGCGTCGAGATGCGCATCCGACAGGATCTGCGCCGGCGTGGCGGTCATCGTCGCCGGATCGCTGACCAGATGGTCGCGCACCGAATAGGCAAGCCGCGCCGCCTCGATCTGGAGATGATGGCGAAGCGCACTGTCCGCTCCGGCATTCCTCACGCAGAGGCGATCCATCAGCCCGAGCAGGATGAGCGCGGTGATCCCCTGCCCGTTCGGCGGGATTTCGAGGATGTCGTAGCCGGCATAGTCGAGCGCGATCGGCTCCACCCAGTCGGCGGCCGCCTCGGCAAGATCTTCTTCGGCAAGGAAGCCGCCCTTGGCCTGCACCACCTTCGCCATCTCGGCCGCGATCTCGCCCTCGTAGAAGGCATTCGCCCCGCCCTTCGCGATGGCGCGCAGCGTGGCCCCGAACGCAGGGGTGCTGAAACGGGCGCCGAGCGCGGGGGCGGCGCCGTCGGCCAGGCAGTGAAGCCGGCCGCCCTCGTCCCTTGCCAGATCCTCCACGCAATTCACCCAGTCGCGCGCCACGCGCGGATGGATGGCGAAACCCTCCTCGGCGTAGCGGACGGCGTCGGCGAACAGCGCATCGAAACCGCGCGTGCCAAAGCGGTCGCGCAGCGCTTCCCACGCCCTGATCGCGCCGGGCGCGGTGATCGAGAGCGGGCCGAATTCGGGGACGGCATCGTGCCCCAGCGCGCGGTACTTTTCGGCCGTCGCGGCGGCGGGCGCGCGGCCCGAGCCGTTCAGCCCGTACACCTTGCCGTCCGGCTCGACCAGGATGACGAAGCAATCCCCTCCGATGCCCGTCATGTGCGGCTCGACCGTGCAGAGCGTCGCGGAGGCGGCGATGGCCGCGTCGACCGCATTGCCGCCGCTGCGCAGCACGCTAAGCGCGGTCGCGGTGGCCAGCGGATGCGACGTCGCCGCCATGCCGTTTTCGGCATAGACGGGAGACCGGCCCGGCTGGTCGAAAGCACGCATTGCCTCACTCCCCTGCGATCCGCGGCACGATACCAGCCGCGGCAGAACATCGGCTAGAGCGAAATGCCGTTCCTTGGATCGGACATTTCGCTCCGTCCGTTTGTTGTGTCGCATGATGTTTTCCGAAAAGTCTGCAACTTTTCGGCATCATGCTTCAGTTGAAATTCACGTCCCGCCCCGCGGCGCGCAGCGACACCGAGAAGCCTGCCAGCACGTCGACCAGCGTGATCACCATCAGCGTGAAGAAGATGTGGTGCGCGGCGCCCTGCACCAGGAGGAACTCGACCAGATAGGCGATGAACACGAAGGTGGACAGCAGATGGTCGGCAAGCGAGGTGTTGGTGGTGCGCGTCGACTTGACGATCTCGACGAACAGCAGCACCAGCGTCAGCACGACCAGCGCGTCCCCGAGCGTCATGGTCCATTGGCCGCCCGACATCATGTTCATGGTGAAGAGCTGCGAGCTCCAGATGTCTGCCTGGTCCGTGGGGAAAATCAGGCCGGCATTATAGAGGATGAACGGAACGATCAGCAGGGGGACGGCGCTCAGCATGGGTGATTCCTTCCGATTGCGCGATCCTGTAGAAATCCGTCGCTCCGCCGCGTCAAGCACCGGAAGAGAAAAGCAGGGCGATCGCTTGAAGGGACGCCATCCCTGTCCGGCGATCGCCCTGAAGGGAAAACCATTCGCCTCAGCTCGTGAAGAAGCTCTGCGTGCCGTGCGCCTCAATGGCTTCGGCAAGGCGGCCGAGCGCGTGGACGTAGGCAGCCGTGCGCACGGTCACGCCCTTGGTGATCGAGACGTTCCAGATGGCGCGGCCTTCCCGCTCCATGATCTTGCGCAGCCTGTCGTGGATCTCTTCCTCGGTCCAGTAATAGCCCTGCCGGTTCTGCACCCACTCGAAATAGGAAACGGTGACGCCGCCGGCATTCGCCAGGATGTCGGGCAGGATCACGACGCCCTTCTTCGCCAGGATCTCGTCGGCCTCGGCCGTCACCGGCCCGTTGGCCAGCTCCAGCACCAGCTTCGCCTTGACGGATGCGGCGTTCTTCGCGTCGACCATGTTTTCCAGGGCGGCGGGCACCAGCAGGTCGCAGTCGACGCCGACCAGATCGCCGGCCGGCAGGATCTCATGCCCGCCCTGGCCGGCCGTCGTGATCACCGAATGGCCGCCGTTCTTGGCGTCGAGCAGCATGTCCACATGCAGCCCCGCCTCGGAGCGGACAGCGCCTTCCGAATCCGAGACGGCGACGATCTTGTGGCCGTCCGCGGCGAGCAGCCGGGCTACATGCTGGCCGGCATTGCCGAAGCCCTGGATGGCGACGCGGAGCGTCTTGCCGAGCCCGAGATCCTCCGCGAGATGGCGCACGAGGTAGTAGCCGCCCCGCGCGGTCGCATCGCCGCGCCCCAGCGAGCCGCCGAGCGCGATCGGCTTGCCGGTGATGACGGCCGGCTCCGCCTGCCCGACGATCTGGGCGTACTCGTCGGCCATCCAGCCCATGATCATCGAATTGGTGTAGACGTCCGGCGCGGGGATGTCCCGGTCGGGCCCGATGATGCGGGCGAAGGCCTGGATATAGGCGCGCGACAGGCGCTCCAGCTCCGCCTTGGACAGCTTGCGCGGGTCGACCTGGACGGCGCCCTTGCCGCCGCCATAGGGCAGGTTCATCACCGCGCATTTGAAGGTCATCCAGAAGGCCAGCGTCTCCACTTCGTCGACCGTGGCCTCGGGATGGAAGCGGATGCCGCCCTTGGTCGGTCCGCGCGTGTCGTCATAGCGGCATCGCCAGGCAAGGAAGGATTTCCGCGAGCCGTCGTCCATCCGGATCATCAGGCGCACCTGCGTGGTTTCCCGCGCGTATTTCAGCTTCTCGATCACATCCGGGTCGATGTTGAGATGGGTTGCGGCCTCGTCCAGGCGGACAAGCGCGTGACCAAGAAGGCTGTCTTCGGACATCATGACTCCTGAAGGGTTGGGTCGGCAGGAGGCATCTGCATAAAAGATGGGCAGGAGCACCGCAAGAAGAGACAACGTCGCTGTCCTATTTTTTGCGGCAGGTGTCTTTCGGCCCAGCGGATCCGCAACAATCGCTGCATCCCCGGCACCATGGGGCCGGCGGCCCGTCCTTCATGCGAGAGACGTGGCGTCAGCCGGCGGTCCGCAGGCGGAAGCGCTGGATTTTCCCGGTCTGGGTCTTGGGCAGGGAATCGACGAATTTGATCGAGCGCGGATATTTGTAGGGCGCGATCGTCGCCTTGACGTGGTCCTGGAGGCGCTTCACCGTCAGCATATCGCCTGCCACCCCAGCCGCCAGCACGACGTAAGCCTCGACGATCTCCCCGCGCTCCGTATCCGGCGCGCCGATGACCGCGCACTCGGCAACGTCGGGATGGCCGATCAGCGCCGCCTCGACCTCCGGCCCGGCTATGTTGTAGCCGGCGCTGACGATCATGTCGTCGGAGCGCGCGGCGAAATGGAAGAAGCCGTCCTCGTCCTGGAAAAAGCTGTCGCCGGTCAGGTTCCAGCCGGCGCGGACATAATCGCGCTGCCGCTCGTCGGCCATGTAGCGGCAGCCCGTCGGCCCGCGCACCGCGAGCCGTCCCACCGTGCCGCGCGGCACTTCCTGCATGTCGTCGCCGACGATCTTCGCCTCGTAGCCGCCGACCGGCCGGCCGGTGCAGGCCGGCCTGCTGTCCTCGAAACGGTTGGAAATGAAGATGTGCAGCATTTCCGTCGAGCCGATGCCGTCGAGGATCGGCTTGCCGGTCTTGCGCGTCCATTCCTCGAAGACCGGCCCCGGAAGGGTTTCGCCGGCCGAGACGGCGACGCGCAGCGACGACAGGTCCGCACCGTCGTCCATCGCCTTCAGCATCGCACGATAGGCCGTCGGCGCGGTGAAGGAGATCGTTGCCTTGTAGGTTTCGATGATGTCGATCATGTTCGGTGGCGTCGCGCTCTCCAGGCGGCGAGCCGACGAAGACGTCGTCCGGCGTCACCTTCAGAACCTCCTTCGCGTAGGCGTCGGCGATGATCAGCAGGTCGCGATGGAAATGCATGGTCGCCTTCGGCACGCCGGTCGTCCCGGAGGTGAAGCCGAGCAGGGCAACGTCGTCGCGGCCCGTCCGGACCGCCTCGAAACGGACCGGCTTGCCGAGCGCGGCGCGATCGAGCTCGGCGTCGTGGTTGGCCGTGCCGTCGAAGCCGATGACCGTCCTGAGGAAGCCGCTTGCCTTCGCGCAGACAACCATTTCCTCCATCAGGCGGGTGTCGCAAAGCGCGATGGCGACCTCGGCCTTGTCGACGATCTTGGCAAGCTCTCCGGCGCGCAGCATGGGCATGGTGTTGACCACCACGGCGCCCGCCTTGGTCGCCGCCAGCCAGCAGGCGACCATGGCGGGGTTGTTGGCGGAACGGATCAGCACCCGGTTGCCCGGCCTGACGCCGTAGTCCTCGACCAGGGCATGGGCGATACGGCTGCTCCAGTCCGCCAGTTCCTTGTAGGTGCGGCGGCGGCCGTTGCCGATCAGGGCGGTGCGGTCGCCAAAACCCTTCTCGACCATCCGGTCGGTCAGCTCCACGGCGGCGTTCAGATAGTCGGGGTAATCGAAACCGTCGAGAAGCAGGTCCGGCCACTCATCCTGCGGCGGGAGATTGTCGCGCGTGAACGTATCGGTATGCGCTGACGGTCCGAGCATCCTGTCCTCCCCGGCAGGGCAAACGAGGCCAGGGGTTAGGCCCGGCACCCGGGCCGATGCAAAAAAGATTTCACGGCCCGGGGATTATTTCAAGCCTAAAGTTTCCACGGAACGCCAACCCCTTCCTCGACCGATGCGGACCTTTCGCGCCGCCTTTGCCGGACCGGCATCCACCTTTCGGCGCGATGCCTAGATGTCCGCGACGCTGGAGACGACGATCGCGGAAAGCGGCGCGGAAAGCGCCCAGCGCACATGGCCGGGCGTTCGTTCGAGAGCCGAGGTGCCCCCGACGGCTTGCGGAGCGACGCGCTGGAGAACGACGGTTCCGAAGCCGCCCCGCCGTTCCGGCGGCGTCTCCATCGCGCCGGTGGAGAACGTCTCGTCCCATTCGATCTCGAAGCGCCTCTCTTCGCCCACCGGATCCGTCACCTGCCACGTCACCGCAGCACGGCCGAACTCGCAGGACAGGGCACCGTATTTTGCCGAATTGGTGGCCAGTTCGTGGAAGGCCATCCCGATATACTGGACACTGTTGGGATTGAGCGTCAGCAGCGGCCCGGTAAGCGTCACCTTGTCCTCATGCCCGAAGGGCCGCAAATGCTCCTGCGCGAGATCGAAGAGCGTCGCGCCCGACCATTCCGCGCTCACCAGCAGGTCGTGCGAGGTGGAAAGCGCCATGATACGCTCGCTGACCTTCTGCTCGAATTCCTCCGGCGTCGACGACCGTTTTCGCGTTTCGCGGATGATCGCGAGAATCACCGCGAACTGGTTCTTCGTGCGGTGGTTGACCTCCCGCATCAGCATGCGGATGCGCCGTTCGTTTTCCTTCGTCAGGGTGATGTCGCGGGCGATCTTGGACGCGCCGATGATCTTGCCCGCCGCGTTCCTGACGGGCGAGATGGTGAGCGACACGGCAATGAGGGAGCCGTCCTTGCGGCGCCGCACCGTCTCGAAGCTCTCGACCCGCTGGCCGGCGCGGACGCGGGAGACGATCTCCTCCTCCTCGCTCCTGAGGTGCTCCGGAATGAGCATGAGCACGGATTGGCCGATCGCTTCCTCGGCGGAATAGCCGAACAGCTTTTCCGCCGCCGCGTTCCAGGTGCGGATGATGCTGTTCAGATCCTTGGAGACGATCGCGTCGAAGGAGGAATCGACGATCGCTGCCAGACGCTCGCCGGCATCTGCGTCGAAGGGGAAACGCGCGATATCAGCCGGATCTTCCATTGTCCCATGGGTAGCAGCATTGCACAGACCCGGCAACGCACGCCCGGCAAAGGGGTTCCCTACACGGCTGCGGAATGTCGTGCGGCGCCCTTGCGAAGATACCGGTCGAACCGGGCGGCGACGGTGCGCACGAGCGGCCGGCGCGCAGGCGGGACGCTAAAGCGGCCGGCGCATTCCATCAGACTCTCCGGTTCCTGCCGGGCGAGATCCGTCGCCTGGCCGAGAAGCGAGCGGCCGTACTCGCCGAACCGGCGCAGCAGTTCCTCGGCGGAAAAGCCGAAATCGCACATCAGCCGCTCGATGAGCCAGGCCTCCGCCGCATCCTCGCGCGACAGCGCGATGCCGCGCGCGGCCGGCAGGCGGCCGGCCAGCACGGTCTTCTCGTATTCGCCGGTCGCGGCGACGTTCTGCACATAGCCCTGCCGGAAGCGGCTGACCGAGGACGGGCCCAGCCCGATCAGCGTCTCGCACTGGTCGTCGGTGTAGCCCTGGAAATTGCGCCTCAGCCGGCCGTGCAGGGCGGCTTCCGCCAGCCTGTCGCCGGGAAGCGCGAAATGGTCGATGCCGATCGCCCGGTATCCCGCCGCGACGATGAGCGCAGCGGCCTCCTGCGACTGTGCCAGCCGCTCGGCGGCATCCGGCAGGGAGGCTTCGTCGATCATCGTCTGGTGCTTCTTGAACCACGGGACATGGGCATAGCCGAACAGGGCGATGCGCTCGGGGCGCAGCGACAGCGCAAGCCGCGCCGTTTCGGCCACGCTGTCGACGGTCTGGTGAGGCAGCCCGTACAGCAGGTCGAGATTGACGGACGTCGCGCCGCGCGCCCGCACGCCCTCCACGACCGTGCGCGTCAGCTCGAAGCTCTGCAAGCGGTTGATCGCGCGCTGGACCCTGGGATCGAAGTCCTGCACGCCGATGCTCGCCCTCGCCAGCCCTGCGGCGGCCAGCGCGTCGAGCCTTGCCTCGTCCATGTCGTTGGGATCGATCTCGACGCTGAGGGCCGCCCCGTCGCCCGCCGGGAACGCGGAACGCAGGGCTGCCGTCAGCGCCACGAAATCCTCCGGAAGGAGCAGCGTGGGAGAGCCGCCACCGAAATGGATGGCATCCAGCCGGACCTCCTGCGGCAGCAGCGGCGCGACGAGCGCGATCTCGGCGCGCAGCGCCTTCAGGAAGGCAGCGACCGGCTCGTAGCGGAGCGTGTGCTTGGTGTGGCACGCGCAGAACCAGCAGAGCTTGTCGCAATAGGGGACGTGCACATAGAGCGATACGGCATCGCCCGGGCCAAGCCGGGCCACCCATTCCCTCGCCTGCGCCTCGCCGACCCCGGCATGGAAATGCGGGGCGGTCGGATAGCTCGTATAACGCGGCACGTTCTCGCCGAGAATGTTGCCCGAATATGCATTCATGGCCTGGCTCCGGATGACGGCGAGCAATGCCAGCCCCGCGGGCATCCGTCCTTGACCTCGATCAAACATCCGGAAGAACGAAACCGGCTCAGCGGACGGGCTGCATCCACTCGGGCGGAAACATGTGCTCGCGCTCGAAGGCCATGTGGCGGCGCACCGTGTCGAAGAAAGCGCGCAGCATGAAGCCCAGCGCCTCCGGATTCGATATGGCGCCGCCATTGCCGATCCGCTGGAGCTCCTCGGCGATCTCGGCGGCGGCGCTCTCGTCGTGCACATGCTCGAGTTTCAGACGGTCGATCGTGGCCAGCCGCGCCGCCCGCTGCCCACCCTCGACGAAGGCGGGAAAGAGGACGTCCTCCTCGAAGCGGTGCGCCAGCCGGAACAGCGCTTCCAGCCGTTCGGCGACGTCGAGGCACGTCCAGCGGTCGACGCAGTTCGGCAGGCTGTCCGCAATGGCCTCGAGCTGGTCGCACAGATCGGCCTTCTCGCCATGCAGCAGCGCGATCCGCACGCAGAGCGCCCCGAAACCGAAATCACATCCCGCCGCGACGGCGCAAGTGTCGGCGCAAGTGTCCTTCGAATCGTTTCTCCCGTCGCCAGGCGTCACCATCCCGACCTCCAGGACGGATCCAATACGGCAAGCGGGCCCACCCGAATTTGATCTGGATCAAAGCGGCTTCGACGCAGGCCGCCTAGATGGCGCACGAGTGATACTCCGAGCGTGGGGACGGCAATGAAATACGGCGCCTGGATCGTTGGCATCGGCCTGTTCGCCTTTCTGGCGTTGATGGGCGCGGCGTTCGCAGCCGACGAGCCGTTCCGACAGCACATGTGGATCCTGTTCTTCGTGCTCACGGTCTCCGGCCTGATCCTGCTCAGGCGGACGAGCTTCGCCGCCGACGCGCCCGTCGACCCCGAGGCCTATATGGACGAGCCGATCCGCTACGGTTCGATCGCGACGATCTTCTGGGGCGTGGTCGGCCTCCTGGTCGGCGTGGTCGTCGCCGCGCAGCTCGCCTTTCCCGACCTCAACATCGCGCCGTGGTTCAATTTCGGCCGGATGCGCCCGCTGCACACCTCGGCCGTCATTTTCGCCTTCGGCGGCAATGCGCTGATCGCGACGTCCTTCTATGTCGTCCAGCGCACGACGCGCGCGCGCCTGTTCGGCGGCGACATGGCCTGGTTCGTCTTCTGGGGCTACAACCTGTTCATCGTCATGGCGGCGACCGGCTACCTGCTCGGCATCACGCAGAGCCGCGAATATGCCGAGCCGGAATGGTATGTCGACCTCTGGCTGACCATCGTCTGGGTGGTCTATCTCATCGTGTTCCTCGGCACGCTCCTCAAGCGCAAGGAGCCGCACATCTACGTCGCGAACTGGTTCTACCTGTCCTTCATCATCACCATCGCGATGCTGCATGTGATCAACAACCTGGCGATACCGGTGTCCATCGCCGGCTCCAAGAGCTATTCCGCTTTTTCGGGCGTGCAGGACGCGGTCACGCAATGGTGGTACGGCCACAACGCGGTGGCGTTCTTCCTGACCATTCCCTTCCTCGCGATGATGTACTACTTCGTGCCGAAGCAGGTGAACCGGCCGATCTATTCCTACCGCCTGTCCATCGTCCACTTCTGGTCGATCATCTTCCTCTACATCTGGGCCGGCCCGCACCACCTGCACTACACGGCCGTGCCCGACTGGGCGCAGACGCTCGGCATGGTGTTTTCCATCATGCTTTGGATGCCCTCCTGGGGCGGCATGATCAACGGCCTGATGACGCTGTCGGGCGCCTGGGACAAGATCCGCACCGATCCGATCGTGCGCATGATGGTCACGGCCATCGCCTTGCTCCTGTGAAAGTCTACACGCTCGTGGAGGCTATTTGAACACCCCGTGTTGGTTCTGTGAGCACTACAAAATCGGTCATTTGAGACAATTATTGAACGGCCAAAAAAATTACGGGTGTTGAAGCACGACGTCACTTACATCGCTTGCACACCTACGCGACAACGTACGTAGACTCGCACGTAGCCCCCGGACGCCTTCAGCTCGCGGGGAGAATGCATCGGCCAATGGCTACTGCGGTGTGACGCAATCCCCCCGTCGGAGCGGCTGCGGTCGCATCCCACCGATCCCAACGCAACGCGTCGAAACTGTCCCGTTTGCGGGTATAATGGCCGCAGTAGCCGGGCCCCGGGCACTACCGATAAGACAAAACATCCCGTTGCCCCGCGTTACACGCACTCGAGGTCCCGCAAGGGGCAGGTTGAGTTAAATCCCGGCCGCCAGGCACGGGAGGGGGAGCCAAAATAATGAGAATTACCAACGCGACTTTGACCGTTTCCAAGAGCGACTCCCGGAGCTGGCTGGAACGGGTCGGGCGCGAATTGTCGGCCCATTTACGCGCCGGACGCTA
>JAFKJW010000094.1 GCA_017305925.1 Hyphomicrobiales bacterium | reverse complement strand
TCCTCAACTCGCACTGTTTTCGACAATGCGAGGTTCGATGGAAATTCATCGTGCATCTACTGATCCTCTCAAAAACGAGGGGTCAGTTCTTCGTTTCGTTCGGGGGTCAATTTCTCATTTCGCCTGACAGCGGTCGCGTTTCGCGGTGACTCTGCGCCACACAAAAGCGCGTCCACTCGAAGACGCGCGGACCACGCGGAGGTGCGCGCCGGCAGAGACCCGTCAGCACGTCCGTCAGCAGGTGCGGACGGGTGGTCGGCAACAAGCGCTGATAACCGACAATCTCTTCACCGCGCAGACATATATGATGAACGGCGTGCGCGTCGTCGAACCGGTCACGCTCACAACCGTCGGGCTGACGCAGTTCCTCCCAGCCCTTCTCCCCGACGAAGATATTATGACGAAAGCGGTGGGCGCGGGTCATCAGGGCGCTGTGGCGACTGACGTCCGAGCCGGGGATGACCATAAGCATGCTGAACTCCTCGGCGATGTAGACAAGGCCGAGTTGCGCATGCTGTCTGCCCATGTTGTATGGGCACAAACATCCATTGCAATTTCGATTTGAGGGGAAGTGCAAAATGCCGACGCGCAGTTCGTGGGCGAGCGGCCATAAGCAGCAACGCGGATGATGCCGTTGCTGAGACGATTATCTAAGCATCGCGCGCGGGAGATAGCAAGTGCAGACCTTGATCTGGGTTAAAGACTTGCCGTCGTCTGCTGCCAGTGTGCCGTGCGCGTCACGCGCATCTTAAACAGGAGCATGGAGGGTCGTGCCAGACAGCCCGCAAGACAACGAGGCAGCGCCCGGTGGCATCATGGATGATGAAGCCGTGAAGCATCTTGACAGCGCGGTGCAAAGCGCCCTGGTCGAGGCGCAGAAACAGATACTTCAGTTCCTCCAACGCCGCCTCGGCGATCGGGATGCGGCAGATGAGGTCCTGCAACGCTTCTGCCTGCGGGCACTGGAACGAGCGTCGCAGCTTCATGATGTCCGAATGGTGCGCGGTTGGCTTAGCCGCATCCTGGGGACGACAATTGTCGACTATCAACGACAAGCGGCGCGGCGACGTCGACGCGAGATCGAGATCGACCAGACGGAAGTCGAAAACCAGCCCGTCGATGAAGAGCTGGATGCGGCAATCTGCAACTGCCTATACCGCCTATTACCGACATTGAAAGCTGAGTATGCCGATATCATCTGGCGTGCTGATATCCTTGGGGAGCCGCGTGAGCGCCTGGCGGCGAGCTTGGGGACGTCGATGAACAATGTCACCGTTCGCCTGCATCGCGGCCGTCAGGCGCTGCGCAAACGTCTCGAGGAGATGTGTCAGACTTGCCCGGTGCACGGGTTCTTGGATTGCCATTGCGAAAAGGCCGAGCAGGCTCGCGAGGCGTTCGCCAAAGCCACGGCCAAGAGCAATCCCTGAACCCCTCACCCGGTCTTCTTTTCGGAGCTTGGGCGTGTGAAACCGATGGAAGGCAGGCGTCAGTGAGAATTCGGCGTGTTCCGCGGCCACTCTGCTAGCGCGACGATCCAGAGGCCCACCAGGTTGGCTATCGGCACGAAAGCAAGGATCGACCAGAATGGCGAATATCCGAGCCGAGCCAAAATGCGCCCGATTGGATAAATCACAACGCCGGCAAACAAGAAAAAAGCGACCCAGTGCCAAGGTGACCAATAGCCGATCATCATAGAAGAGTGGTCCATCATTGGAGCATCCTCGAGAGGTAAACTGCGCGGATCATGCTCTGTCTTGCCGACGCGTGGGTGAGGGTGAGAAATTCTGTGACCGACGCGTCATTCCGCAATCTGGCCGTTTGCCAACGCCGCGTTGTCGAACGGGAATACGACATTCGGATCAGGCAGGTCGCGAACACGGTCCTTGCCTCCGAATTCATGGCGGGTCAGAAGATCTCTTATGACGTTGAGCCGCGCCTCTGATTTGTCATCCGCGCGAACCACAGTCCATGGCGCAAATGGCGTGTGCGTTCGAGCCAGCATCTCGTTCCGGGCAGCACTGTAGTCGGCCCAGCGCTTAGTTGCTGCTTCGTCAATGGGGCTGAGCTTCCACTGCTTCAAGGGATCGTCTCGGCGATCCCTCAGGCGACTCTTTTGTTCGGTTCGCGAGATATCCAGATAGTATTTGTGGATTGTAATGCCGCAATGGGCCAGGAGCTGCTCGAACATCGGCGCTGTGGTCAGGAATTCATCATATTCCTCATTGCTGCAAAACCCCATCACTCGCTCGACGCCGGCGCGATTGTACCAACTGCGATTGAACAGAACGATTTCCCCGCTCGCCGGTAAATGCGGCACCCAACGCTGGAAATACCAGGACTTCTGATCGCGGTCAGATGGCGTGCCGAGCGCGACGACGCGGGTCTCCCGTGGACTAAGATGCTCGACGATCCGTTTGATCGTTCCATCTTTGCCCGAGGCGTCTCGTCCTTCGAAAATCACCAGAACCTTCTTGCCCGACTTTATGAGGTGTTTTTGCAATCGCGACAGATCGACCTGGAGATCGTGAAGTGTTTTTCGTCCAGCTTCGCGCTTTTCTTTTTTATCTTTCTTGTCGTTCTTGCTCATCTGCAAATCCTGTCGTGGAGGTATGTCGCACACGCCGCGATCGCGGCTGCTCGGACGGTCTGAAGGACGTCAGGGTGGAGAGGACATTCGTGCGCTTGGCCATCGTCCATCCCAAGCGTGGCCGGCGCCGAGGGAGACCGGTCGATCGAGGGCGGCGTAGTTCGCCGACGAGCGTTCGAAAATCGCGTCGCCGCACGTCGCCAATCACGACTTATCGTCACCCTCAACCGCCCGATGGCTCAGCCGCCGCAACAGCCAGACGTCTTCCGATGATGACCGGCACTGGAATGGCTCTGACTGCCAGCCCCAGTCGTCGTCGTCGAATGCGTGGCCGCGTGGTCCTCACTCGCGCAGGAACCGTGGGCGTGCGGATGCCCTGCAGCCTGCGCCTTCGCATCGCCGCCGCAACAGGACGAGGCATTCGCCGGCGAAGGCTTGGAGCTTCTTGTCTTGATTTCGTCGACAGATGAGGCGCTCATTTCGATCACTCCTGCTTTGGGGCCTGACACGAGGCATTGGCAGTGCTCGGCTTGAAGTTGCTTCGCCGCTATCCTCCGCCGTGTCCAAAGCAGTTCTGACGTACCGCTTGCGGGGCATCTTTAATCTCGATTAAGGAGCGGCCATCCTGATCGCGTCATGATTATTCCAGTATACGGCCGCCCGCTCGTTCGCTTGGCAGATTGCGATCATGATCATCGTCGACGATGGAAGGCCTCGTAACTTGGCACTCTCAGTTCTGGCCGTCTTTTCGGCCGCCCTTATCGGTACCGCCCTCTTCGCAGTCCCGGCCCTTCTTCGGCCGAAGGCGTTGATCCGTGATCGGGAGCTGATTGATTCCGGCTCGGTTCGCAGGCGCAATCCGACGCCGTCGGCGTCCCACCGGCGGGCGCGCGTCGGTGTTGACCGCGTCGGGGGTCGAGGTGCCGTCTCAACCGCACGAGCCAACGGTGCCTATGGTGTCGCCTCGATGAGAGACACCACGGTCAGAAGACACTACGTCCATGGCCGTCGTTCAAGCCAGCCCGCCGCCGTTTCCGGGTCGACACCCGCAACCTCTATTAGTCGATCCGGGTCCAATATTCGCAATTTGCGATACTGAAATTGCACGATCCCCTCCTTGCGCATCGCGCTCAGGACTCGGTTCACATGGACGAACGTCAAGCCAGTTGCGTCACCAATCTGTTCTTGCGTCAGTGGCAAGGCCATTTCTTCGATACGATTGCCCGGCCATTGCGCGCGGTAGCGAGTGAAGAGCTCGAGGAGCAGGTGCGCCACCCGTTCGCGCGCCGACCGTCGCCCAACGCTGGTCAGGTGGTCGAATGCCAGATTGCAATCGCGGGCCAGAGACCGAACCAGCCGCAGGCAAGTTTCTGGATCGGTGCGCGCCTGCGAAGTCAGGACGGATGCCGGTATCACCGAAACCGTCACATCGGTCAGGGCTTGTGCGCCGACCGTCGCCGGCCCGCGCCTCGACGGCAGAATACCCAGGATTGCGCCCGGCAGCGCGAACTGGACGATCTGCCGCCGGCCGTCCTCGAGAAGCGTGTAGACCGCCACCCAACCGTCAAGGAGGTTGAATACCGATTTTCCCGTCCAGCCTATGCTGAACAGGTCGCGGCCCGCTTCGATCTTGCGGTCGCCGGAGTGATATCGCGGGATCAGCCGATGCTGCTCGAGCGGCGACGCCGCGCCGGCCGCCGCGCCCTGCGGCGCGTCGTTTTGTCCTTCCTGACGGCGCCCGCGGCGCCGGATCAACTCATCGCCCCGCGCGCAGCCCCAGCGGCTCGCGTCGGCCAATGACAACTCACGTACGACCAGTCCATTCCGCTCGCGCTCGACGGTTCCCCAATCGTCGCGGCGGAGCGACCGGGCTGCCTTTTCTGTTAAAGACGCTCGATCCAAGCTCACATTACACCTCCCGGGCGCCGAGCCCGTTCCGGCGGCTGCTCACGCAACCCGTCAATCCTTCGTTGAGAAATGTCCCTGATGACCGCCGGCGACCGCGCGCGGGGGCACTCAGTGCGGCGCCGCCAGACTCAGACGCGCGTCCCCGGACGAAACAACGGGCTATACGCTGGCTGGAGGACCGTCAGAGATCACGAAGACGCGGTATGGGAGGGTCTCTGCCAAGCAGGATGGGCCGCGCGAGATCCTCGCGCGACGGCAGCAAAGTCGAGGATTCCAGCCGAATGGCCACGAATCCCTCGTGCTGAGGCGGCATCGGCAGATAGCACATGGCGCACATGCTTTTGCAGCAGCGCCCGTGGTGGAGCGGGCAACCGCCCTGATCCGACGACGGAACGAGAACAAGCTGAATCGAATTTGCCTGGCTCTGCGACCGGACTTGGTTTGCATGGCCCGCATGAGCCTCCGCCGGCGCTCCTTGCGTCAGCAAGGACACCGTGCAGAAGATCAGCAGTGCCAGCACCCTGAGCATAGGCTCGCCCCTACAGGCTTTCCGTCGTCGCTCGCGCCGCCTGAGGCGCCGAGGGAAACTATACCCCACGGACGCCACGAAAGAAGCCGATGGGTAGAGCCCATCACACTCTGGGGAAATAAGTATTGACTCAGATCAAGGAGTTGGGCGCCCTGCGCGCCGCGTCTGCGCCCGCACAGTGCCATCCTGATGCAACCAGATGGCCATCGTCGCTGTTCGATCCATGTTTGATCGAGATTAAAGTGCGAATTGATCGCCCATGCCCATAAAGTGCATGAGGACATGTCCTGCGGATCGGAAATGCCAACGATAGACCCGACGCCGGCAGAACGAACGCGCTGGGTCGCGCTGCTCGTCTCGCGCAGCCGACAGAGAACCCTGCTGAGTCCGTTCTTCGCCAAGTGCGATGGCCTGCTCTTGATCGATCCGCTTACGCCGGTTCGAGAGTTCCGGCCGAACCGCGAGCGAACCAATGATTCCATCTGCGCGCTCATCCTCGGGAGCGGAGCGACGAGGCTCGTCTGCGGCTTTATCGCGACAGCCGAACGCGACCGCCTCGTTGAATGCGGGATCGACGTTCGCGTCGGATCGTGCGCCCGCTCGGTGGCAAGCCTGGTGCGCGAATTCGACGCCTTGCCGCCCGCGATTTCTCTACACGGTGCAGATATCGACCTTCCGGCGGAAACATCACCCCGCGGCGCGAGACGCCCTCGATCCGCGCCGGCAGTCACGGGGGCCCGACCGCGTCGACCGCGCCGGACCGACCGGCATTAGCGTCAGCCTCGCGCCTCGCCGGCGGCGGCGGCAACACTTTAACCGAGATTAAAGACGCGCCCCCTGCGAGCGCCCAACGTTCGCCCGTGAGCAGAAGCGCGATTTGCCAAACTCCTCACGGCAGCGGCCCTTCGACCCTCCGGGTAAGGACTATGCCCAACGTCATTTGGCGAGGTCATTTAACCTGGCGAGGCCGTCATGGAACCGCACACCAACCACATGAACCATCAACAACAACGGTCGAGCCGCTTTAGCGCGGCGAATATTGCGCTCTACGGCTTCGTGGCAATCGCCGCTTTCTACCTGATCACGGAACATCGCGCGCATCTCTTGGGCTGGCTGCCCTTCCTCCTCATCCTTGCTTGCCCGCTCCTGCACGTGTTCATGCACGGAAAGCATGGTGGCCACGGCGGGCATGGCGGGGAAGCCGACGCACCGCCGCCTCCGGGTCAATCCCCGCCTGGTCAATCACCACATCAGCATTGATCATTTCAGCGGAGCGCGCCCATGCACGACAGTATTCCGGCCTATGGTCTCTGGTCCCTTGTTGTCCTGAACTCGATCGTCTTCACCTTCTTCGCGTTCAGCTTTTTCAAGCCGTCGACCCCTCGGGACTGGCGCTCGTTCGGCGCCTTCAGCGCCTTCATTATCGCGCTCTTCACCGAGATGTACGGCTTTCCCCTCACGATCTATCTGCTTTCGGGATGGCTGCAATCGCGCTATCCAGGTGTCGATTGGTTTTCGCACGACGCCGGTCACCTGCTCGAAGAGCTATTCGGCTGGCGCGCCAATCCCCATTTCGGTCCGTTCCACATTCTCAGCTTTGTCTTCATCGGCGGCGGCTTCATTTTGATCTCCGCCGGCTGGAACGCGCTCTATCAAGCGCAACGACAGCACAGGCTGGCAACGACGGGCATCTACGCGCGAATTCGGCATCCGCAATATGTCGGCTTCGTGCTGGTCATGTTCGGCTTCCTGCTACAATGGCCGACGCTGCTCACGCTCGCCATGTTCCCAGTCCTGGTGTTCATGTATTGGCGTCTTGCCAAGCACGAAGAGCGCGAATCTCTGGCCGGGTTCGGCGATGCCTATGCGCGCTATATGCGAGACGTACCGGCCTTCATTCCGCGCCTGTCTGGCCAGCGCGCCAACGCGAGCGGGTGATCGCCAGTCGAGGTTATCGACCGGCCGTCACGTCGATGACCTCGCCGCGCCATCTATTCAATCCACGTTAAAGTCTGCCGCCGGTTCGCACGCATTCTAGTCGGGCTTCGCGTCAATCGACTGAGAAAGCCCGGTCATGGATGCCCTTGTTTTCAGAACCCTTCGTCGTCTTGTCAAATCTGGAAGTCTCACACTAACGACGGCCAATGGCGTCGCCAGGACCTTCGGCGACGGAGCCGGATTGGCCGTCAAGGTCCGCTTCAGAACGGCGACAGCGCAGCGGCGGGTCCTGCTCGACCCGGAGCTGCGTCTTGGCGAAGCCTTCGTCGACGGTGACCTCATCATCGAACAGGGCACCATCACCCAGCTCCTCGAGCTGCTTCTGTCCCAACACCACAATGGCGCGGCGCCGATCTCGACCAAGATGCTGGCTGGCCTGCGCTTTGTTCTCCGACGGCTTGCGCAAAAGAACGGACGCGGGCGTTCCAGGCGAAACGTCGCTCATCACTATGATCTCAGCGGAAAGCTCTACGAGCTCTTCCTCGACGAGGACATGCAGTATAGCTGCGCCTACTTCGAACACGCGGGCATGTCATTGGACGAGGCCCAACAGGCCAAGAAGCGGCATATCGCGGCAAAGCTGCTTCCCAATCGTGATGCGCGTGTTCTCGACATCGGCTGCGGCTGGGGCGGTCTTGCGCTCTACCTGGCTGAAGCCTTCGACGCGCATGTGACCGGGATCACCTTGTCGACCGAACAACTCGAATTCGCCAAGGCGCGCGCCGCCAGTGCTGCGGATCCCGAGCGTCTCGACTTTCGGTCGCAGGACTACAGGGACGTCAGCGAACGGTTCGATCGGATCGTGTCCGTGGGCATGTTCGAACATGTCGGCGTCAATCACTTTGATGCGTTTTTCCGGAAATGCCGCGACCTGCTCGATGATGATGGCGTGCTTCTCCTCCACTCGATCGGCCGCTCGGACGCGCCCGGATTCACCAATCCGTGGATCGCCAAGTACATCTTTCCCGGCGGGTACATTCCGTCGCTTTCGGAGGTGTTGCCGGCGATCGAGCGCGCCGGGCTTATCGTCACCGACATCGAGATCCTGCGCCTGCATTACGCCGAAACGCTCAGACATTGGCGGGAGCGGTTTCTCGCCCGCCGCGCTGAGGCGGTCGAACTCTTCGATGAGCGCTTCGCCCGATTGTGGGAGTACTATCTCGGCCTCTCGGAGCTTGCCTTCCGTTATCAAGGGATGATGGTGTTCCAAATCCAGGTCGCCAGACGGCAGGACGCCGTACCCCTCACGCGCGGTTACATCGAGCGGGAGGAGCGCCGCTTGCGGGCCGTCAGCGTTACGACGAAGGGGTGTGAAGCGCCCCACGAGACATCTTGCGCGACGGTCAGCTGAATCGCCGTGCATCGATCAGCAATGGCGGCGTGCACGCTACCGATCGTATCGATTGTTTTGCCGCTCCAGCCGACTGCTCACAACGCGAGCCAATCGTACAGCATGCGCGGAATTCGCTGCTTGAACAGGAAGGCGGCCGCGCTGGTGAAGACGAACACCGCAGTGAGATGCCAAAGGAGCACCATCGCGCTGGTCTCGAGGCCGTGAAAGAGATTGAGCATGGTCGCCGGGAGGGAAAAGCTCGATAGAGCGGCGACGACGACAATCGGTCCTCTCCATATCACGAGACCGACGCGACTGAAGCTGAGGATGGCCAGGAATAGCGGAATGCCGATTGTTCCGATGATGAGGGGACATTGCGGGCTGCTCTCGAAGGCAAGGGCGCGCGACCCCTCCCGGAAGACGTCGAAAGCGACATTGCCAAACTCCATGACAAGCCAAGATCCGAAGGCGACCAGCGGCGCGAAGAGCCAAAACCGAGAGCGCCCTGGGCGGCGGACCATGAGGACTGTCAGGAGGCCTGTGACAAAGATCAGTGCCGAGGTCGCGACCGAAGCGACGAACACTGGATCGGTGATTTGAGAGGCGATGTCAGCGCGAAGCGGCCGCGCCAGCGCCAGCTATGGCAAGGCGATCGTGATAATAGCAACCGTCCACAGCCTGCGCGCCCGGGTGCGCCGTTCGACGTGGTGAGGCCTGAGATCCGCCACCAGCCTGGTGATCAGCTCTTCCGTTCGCACGCGTTGCCAAGCCAAGGCCGCCTCCAGCCGTGTGTCGGATCACAGGACCTCGACAGCTGGCCTCAACGACGCCAACTTGTCGTCACGTTGGTGTTCGATCGATCCGCCGAAGCGCCTGCGACCGGCGTCCTATCGAATTCGCAGCGCGATGGCAGATTGTTACAGCTGTCGTGTTTCGCCGTTTGATTCAGGCGCATCCAAAGAGGTGTCGTTGGTCGATCAGGATCGCGCACTCACGGCCGCCCTTATTGGATGTGATCGCTGGAGAATGTCACCGAGACCGGGCGTGATCGGCCTGGAATGGTTATGTCGACGACAATGTCATAGCGATCGTTTCCAGGAAAAGCGATGAATCCTCCATAGGTGATCGTGTTTGCGATCTTCATGGGATCAAGCCGAATGGATTGTTCACCGACGTGACCCAGGCCGCCGATCCTGGCCGACACCTGGGCGTTCTCCACACGCGCGCCTGATCGCTCATCGAACACCGCGACCACGAGATGTTGCTGATGGCGTGCTGTTCCGGCGCCGCCGTGCATCGTGCTCTCCGCATGCGCCGTCGGATGGCCGCGGAGGACAGCCGCCGGCACGATACCGAGATAGATCGCCAAGCCGTCCGCGTTGCGATAGCCATCATCCGCGAGCGCAGGGCCAAGCGCGAGAATCATTGCGATCAGAACACCAGCGCAGCGCCGCCGTATCCGAGCAACCATTCGCTCTCTCCGATCACGACCCCATCCCGAACGCGCGACGGTCTCGAAACGCACGCGCGCCGGCACGCCCAACCTATTCGCCACGCTGCTTGAGCCACGCGCGCATGCGATCGATTTCGGCCTGCTGGCTCGCGATGATGTCCTGCGCGAAGGCTTTCGCCGGCTGATCTGATCCGTATTCCAGGACGGCCCGCGCCATGTCGATGGCGGCCTGGTGATGCGGGATCATGCCCTTGACGAACGCGACATCCGGGTCTTTTGCCTGCATCGCTTCCATCATCGGGGTGTGCATACCCATCATCGCCCGCATGTAGGCTTGCGAAGCGTTTGGCAACGTCGCCATGCATGCCAACATGTGCTCGGCCATCATGCCCTTCATCATGCCCATCATCGGCGCGCATTGCTGCGATGGCGCCGCAGCCGCGGGCGGCGCGGGCTGACCCGTCGCTGCGCCGTCATGGTGAGCGTCGTGCTGCGCAACGGCGATGGTCGGCACGAGCAGGAACGCAAAAGTCACCATCGCTCTCAACTTGGGCTGCATTGCCATGTCCTCGTCGACCTGTTTCCGTCGAAAGCATCCCGGCCATCCGATGTCCTGACCCAAGCACTGGTCGGCGATGAACGCGATTCCAACGGGGCGTTCACAGTAGAATGAGCCAGCGTCGACGAACTTAACTTCGATCAAGGATCGGCATCGTCCCGACCGTGACATTGGGCCGTTCTATCAGCGTCCGGCCGAAGATTCGGCCCACCCTTGTGCGTGTTATCGGGTTTCGAGCAATTTGAGCCAGCGACGATGGTTGTGGAGATTCATGGACGGCCGGGGAGTGAAGACGTAGAGGACAGACGTTTGATGCGTGCGGACGTGGCAATCGAACGGGACCAGAGCGGTGCCTTGAAAGCCCATGCCGAAACGCGTCCCGTCCCATGCGTCCGCGGCCCTGTGCGGGGCTGACCATGCGCCTTGTTGTTGCGCTTGGGGGTAATGCGCTTCTGAAGCGCGGCGAGCCGATGAGCGCCGAGGCTCAGCGCGCTAATGTCAGGAAGGCGGCCGCGGCGCTGGCCGATCTTGCGACCGACCACGATATTATCGTGGCCCATGGAAGCGGCCCGCAAGTCGGTTTGCTCGCCCTCCAGGCCGCAGCGTTGAAAGAGGTGCCCCCTTATCCCCTCGACGTCATCAGCGCCGAGAGCATCGGCATGATTGGCTATATGATAGAGCAGGAACTTGCCAACGTCCTTCCTCCCGCCAGCCGACTTGCCACGCTGCTGACGCATATCGAGGTGGCGCGCGACGACCCTGCATTCGGCCGTCCCGAGAAGCCGATCGGTCCAGTGTATGACGCGCGCGAGGCCAAGAATGCCCGCACGGCGCATGGCTGGCCCATGGTTGAAGAAGCGCCCGGCCGGTGGCGTCGCGTTGTCGCCTCGCCACTTCCCCAGCGGATCGTCCAGATCGAGGTGATCCGCATGCTGGTCTCCGCGAAAGTCGTGACGATTTGCGCGGGCGGCGGCGGCATTCCCGTCGTCCGCGACCCGTCCGGCACTCTGCAAGGCATCGAGGCCGTCATCGACAAGGATCGGGCGGCCGGACTCCTCGCCGCCGACCTCACTGCCGACGCATTTCTCATGCTGACGGACGTCGATGCCGTCTATCTCGACTGGGGCACGCCGGAGCAACGCCCCGTTCGACAGGCGCAACCCGCCGAGCTCGCGGCGTATCAATTCCCGCCCGGCTCCATGGGGCCGAAGGTGGAGGCGGCCTGTCAGTTTGCCAAGACGCACGGCCGGGCAGCGGGCATTGGACGGTTGGAAGATGCCCGTGCGATCCTCGAGGGCAACGCCGGGACCCTGATCAAATCCGCATAAATGCCTGCCAAACGTCGCGCTTCGGACGTATCTCAGTTGGTCACCGACGCGCCGCGCAGACGCGCGGGCAGAACTTGATCTGGATTAAAGATTTCGAGGCACGCGGCGGCGAGGTTTGTGATCAGGTCGTTGTCGCTTCCAATCTATGGTCAGCGCGGCACAGAACTCTATCGCCCCGCCCTATCAAACCTCAGGCCGGGCCACCTGACGGACGAGGAAGAATGAGCTCACCGCACACCCATCACGACCACCATCAGCACGCGGGCGTTGAAGCGCTACAGCAGGCCGGTGATGGCGGCGCCAAGATCGTCGCGGCGGCCGGATCCAGCCATTCGGAGCATGCCGGTCATGACCACGGGGCCATGGTCGCGGACTTCCGCCGCCGGTTCTGGGTCACCCTGGTTCTGACGCCTCCGGTCCTGCTTCTCTCGCCGATGATCCGGCATTCCCTCGGTCTGGCGGACATCCTGTCCTTCCGAGGTGACGGTCTCGTCCTCTTCGCGCTCTCGACGATCGCCTATCTCTACGGCGGGTGGCCCTTCCTCACTGGCTTCTTCTCCGAGCTGCGCAAAGGGCAGCCCGGTATGATGATGCTGATCGCGATGGCGATCTCGGCCGCCTATTTCTTCTCGGCGGCGGTGACCTTTGGCTTCCCAGGCGAAGCGTTTTACTGGGAGCTCGTCACCCTCATTGCCATCATGCTGCTCGGCCACTGGGTTGAGATGCGCTCGGTGATGGGCGCTTCGCGCGCACTGGAAGAACTGGTGCGCCTCCTGCCCGATAGCGCCACCCGCATCGACGCCGACGGCACGACGCATGACGTGCCGATTTCGGAACTCAAGCCGGGCGATCATGTCATCGTTCGTCCGGGGGCCAAGGTGCCGGTCGACGGCGAGATCATCGAGGGATCGTCAGGCTTCAACGAGGCGATGCTGACGGGTGAATCGCGTCCCGTCACCAAGACGGTCGGTGCGACGGCGATCGGCGGCGCGATCAATGGCGCAAACGCCGTCACCATCAAGGTGACCAAGACCGGCGATGCGACCTATCTCGCCCAGGTCATCGATCTCGTGAAGAAGGCGCAGGCGACGCGCTCGCGCACGCAGGACATCGCCAACAGGGCGGCGGCCTGGCTGACCTACATCGCTCTGGCCGTCGGCTTCGGAACGCTGTTCGTCTGGTGGTTCTGGCTTGGCGCGCCGCTCGAATTCGCGCTTGAGCGCATGGTCACCGTCATGGTCGTGGCGTGCCCGCACGCGCTTGGCCTTGCCGTTCCTCTCGTGGTCGCCGTCAGCACATCGCTCAGCGCCAGCAATGGCCTTCTGATCCGCGATCGGGCGGCGTTCGAACGGGCGCGCAATCTCGACGCTGTCGTGCTCGACAAGACCGGCACGCTGACGGAAGGACGTTTCGGGGTCAGCGACATCGTGCTGCTGGCAGGCGGCGACGAAAACGCGGAACTCGCTTTTGCCGCGGCAGCCGAAAACCAGTCCGAACATCCCATCGCTCACGGCATCGTCGCCGAGGCCAAGCGCAGGAATCTGACCATTCCGAAGGCCAGCGAGGTGAGCAACATCACGGGCGAGGGCATCGTCGCCAAGGTCGATGGCCAGGACATCCGTATTGTCAGCCCCGGCCATCTCGCCCGGCAAAGCAAGCCCATCACCAACGAGAAGCTCAAGCAGCTGGAGGCCCAGGGCAAGACCGTAGTGGCGCTGCTGCGCGATGGCGAACCCCGTGCGCTCTTCGCCCTCGCCGACATCGTCCGGCCGGAATCCAAGGACGCGATCGCCGAGCTGACGCGGCTTGGCATCAAGCCGGTCATGTTGACCGGCGATGCGAAGGGCGTCGCCGAAAGCGTGTCGAAGGAACTCGGCATCGCCGAGTATTTCGCGGAGGTCCTGCCCGACCAGAAGTCGGACAAGATCAAGGAGCTGCAGGCTCGCGGGCTTTCGGTGGCGATGGTCGGCGATGGCGTCAACGACGCGCCGGCCCTCGTTCAGGCGGACCTCGGCGTCGCCATCGGCGCCGGCACTGACGTCGCCGTCGAGTCGGCGGATGTCGTGCTGGTCAAGAGCGATCCGCGGGACGTCGCGGCCATCCTTGGTCTGTCTCGGGCCACTTATCGCAAGATGGTGCAGAACCTCATCTGGGCGACGGGTTACAACACGGTGGCGATCCCGATGGCCGCCGGCATTACCTTCGGCACGGGCTTCCTGATGACGCCGGCAGTGGCTGCTGTCTTCATGTCGGCGAGCACGATCATCGTGGCGATCAATGCGCAATTCCTGCGCTTCTACCGCAGGCACGGGTAAGGGACTTCGGCAGACCGGTGTCCGAGAGGGATGGCTGGTCTCTCGCCCATCAATCTGGCGCAACCGGAGGGGACGGGCCAACGCTCGGCCCCAGCAAACGCGCGGACTGAAAAGGCGGGACCGCGGCGCGCAACCGGCGGAGTCTTTAACGTCCGTCAAGGACGAGAAGCTCAGCGTCGTGTGAGATCGGGGGCGCGTGCGGAACGCGACATTTCAGAGGAGCCTCCGATGCCGGTCACTACCCCTGCGGAACGCCAGCAAAGCGCGCCAGTGACCCACGCCGGGACGGCGCCGCTTCCCGCATTGCTGTCCCCATCCGCTGACCGGAGCGACCCGGCACCGTCAGCGCCAGCGGCCGGCACGCCGTTCGATCCTGCGGGAATATGGGCCTATTCGATCGACGCCTGGCAACGATCGATTCTGTTCTGGGACGTCTTGCGAAAGCGGGCAAACATCATGCTGGAGCACGAGGAGGCCGGCATGCCGCCAGTGCTTACCTTCCAGTATGAAATGCTGCTCGATGCGAGACGCTTCGAACGCCCGGCGAATTATGCGCTACTGCGGATCACGACCGCCGGCACCGAGCACGCGGATGCGTGCGTCGACGACACCAAGCCCCCTGTCATCATCATGGATCCACGCGCCGGGCACGGGCCCGGTATCGGCGGCTTCAAGCGCGAATCCGAAATCGGCATCGCTCTGCATGAGGGGTTTCCGGTCTACTTCGTCAGCTTCTTTCCAGCGCCGAGCCCCCACCAAAGGCTCGTCGATGTCCTGCACGCGATGCATCGTTTCGTTGACGAGGTGATCGCAAGACACCCCGGCAAAAAGCCCGTGCTTTACGGAAATTGCCAAGCCGGTTGGGCCGCCATGCTGGTCGCGATCCATTGCCGGGCGCCTGTCGGTCCCATCGTTCTCAATGGTTCGCCCCTCTCCTATTGGGCAGGAGAGTCGGGAGCAAATCCGATGCGCCTCGCTGGCGGCCTGCTTGGTGGAAGCTGGCTCACCCATTTCGTTGGCGATCTCGGAGACGGCCGTTTCGACGGCGCCTGGCTCGTCCAGAACTTCGAAACGCTGAAGCCCGAGGCGGCGATCTGGGACAAATACGCAAACCTCTACCTCGACGTCGATCGCGAAGAGGAGCGGTTCCTCGAGTTCGAGCGTTGGTGGAACGCCTGGTACAGCTTCAGCCGGGAGGAGATGGTCGAGATCGTCGACCATCTCTTCATCGGCAACGAGCTCGAGCAAGGCACGCTCGACCTCGGCGACGAAGTGAAAATCGATTTGCGCGGTCTCAAGAGCCCGTTGGTGATCTTTGCCTCGTATGGCGACAACATCACGCCGCCCCATCAGGCCCTGGCTTGGCTTAAAGCCGTCTACAAGACCACCGATGCCTTGAAGGAAGCAGGCCAGAGGATCGTCTTCATGACCGATCCTCGCATCGGCCACCTCGGCATCTTCGTTTCGGCGTCGGTCGCGCGCCTGGAGCACCGCGCCATTCTGGAAAGCCTCGATGAGGTCGGAAACCTCGCGCCCGGCCTGTACGAGATGAAGATCTCCAACCCGACCAACGATCCCGACTGCCGCAAACCGCAATACAGCGTCGCGTTCGAAGAGCGACGCGTCGAAGACCTGGCCTTCGACAATCCGCGCAAGGCCTTTGAACGCGTGCGGCAATTGTCGCAGGCGAATGAAACGCTCTACAGCAACTTCGTCAGCCCGTGGGTCCAGGCCATGGCCACGCCATGGTCGGCCGAGGCGCTGCGATGGCTCCATCCGATGCGAACCAGCCGCTACCTGCTGTCGGAAAAGTTTTCACCGTGGATGCATGTCATCGCGCGCCTCGCCGACGAGGTCCGCTCGAAGCGGATGCCGGTGTCCCCCGACAACCCGATGCGATCCGCCGAACGCGCCCTCAGCAAGCAGACGGAAACCACCATCGAAATCGCCCGCGAGGCGCGCGACGGCGCGCAGGAGCTGCTGTTTCGGCGGCTCTACAGCCATTAGGCCAGTCGGTAGCGCCGACGTTTTGCGATCCCGGCGGAGCGCAACCCAGTTTCTCACGACTGACGCTGCCCCGCCGATCCGGATATCTCTTACTACGAGATCATCGCAAAACTTGATGCGGATTAAAGATACAAATCTGACCATCGCCTAGCTCTTGCAAGCGGCGTCTAGAGCGAGGGAACGATGATGACGAAGCAACCCCATCAACGTTCGATCTCCAAGCCGAAATCGGTGCCAACGTTGCTCGCACCCCTGATCACGACCTGTGCGGACTGGTTTCGCGTTTGGGTCGGATCGGGCCAGCCCTTTGTGTCTCTAGAGATGCGGATGTCGACCTTGCCTGTTCGATCGGGCCGCCGATTGGACGCGTGCTCGAAGCAGCATGGCCGCGGCTGAAGCGACCCATTTGAGCTGGAGCGCACTGTCGACCGTGCTCGTCGCAATGTTTGCGATCACGGTTGGCTATGGCGTCGCCTTGCCGATCCTGCCCTTCCTGATCGAGCAGATCGCCGGCAAGAGCACGCCGCAGGCGCTGTCATGGCATACTGGGTTGCTGACGGGTGCGTATATTATCGCCATCTTCGTCGGCGCTCCGGTCTGGGGACGGATCTCCGATCGATGCGGTCGCAAGCCGATCATCCTGGTCGGTCTTCTGGGCTTCGCCGCGACCACCGCATTCTTCGCCGTCACCGAAAGCCTGCCGCTTCTCTATCTCGGCCGTTTTCTCGCCGGGCTCTTCGCTGCCGCCATCACCCCGGTCGCCTATGCGCTCATCGGCGATCATGCGCCTTCGAAAGAGTGGCGCGCCCATCGCTTCGCGCTAATCAATATCGCCGGCACCGCCGGTTTCTTCATCGGGCCTTTACTCGGTGCGCTGGCGGTGCGTGTTGCTGGCAGACTCTGGGCCCTCCCGCCTGATCGCTCTCTTGCGATGTCCCTGCTCACGGCGACAGGTCTGGCCGTTGTCGCAGCGGTATTGGTCGTAATACTGCTTCCCTCCGGGGGACGCCGTCAGAACCTCGATGCGACGGCCGACGCCGCGCAGATCGAACGGCGCGCCATGCTGCGGCTCCTGGCGATCGCACTGGTCACGGCGCTCGCCATCGGCGTCTTCGAAGTCGGACTGGCGCTACGCGGAAAGGTCCTCGGTCTCGATGCCGCGCATATCGGCGTCATGTTCGCCGAGTGCAGCCTGGTCATGGCGGTCGTGCAGGCCTTGGTATTTTCGCCTCTCATCAAGCCGGAGCTCACGCGCTGGTTCGTTGCGCCCGGTCTGGCGACGTTTGCTGTCGGGCTGGTCATCGTCTCGCTCGTCAGTACGTCGGTCTTGATGTCGGTTGCGGTCGCGCTGGTGGCGGCAAGTGCCGGCATGCTGTCTCCGGTGGCGACCTACTGGGCCTCGTTCGGTATCCCGACGAGCCAGGGCGCGCAGCTCGGCCGCATGACCGCCGCCGCGAGCCTTGGTCAGGCCTTGGGATCCGTTGCAGGCGGCGCGCTGTTCAACCTGCCGATCCTGCCGGATGCGAGCTTCCTCCTCGCCGCACTGCTCGTCCTGGCAACGCTCTTGGCCTGTATCCGCCTGCCCCGGCTCCTCATGCCGGAATCGAGAGCAAGCCGATAGCTGCCGGCGAGGCGAAAGCGGGCAATCCCTCTTGCTTGGCGCCAGCCCTGACCATGATGCTCACGGCTCGCGCGCGAGCATATTTTCAACGGACCGTCTTCGAGTGCGTCCAGATCAACGTGGGCCGTGTCCCGATCGAATGGGCGAAAGCCTCCACCCTTTGAAACCATGCCTGAAGTCGGTCTTCACGACTGGCGCGCGAGCATGGCCTTGAAGCGATAGAGGGCAATCGCCACGAAGCCGGCGCCGAGCCCGGCCATGATGAGAAGATCGCGCCAAACGACATCGATGCCGGCGCCACGGTAGAGCGCCGCTTGCGCGAAGCGCACGAAATGCGTCGACGGTGAAAGGTCCATGATGGCCTGCAGGTCGCGCGGCATGCTCTCGAACGGCGTGAACGAGCCGGACAACAGGAACATCAGGACGAAGACCGGGATCGAGAGCAGCGCAAATTGCGGCATGGAGTTCGCGACCGTGGCGAGCAGGATGCCTAGCGAGGTGACCGCGAACAGATAGATCGCGGTCCCTGCGAGGAACAGTTCGATCGAGCCGACGATTGGGGTGCGCAGGATCACCTCGACGACGACGTGAAGGGAGAACGCGGCTGCCAGGAGGATGACCAATCCGTTTGCCCAGACCTTGCCGGCAATGATCTCGCTGGCGCTCACCGGCATCACCAGGAGATGCTCGATCGTGCCATGCTCTCTCTCGCGCATCACCGCGGCGCCCACCAGAATGATGGCGAGGATGGTGACATTGTTGATGACGCCCATGCTTGCGGTGAAGCTGATGGCTTCAAGGTTGGGATTGAACATGGCGCGGATAACCGCATTGACCGGTGCCAGCGCCTCGGCCGGCGCCTGCTTGAGGAAACTTGTCGTTTCCTGCGCGACGATCTCCTGGATATAGGCCGTGCCGACGCCGGCCTGTGAGATGCTGGTGGCATCGACATTGACCTGGATGGCTGGGTTGCGGCCGGTCAGGAAGTCGGCTTCCAGACCATGCGGGATGTCGAGAATGAACGTGAAAGCGCCCTTGTCCATCAAGCCGTCGAGGCTCGAACGGTCTACTTCGACCGCCGGTCGAAAATAGGGAGGTCGCAGCGCGTCCTTGATCCGGCCCGACAGCGTCGAGCGATCGCCGTCGATGACGGCCACCTTGGCATCGTTGACATCCGTGCGCATCGCGGTCGCCTCGGAATAGACCGCGAAAGTGAAGACGTAGGCGATCAGCACCACCATCACCACATCGCGCGAGAGGCTCGCGAACTCCTTGACGCCGAGACGGAAGGCGTTCTCGATCCAGCGTCGCATCGCTACGCCCCCTGCTTGCGGATCAACAGCCGCGCCAGCAGCAGGAACCCGAGCGCGAACGCCGCCAGCACGAGAAGCTCGCGGACGAAGGCTGGCGTGTCGAGACCCTTGGCGAACACCCCGAGGCTGATGGTCTGGAACCACAGCGCCGGGAAGGACAGCCCCATGATGCGCCCCGGCCCCGCGAGTGAGGAGGCCGGGATCAGGAACCCCGAATAATGCGCTGCGGTCATGGCCGTCAGGATGGAGGTGCCGAATATCGCCGCTACTTGCGTGGAGACGAAAGCCGAGACCAGACGCCCGAAAGCTGTGGGGGCGAAGACATAGACGAAGGCTGCCAGCGACAGCGCCAGCAGCGAGCCCTTTGGCACGACGCCGAGCACGCCGCCGGCGAAGACCAGCAAACTGAGATAGCTCAGGACGCCGATCGCGACATAAGGCAGCTGCTTGCCCAGCAGATACTCGCCGACCGTCGCCGGCGACGCGTAGACATTCGCGATCGACCCCATCTCCTTCTCCCGCACGACGCCGAGGGCCGTCAGCATCGCCGGGAAGATGATCAGCAGCAACATGATCGATCCCGGCGTGATCGCGAAGACGGAGCGGAAATCCTGATTGTAGCGAAAGCGCGGCTCGACCCGCGGCGTTTCGGCCGGCAGCCCGTTGGCGCTTCGGGCGGCGCGCGCGACCTCGCCGGCATAGGTCTGAAGCGTGCCAAGGATGTAGGCGCGCGCGGTCTCGGCGGGGAAGGTGTTGCCGCCGTCGAGCCAGAAGCCGACTTCAGGTCGATGGCCTTGCAACAGGTCGCGGCCGAAGCCGGGCGGGATATCGACGGCGAATTTGAGCTCGCCGGCGCGCAGGCGCCGATCGATCTCGACATCATCGTTCAGGCGTGCCTGCCGCTCAGACGCGTCGGCCGGGCCGGCACACAACGGCGAGAACTTAATCTCGATTAAAGAATCGGGCGACCGCGCGGGCTTTATCGGGAGCCTGTCTTCGCCTTTGCGCAAGAAATCATGAAGCCGCGCCCGCGTCCTGATGCAGGCCGAGACGAGACGACGAAAGACGAAGAATGACCACTGCCCCCGCCCAGAAGACGTCCGCCCACGTCATCATTGCACTTCCCGGCAACGAGGCTTTTGCGCAAGCGCTTGTGAACGCCGGCGCCGGCGATCTGGGCGCAATCGAAACGCGCAACTTTCCCGATGGCGAAACCTATCTGCGCCTCGCCACGGAGGTGGCGGGGAAGGCGGTCCTGCTGGTTTCGACGCTCGCTCGTCCTGACGACGGCTTCCTCCGGCTCGTCTTTCTTGCTGACGCGGCGCGGTCGCTCGGCGCAGTTACGGTCACCTTGGTCGCTCCCTATCTCGCCTATATGCGGCAGGATCGACGCTTTCGGCCGGGCGAGGCCATCACCTCGCGAACCTTCGCACGCCTGATTTCGTCCAGCTTCGATAGGCTCGTCACCGTCGATCCGCATCTGCACCGCTATCCCGCGCTTTCCGCGCTCTATGAGATCCCGGCGCTAACGCTTCATGCCGCGCCACTCCTGGCCGATTGGATCGCCGCGTCGGTCGCCAAGCCGCTCATTATCGGTCCGGACGAGGAAAGCGAGCAGTGGGTTTCCGCGATCGCGGCGCGGATCGGGGCGCCGCACGCGGTGCTACGGAAGATCCGGCATGGCGACCGCGACGTCGAGATCGCGCTGCCGGACCTTTCGCAATGGAACGGGTTGCAGCCCGTTCTGGTCGACGACATCGCTTCGTCCGGCAACACCCTCATCGAGGCGGCAAGCAAGCTGCCCCCGCTCGGATTTGCCCGTCCCGACGTCGCCGTCGTGCACGGCATCTTCGCCGGCGACTCTTATTCGCGGCTGGCGCCGCTTTGCG